>DASUSL010000382.1:0-10500 GCA_036375135.1 Thermoanaerobaculia bacterium | reverse complement strand
GCGCCGGCGTCCCGCCGGCTGCCGCGCGGGCGTCTCGCCCGCGCCCCCGCCCGGAGTGCCGGCGGGACGCCGGCGCTCCGCGGGGCTAACGCACCACTTCGCTGGCGCGGACGAGGCGGAAGCCGCGGGCGCGGAGCTCGGGCAGCTCTTCCGCGAGCACGCGCATCGTCACCGGGTACGGATGGCCGATGCCGATGGCCACCCCGCGTTTCTCCGCCGCCTCGGCCAGCTCGCGCACCTGCCTGCGCACCGCTCCCTCCGTGGCGACGTCGTCGAGGAAGACGTGGCGCGCGGCGGTGGGGACGTTCAGCTCGCGGGCGACGTCCTCGGCCACCGAGCCGGCCGCGGTGCGGGAGTCGATGAAGTAGAGCTCCTCGGGCATCGCGCGGAGGACGCTGGTCATCACGCGGCGATCGGAGGTCGCGCGCGACCCCATGTGGTTGTTCACGCCGACCGCGTGCGGCACGGCCTGGATGTTCTCGCGCGTGACGCGGGCGATCTCGTCGTCGGACATCGACGTGAGGATGGCGTTGCGGCCGGGCGTCTCGCCGCCGCGCGGCTCCATCGGCAGGTGGCAGAGGATCTCGAAGCCGCGGGCGTTGAGACGGCGCGCGAACTCCGCGGTGCGCGTGCCGTTCGGGAGGATGGAGGCGTTGATGTTCGGGTCGAGCGCCATGAGGCGGTCGAGCGGCTGGCCGTCGAAGCCGAGGTCGTCGATGATCAGGACGATGTCGCCGCCGGCGCCGGAGCGCTGTCGTTTCTTCGGGGTGACTTTGGGGAGTGGCGTGGCTTCGATGTGGGGACGGGCTTCAGCCCGTTCGGGGCGGGCTTCCGGGCGGGCTTGCGGGCGGGCTGAAGCCCGCCCCACATGGATCGCTTCCTCATAGGTCTCACGAGGGAGCTCGCCGCCGTTCCACCACTGCCACAAAAAGAAAGCGGCCAGCCCCGCGATGGGGATGGCCGCCAGAATTGCAATCGTCTTGAAGGAGCTACGCAAGCCCGCTCATTATGCGGCCTTCTTCTCCGGCACGCGCGCCTGCTGCACGCCGTAGAGCTCGAGCGCCTTCTCGAGGATGAGATCCTCGTCGCTCTTCTTGGCGCTCTTGTCGTTCGGGTCGCGGATGGCCTGCGCGGAGAGGTCGACGATCACGTCGGGCTTGATCCCGGTCTCGCCGATGGCCTTGAGGTCGGGCGTCGTGTAGTGCGCGACGGTCATGTGCACGCCGCCGCCGCTCGGGAGCGCGATGAACTTCTGCACGATGGCCTTGCCGTACGTGGTCAGGCCGATGACTTTGCCGCGGTTGTTGCCGCGGATCGCGGCGGCGAACACTTCCGCGCCGCCGGCGGTCGACGGGTCGGTCAGCACCTGGATCTCGCCGTCGTACGCGGTGTCGCGGTTGGCCTGCCAGCGCTTCGTCTCGACCTTGCGGCCGTCGAGCGAGGTGATGATGCCGCTGGTGAGGAGCTCATCCGCGGCGGTGATGGCTTCTTCGACCGAGCCGCCGGCGTTGCCGCGGAGGTCGACGATGAGCTTGCGGAGGTTGCGCTTGCGCACGTCCTCCAGCGCGGTGCGGAACTGCGCCGCGGATCCCTGCTCGAAGTACGGGATCTTGATGTAGGCCACTCCGTGCATCGTGTCGTTCTGCGGCGCCACCGGATGGAAGGCCGCGGGCGTGATGGTCACGGTCTCGCGCTTGGTCTCGCCGCCGCGGAGGATCTGCAGCTTGACCGGCCTGGCCTTGTTGATCGCGCTGCGGATCTGCCAGACGGCCATCTTCTGCGTCGACTGGCCGTCGACGGCTTCGATGAAGTCGCCGCGCTCGAGTCCCGCCTTCTCGGCCGGCGAGCCGGCCACCGGGGCGATGACGAACGCGTAGCCGAAGCGCTTGGTGACGATGAGGCCGAGGCCGTTGTCCTCGACTTCCTGGAAGTTCTTGTAGGCGTTCATCTGCGCCGGCGGGACGTAGTAGCTGAACTCGTCGATGGCGTCGGTGACGCCGCTGAACGCGCCTTCGAGCAGCGCGTCGGACGACACCGGCTCGACGTAGTTCGTCCGCGCCAGGTCGAACACTTCCGAGAAGATGCTCAGGTAGCGGTAGACGTTGGTTTTCGGGGCCTGCTGGCCGAAGAGGGCGCCGGCGAGCAGCGTGACCATCAGGGCCACGGAGAGGGAGAGAAAGGCGATTCGTTTTTTTGTCATCATCGCAGCCACTTCTGGGGATCCTCGGGCTGATTGTTCGTTCGAATCTCGAAGTACAGATGGCCTGAGCCCGTTTCCTCGCTCTCGCCCACTCCTGCAATCGGCTGGCCGGTGGCGATCTTGTCGCCTACCGCGACCGCCGGCGCCTTGAGGTTGCCGTACAGCGAGAAGACCCGGTTGCCGTGATCGAGAATGATCAGATTTCCATAGCCTTTGAACCACTGGGAAAAAAGAACTGTTCCCTGGAACACCGCGCGCACCTGCGTGCCGGCAACCGCTTCGATTTTCAGGCCGTTATTGATGGTGAAGGTTGAAAACTTCGGGTTACGTTGACGCCCGAAGCGCTCGAAGACTTTTCCCCTGGCCGGCCACTCCAGCGCCCCCTGCACGCTGCGGATGTCCAGTGTCGTCGGCATGCCGCGCTGCTGTTGTGACAGTACGTCGACGAGTCGCTGCAGCCGCCGCGCCTTCTCTTCCAGCGCCGCGAGCTGCTGCTCCGCGCCGGTCTCCTCGGTCCTCAGCCTGGCCAGGACGCGCTGCTGCTGCTCGCGCGCGGCGATGACGGCCACGCGCCGCTGCTCGACGATGACGCGCGTCTGGCGCAGGCGCGACTGCCGGTCGGCGAGCTCCTGCCGCCGCGACGCGAGCTGCTGCCGCGCGCCCTGGAACTGCGACACGAGCCGCGCGTCGCGCGTGACGAGATAGCTGAGCATCGACATCGCCTCGAGCGGGTTCTGCTCGTCGTCGAGGGAGAGGAACATGCGCAGGTAGCTGAGCGAGCCGAGGCGGTAGAGAACGACCAGCCGCTTGCGCAGGTCGCGCTTCTGCTGCTCGAGGCGCGGCACGAGCGCGGCGATCTGTCCCTCGATGGCCTGCTGCTCGCCGGTGAGCTTCGCCTCCGCGGCCGCGGCCAGCTCGAGCTCCCGCGTGCGGATGTTCAGCTCGAGGTCGACTTCCTCCAGCTCGCGCGCCGCCGACTGCGCCTGCCGCCGCACTTCTTCCAGGCGCGTGCGCATGCGGCTGATGTCGGAGCGGATGCGATCGAGGTCGGTGCGCTGGGCGTGGGCGGAGTCGAGGAAGACGAGGCAGAGGAAGGAGAAAAGAGGAAGGAGGAAAGAGGCCGCCCGCCGCCCTCTCTTTCCTCTTTCCTCTTTCCTCGAGACGAGACAGAGGAAAGAGAAAAGAGGAAGGAGGAAAGAGGCCGCCCGCCGCCGTCTCCTTCCTCTTTCCTCTTTCCTCTTTTCTCTTTCCATCATCCGTACCTCGCGGGGAACTCCTGCAGCGCCTGTTTCGCCGCCTGCTGCTGCGCTTCTTTCTTCGACGATCCTTCGCCGCGCGTGACCAGGCTGCCGATCTTCACCTCGACGATGAAGGTCTTGTCGTGATCGGGGCCGACCTGGTCGACGACGTTGTACTCCGGCAGCGGCAGGCCGCGCCCCTGCGCGATCTCCTGCAGCGCGGTCTTGAAGTCGCGGAAAAGGAGGTCCTGCTGGTCGATCTTCTCGATGTCCTCGCGGAACGAGCGCTCGATGAGCTCGCGCGCCGCCTCGATGCCGCCGTCGAGATAGATCCCGGCGATCATCGCCTCGAAGAGGTTGGCCAGCAGCGAGTCTTTGTTGCGCCCGCCGGTCTTCTCCTCGCCGACACCGAGGAGGATGACGTCGCCCATGCCGTAATGGCGCGCCTTCGCGGCCAGGCTGGGAGCGCTGACGAGGAAGGCCTTCATCTTCGAGAGCGCGCCCTCGTCGAGGTGCGGGAAGTGGTTGAAGAGGAAGTCGCCGATGACGAAGCCGAGCACCGAGTCGCCGAGGAACTCGAAGGTCTCGTTGTGGCGGACGTCGAGCTCCTTGGCCTCGTGGGAGTAGGACTTGTGCGTGAGCGCGCGGCGGAGCAGCTCGCGCTTCTGGAAGGTGTACCCGATGCGCTGCTCGAATTCAGAGACGCCGTTCTGCAATCGGGGGAAGTATAAGCGGAGCGCCGGCGTCCCCGCCGGCTGCAGCGCAGGCGTCCCGCGCCTGCGCCCCGGGGCGGGCGGGCGGCGGGACGCCGCCCGGGCAGCCGCCGGGACGGCGGCGCTCCACTATTCCACGCGGAAGGGCAACGCGGCGCCTTCGAGCATCAGCGTGTACTCGCCGGCCTGCAATCCCGTCGGGTCGAGCTCGAGCAGGATGCGATCCTCGGCGGACTCGAGCAGACGCAGGACAGGCTTCAGCCTGTCCATGGGCGGCGCAAACGACAGGCTGAAGCCTGTCGTCCGTTCGGCGCCGAACAGGGCGAGGCGCGAGGCGCCGCGCAGGGTCGGATGCAGCACCGGCACGTAGCGCTGCTCGGGCGTGCTGTACGCCATCACCGCCACGTCGCTGCGGCCGGGCGCGGCCACGTTCACTCCGTTTTGCACAGGATGCAAAAAAGTTGCGGAAATCTTTGTTTCCGGAACGTCGATCACGCGCCGCGTCAGCCCGACCCGTCCGCTCTCGTCGACGCGCACCAGCGCCTTCAGCACGTACTGCCCCGGCGGGAGGTCGAGCGTGGAGACGTAGCGCAGGCCGCCGTCGCGCAGACGCTCGCCGTTGCGGGCGAGATCGACGCCGAGACGCTGCTGCAGGAAGTCGCGGACATGGTTCTGGCTGTCGAACGCGTACAGGTAGAGGTCCGCCGTGACGACGCTCTCCTCTCCGTCCTTCAGCAGTCCCGCGGCCGGCACCTCGATCACCACCGGCACCTTCCCCTGCGACGGCAGCGGCGAGGCGGTGATGGTCAGCGGCACGTCGTTGCGCTCGCTTTCCGTCATCAGCAAACCGGCCAGCGAGAGGGTCTGCTCGAACTCGGTCGGCGGATACGGCGAGGTCTCGTAGTAGCCGGCGCGGTGCGTGACCTGCAGCCCGCGCTGCGACGGCACTCTCACTTTGATCTCGTGAAACGCGCCGGGATCGAAGGTGCGCTTCGACTCGAAGGCGAGCACGTAGACGTGCTCCTGCTGCCGCATCAGCTCGTCGAAGTTGCGGCGCAGATCGGTGGCGTTCTTGAACACCGTGCCGCCGGTCGGACGCGTGATGAGATGCAGTCCCTCGGTCGTGCTCAGCGTCTGCTGCACGCCGGCCAGCGCGTCGACTTCGCCGCGCAGTCCCTTGATGTCGATGGCGTGCAGGCGGACGTCGGAGCGCTTGAAGAGCTCCGCCATCTCGCGGATCTGCGTGGCGGCGGCGTTGCTGCCGAAGCGCTGCTCGGTCGTGACCTTCCAGATCTCGCCGCGCTCGATGCGCTCGTTCTCTTCCTGCGTCGCTTTCTCGGAGAGGTTGCCCCTCCCCTGCACGAGCGTCGGATCGAATCCCTCGGACAGAAAGATGATCTGCTTCTGCCCCGGCAGGCGGTCGAGCATCTTCGCGAGCGAGCCGAGGTCGCGAAACTCGGTGGCCAGACGCCCGCGCTGCTCCTCCTCGTACGCGCGCCTCGCGGCGAGATTGTGGCGCTCGATGATCGCGCGCTCTGCTTCCTGCTTCTCCTCCTGGCGCTGGCGCGTCCTGGCGTTCTTCGGGTCGACGTCGGTCTTCGGCGGGCCGGCGAGCAGCAGCGGATCCGACCCCTTGATGTACGTCGGCTCCATCACGTTCTCGATCATGTGCTGCAGGAACTCCCGATCGGAGGTGAAGCTGGACAGGACCTGCGTCCCCTTCTCGACGTTGGTCGTGGCCACGGCGGCCAGATCGCGCCCCTTCAGATGGTTGGCGACGAAGTCGCTGGCCGCCTTCTGCGCGCGCCGGATCGAGCCGGGCGTGGAGCCCGACGTATCGAAGAGGAGCAGGAAGTTGCGGTACGCCGCGGCAGGCACGGGCGTCGCCGGCGAGACCCTCGTCCGCTCGTCGAGGGTGGCCATGTCGATGGTGTCGAAGCCGGTGACCGGCACGCGCTTCCCGTCGACGAGGACTTCGAACTGATCCTTCGTCAAGCCGCGCACCGGCTTGCCGGCGCGGTCGACGACGGTGACCGGCACTTCGACGACGGTGACGCTGATGGTCTCGCTGAGCTGCTGCGCGTCGAGCGGCAGCGTGAGGATGAGGAGCAGGGCGAGCGTTTTCATCATTGCACCGAGAACGGCATGGTCACGACCGACGGCGCGCCGCCCTGCGGCGTGACGGTCAACTGCAGCCGATAGTCGCCGGCGGCGAGCTGCGGCGGCTTGAACTCGAGCACGACTTTGGACGAGCCCTGCGCGTCGGTCTCGGTGCGCCCGATCAGCGCCACGTTCGCGGCCTGCGGCGCGCCGTCCGGCCCGAGGAGCGCGGGCGTGATCTGCAGCTTGTCGGCGGGCGTCTCGTGCAGGAAGAGCGCGAGACGGTACGCGCCGGGCGTGGTGAGCTTCGGCTGCGCGTCGGGCGTGTACGCCTGCCCCGTCGCGGAGAACGCGCTCACGGCGTCGGCGCTGCGGCCCGGCGCGGCGATGTTGATCCAGTTCGCGCGCGTGCCGAGGAGGACCGGCGCCAGGACGGCGGGCGACTTTCCTTCCGGTACGACCACCGACGTACGCGTGAAACCGACCTTCCCCGTCTCGTCGATGCGGGTCAGCGCCTTGATCGTGTACTTGCCCGGCGGAACGCGCAGCGTGCCGACGTAGCGCATGCCGCCGTTGCGGAGCTGCTCGCCGCTTTTCGCGACGTCGAGACCGACGCGCTGCTGCAGGAAGTCCTGCACCTGATTCTGCTCGTCGAAGGCGTAGACGAAGAGGTTCGCGGTGACGCTGTTGCCGGTCACCCCTTCGAGCATCTTCGGTCCGGGCAGCTCGACGTTCACCGGGACGCGGCCCGCGCCTTCGCGCGACGGCATGCCGACGGCGAAGAGCGACAGCGGCACGTCGCGCACCGGGATGTCGGTCATCATGATCTCGGCGAGGGTGAGGTTCTGCTCGATCGCCGAGATCCTGCCGGACGACTCGTAGTAGCCGTCGCGATGCTGTACGCGCCCCACGCCCGGCTTGTTCACCTTCACCTTCAGCTTGTGGTACTTGCCCCCCTGCCCGCCGCGCGCCTCGAAGGAAAGGACGTAGACCATGTCCTGCTGCGCGACGAGATCGGCGAAGTTCCTGCCGAGGTCGTTGGCGTTCTGGAAGACGTTGCCGCCGGTCGGGCGCGCGATGAGGAAGAGCGAGTCGTTGGCGGAGACGCGGCGGCCGGCGGCGGCGTCGACCTCGGTGCGCAGTCCCTTGATGTCGATGGCGTGCAGCGTGACGTCGGAGCGGCGGAAGATCGCCGACATCTCGTCGATCTCGCGCGACGAGGTGGCGGAGCCGAAGCGGTCGTCGGACTGCACCTTCCAGATCTCTCCCGACTCGACGGCCGCGTTCTGCTGCTGCGTGGCCTGCGCGCCGAGTTCCTGCCGCCCCTGCACGAGCCGCGGATCGAAGCCCTCGGACAGCAGGATGATCTGCTTCTGTCCCTTCAGCCGGTCGAGCGCCCGCGCGACGCCGGAGAATTGCCGGAACTGCGTCCGCAGCCGCGTGCGCTGCTCGTCGTCGTGACGGGCCTGGGCCATGGTGTTCATCTCGCGCTGCAGCTCTTCGAGCGCGGCGCCCGGCGTTTCGAGGACGTTCGCACGCTCCTGCGCCGGCTGGCTGCCGGTCGGCGACGGCGTGGCGATGCGCAGCGGATCGGCCATCTTGAAGTACTTCGGCGCGCCGAGGGTGGCGATGGCGTGGTCGAGCAGCGCGCGGTCGGCGGTGAAGCTGGTCAGCAGCGCCAAGCCGTGCTCCGCGCCGTAGGTGGCCACGCCCACCAGATCGCGGCGGCCGAGATGCTTCGTGACGAACTGGCGCGCCGCGTCCTGCGCGCGGCCGATGTTGCCGGGCGAGGAGTGGGAGAGGTCGAAGAGGAGGAGGAAGTTGCGGTACGCGGCCGGCGGGAGCGGCTTGCTGGTATCACTCACCAGCGAGGACATCTCCAGCGCGTCGAAGCCGGTGATGTTCACGCGCTTCCCTTCGTCGTACAGCTCGAAGTCGGCCATGGTCAGCCCGCGCACGGGCTTGCCCGCGCGATCGACGACCTGCACCGGCACTTCGACGACCGTGACCTGCACGGATTCGGAGAAGTTCTGCGCGAATGTCGACAGGGCGGTCGTCACCGCCAGCACTACGCACAGCGCACGTTTGTTCATGCGGTGATTGTAGGCCGTTTAGGAGTGCGGCGGCCCGGCCGCCGCTTTGGGAAACGCGACGTACACCGTACGTTTACTGAAGCGGCGGCTTTGCCGCCGCACTCCTGGAAATGAACTGCAGGGCGCGCCTGGCGGTTTCGCGGTCCTTGTCGTATTTCGGCGACGGCGCCGTTCTCACGAACTGCTCGAGCGCCTTGCGCGCCTCGGCGTACTGGCCGGCCTGCGTCTGCACGAGTCCGGAGTTGTACAGCGCGTCGAACTGCTGCGGGTCGAGCTCGATGGCTTTGTTCCAGTACGCGACGGCGGTGCGCAGGTCGTTCTCGCGCGCGCTGATGACGCCGAGGGTGTTCAGCGCGAGCGGCAGTCGCGGGTTGAGCTCGAGGGCGCGCGCGAGGTGCGTGCGCGCGGCGCGCACGTCGTTGCCGCGCAGCGCGACGATGCCCATGTTCTGGTGCGCGGGCGCATTCGCGTCGTCCATCTGCAGCACGCGCTGCCACTGGACGATGGCGTCCGACGGCCTGCCCGCATCCGCGAGCGCGACGCCGTACGCGTTGAGGAGATCGGGATTGTCCGAGCCGACCGACAGCGGCTCGAGCATCTCCGCCGCGCGCTCGGGACGTCCCGTCTCCGACAGCAGCAGCGCGAGCTGGACGCGATTGTCGTCGGTGGCCTCGGGGCGGCGGCAGAGCTGCTCCAGCTCGGCCAGCGCCTCCTCGAGCCGCCCGTTCTGCCGCAGCATCAGCGCGAGCATTTCCCGCCCGCCGGCCATGTCGGGACGCTCGGCCACGACTTCGCGCGCGAGCCGGAGCGCCTGCTCCGGCTGCTTGCGCTGGAACGACGCCACGGCCTCGTGCAGCTTCGTGTCGAGATGGATGAGGTTCTTCGGGTCGTCGGCGGCGGTGTACGTCGTCTTCGCGGTCGCGGTGCCGCTGACGTAGCCGAGGCTGCGCAGCCGCGCCATGGCCTCGGCGGACATCGTGCGCGGCGCCGGCGCGAGACTGGCGCGCAGCGGCGCGAGGAACTTGCGCGCGGCGTCGACGTCGCGGCGCCGCTCGTTCGCTGCGTTCGTCTTCTCCGCCGGATCGGCCGGCAGGTCGTACAGCTCGATCACCGGCAGGTCGATGTACTTCACGCCGCCGCGAATGACGCCGGTCAGTGGCGCCCAGCCGCGATTGAGATTCGCGGAGAGCGCCTCGAAGTACGTGTCGCGATCGCCGCCTTTGAACAGCGACGCGCCGGCCAGCGTCGCGGGCGGCGTCACGCCCGCGGCCTCGAGGATCGTCGGGACGATGTCGACGTGGCGCACCGCTTCGTTCTTCGTCGCGTGCGGCGTCCCTCCCCCGCTCACGAGCAGCGGCACTTTCAGCGTCGCCTCGTAGGCGAAGAGACCGTGCGTGATCTCGCCGTGATCGCCGAGCGCTTCGCCGTGATCGGCGGTGACGATGATCAGCGGATCGCCGGTCAGCGAGCCGAATGCATTGGCGAGCTGCTGGTCGACGTACTCCACCTCCCCCAGGTAGCCGGAGAAAGGCGCCGGCGGCGTGTACGGCGCGTGCGGATCGTAGACGTGCACCCAGAGGAAGCGCTTGCGTCCCTCGTTGCCGCGCCACCAGTCCGTGGCGGCCTGCAGCACCGAGTCGGCGCGGCGCTCCTGAATCGAGAAGTCGAACGCCGCCTGCCCCTTGCCGTAGTTGTCGTCGTAGACGTCGAAGCCTTTGTCGAGGCCGAAGCGCGCGTCGAGCGGGAACGCGCCGACGAACGCACCGGTCGTGTAGCCGGCGCGCTTGAGCATCGCCGCGACGGTCTCGTGCTTCGCGTCGAGCGTGAAGCCGGCGTTGTCGCGGATGCCGTGCTGATACGGCAGCAGTCCGGTGAGGATGTTCGCGTGCGACGGCAGCGTGACGACGTTGTGCGCGTGCGCGTTGGTGAAGACCGTTCCCTTCGCGGCCAGCGAGTCGAGAAACGGCGTCTTCACGCGTGCGTTGCCGCCGAAGCCGGTGGCGTCGGCGCGCCACGTGTCGATGGTGACGAGGATGATGTCCTGCGCGCGGGGGGCGTGCTGTGCGGTCTCCGCGCTCCTGTTGCACGCGGCGAGCGCCAGCGCGAGGACAAGCCACCAGGCGGACCGCCGGCGTCCTCGCCGGCTGCCCGGGCGG
>DASUSL010000381.1:0-10831 GCA_036375135.1 Thermoanaerobaculia bacterium | reverse complement strand
GGCGCCGCCGGCGAGTTGAAAGGGGTCGCGCTCTTCCTGGCCTCGGATGCGTCGAGCTACGTGACGGGGCAGGTGATCGCGGTGGATGGGGGAGGCACGATTGTTTAGGAGTGCGGCGGCGTTAGCCGCCGCTTTCGTATGTCGCAGGCCTGACGTGGCCGGCTCAGAAAGCGGCGGCTGCGGCCGCCGCACTCCTAAAAGGAGGACTGATGTCTAAACCCTGGTACTCCCACTTCGACTACTGGGTGCGCCCGAACCTCAACTATCCGCGGCGGCCGCTGACGGACATCCTCCGCATCGCCGCCTCCGACGTCCCCGACAAACCGGCCACCGCGTTCTTCGGGCAGACGCTCACGTACGGGGAGGTCAAGGACCGCAGCGACCGTTTCGCGACGGCGCTGGCGCGCATGGGCATCGTCAAGGGCGACCGCGTCGGGATCATGTTGCCGAACTGCCCGCAGTACCTGATCGCGGTGTTCGGCATTCTGCGCATCGGCGCGATCGTGGTGAACGTGAACCCGCTCTACACCGCGCGCGAAGTGGGCGTCGTCGCGGAGGACAGCGGCATGCGCGTGCTGGTCGTGCTCGACATGCTCGCGCCGGCGGCGCAGAACGCGGGCATCGAGACGCTGCTCGTCACCGGCTTCGCGCAGCCGGGCTCCTTCGAGCAGGCCATTGCCGGCGTCGACGTGCCGCAGCTCCCAAGAGTGCACATCGATCCCGAGAACGACGTGGCCGTGCTGCAGTACACCGGCGGCACGACCGGCACGCCGAAAGGGGCGATGCTCACGCACTACAACATCTTCGCGAACGTGGTGCAGACGACGACGCTGCACGTGCCGTCGCTGCGCCGCGGCGACGAGCGCTACCTGCTGGTCATCCCGTTCTTTCACATCTACGGCTTCACCGTCGGCCTGATGGCCGGCACGTGGCTCGGCGGGCTGCAGATCCTCATTCCGAAGTACGACGTCGAACAACTGCTGAACGCCGTGCGCGACTATCGCCCGACGTACTTTCCCGGCGTCCCGACGCTCTTCATCTCGCTGCTCAACCACCCGCGCTCGCGCGAGTACGGCCTCGACAAAATCCGCGCGTTCAACAGCGGCTCCGCGCCGCTGCCGGTGGAAGTGCTGGAGCAGTTCGAGCAGCTCACCGGCGGCATGCTCAGCGAAGGCTACGGGCTCTCCGAGGCGTCGCCGGTGACGCATACGAGCCCGTCGCTGTCGGTGCGCAAGCCGGGGACGATCGGCATCCCGCTGCCCGACACCGACCAGAAGATCGTCGACCTCGTCGAAGGGACGCGCGAGGTCGCGCTAGGCGAAGAAGGAGAGCTCTGCATCGCCGGGCCGCAGGTGATGAAGGGCTACTGGAACCGTCCCGAGGAGACGGCGCAGACGATCCGCACGGACGCGAGTGGCGTGCGCTGGCTGCACACCGGCGACGTGGCCACGATGGACGCGGACGGCTTCACCACCATCGTCTCGCGCAAGAAGGACATGGTCATCGTGTCGGGCTTCAACGTCTATCCGGCCGAGGTCGAGTCGGTGCTGTTCGCGCATCCGGCGGTGCTGGAGGCGTGCGTCATCGGCGTGCCCGACTCGTACCGCGGCGAGGTGGTGAAGGCGTTCGTGGTGCTGAAGCCCGAGGCCAATGCGACGGCCGACGACCTGCAGGCGCATTGCGCGCGCGACCTCGCGGAGTTCAAGCGTCCCGCGCAGATCGAGATTCGTGAGTCGCTGCCGAAATCGGCAGTGGGGAAGATCCTGAGACGAGTATTGCGAGAGGAGCAGTAACCAATGACCCGAACCATCAGCCGCGCCGTCGTCATCGGCGCCGGAACCATGGGCGGCGGCATCGCCGCGCATTTCGCCAACGCGGGGATTCCCGTCTACCTGCTCGACGTCGCCCCGCAAGGCGTGCTCGAGCGACTGAAGAAGCACAAGCCGCCGATGTTCTTCACGCCCGACACCGCGGACCTGGTCACGGTCGGCCACGTCGAGCAGAACGAGGCGTGGATCGCGGAGGGCGACTGGATCGTCGAGGCGATCTTCGAGGAGCTGGGCGCGAAGCGAGACCTCGTGGCGCGCATCGACCGCCTGCGCAAGCCGGACTCGATCGTCTCCTCGAACACCTCGGGGCTCCCGATCGCGCAGCTCGCGGTCAACGCCTCGGACGACTTCAAGGCGCACTTCATCGGCACGCACTTTTTCAATCCGCCGCGCTACATGAAGCTGCTCGAGGTCATCCCGACGAAGGAGACGTCGCCCGAGATCACGCAGTTCGTGCGCGACTTCGCGGAGCAGCGCCTCGGCAAGGGCGTGGTGGTGTGCAAGGACACGCCGAACTTCATCGCCAACCGCCTGGCCTCGATCGGCGGCGCGTCGCTGAACGACTTCGTGCTCAACCGCGACTACACCATCGAGGAAGTGGACGCCATCGCCGGCCCGCTCATCGGACGTCCCAAGACCGCGGCTTTCCGTCTGCAGGACCTGGTCGGCTTCGACGTGGCGAGCGGTGTGGCGCGCAACCTCTACGACCTGATCCCCGACGACGAGTCGCGCGAGGTGCTGCGCTCCGAGAAGTTCGAGCAGTTGCGGATGTCGCAGCTCGACCAGAACCGCCTCGGCGACAAGACCGGGCAGGGCTTCTACAAGAAGGACGGCAAGAACATCCAGACGCTCGACTTCAAGACCGGCCAGTACCGCGACCGCATCGAGCCGCAGCTGCCGTCGCTGGCCGAGGCGTCGAAGATCCGCTCGCTGCCGGAGCGGCTGAAGCACGTGCTGCAGCTCGACGACAAAGTGGGCGAGCTCGCGCGGCACGCCGTCTACGGATCGCTGGGCTATGCCGCGCGGCGCGTGCCGGAGATCAGCGACGACCTGGTGAGCATCGACCGCGCGGTGCGCTGGGGCTTCTCGCACGACCTCGGGCCGTTCGAGCTCTGGGACGCGCTCGGCGTCGCGGAGACCGCGGACGCGATGGAGAAACACAGCGTCGCGGTGGCGCCGTGGGTGCGCGAGATGCTCGCGGCCGGCCACACATCCTTTTATCGCGACGGCCACGTGTACGAGCCGGCGTCGAAGTCGTACGCGGAGATCTCGAGGGATCCGCGGCAGATCGCGTTGAAGGACGCTCCCGTGGTCAGGGAGAACAAGGGCGCGAGCCTGCGCGACCTCGGCGACGGCGTGCTCTGTCTCGAGTTCCACACGAAGATGAACACCCTCGACGCCGACATCCGCGAGATGCTCCTGGCGAGCATCGACGAGCTGGAGCGCGGCGACTGGGCGGGTCTCGTCATCGGCAATGAGGGCGCGGACTTTTGCGTCGGCGCGAATCTCGCCGGCGGCCTGGCCGGTGATGCGCGCGCGGCGGTGAAGGAGATGCAGGACGCGCTCATGCGCGTGCGCTTCGCCGCGAAGCCCGTCGTCGCGGCGCCGTTCGGGCGCACGCTCGGCGGCGGCGTGGAGGTCTGTCTCGCGGCGTCGCGCATCGTGGCGGCGGGGGAGACGTACATGGGCCTCGTCGAAGTCGGCGTCGGGCTGATCCCCGGCGCGGGCGGCTGCAAGGAGATGGTGCGGCGCATCGTCTCACCGGCGATGAAGCTGACGCCCGGCGCCGACGCGCTGCCGTTCGTGCAGCGCATCCTCGAAGTCGTCGGCGCAGCGAAGGTATCGAGCAGCGGCGCCGAGGCGCGCGTCTTCGGCTTCATGTCCGAGGCCGATCGCGTGGTCATGAATCGCGATCACCTGCTGCACGAGGCGAAGCAGGAAGTGCTCGAGCTGGCGTCCGCGGGCTACGCCCCGCCGGTGCTGCACGACGGCTGCTACGCCGCGGGCCGCGACGTGCGTGCGGGACTCAAAGCCGCGATCTACGTCCTGCAGCAGGGCGGCTACATGAGCGAGTACGACGCGTTCATCAGCGGCCGCCTCGCGCACATTCTCTGCGGCGGCGAGCTGTCGAGCGGGCAGTGGGTGAGCGAGCAGTATCTGCTCGACCTGGAGCGCGAGGTGTTCGTCGAGCTGCTGGGGCAGCAGAAGACGATGGATCGCATTCAATACATGCTGAAGAACGGGAAGCCCCTGAGAAATTAACGAGGAACTGATGCGCGATTCGATGTCCGGACTCGAGTACATGCGCCGCGTCGCCGCGGGCGACATCGAGGGTGCGCCGATGGTGCGTCTCCTCGGCATGCGCATGACCGAGGTCGAGGAAGGGCGCGTGTCGATCACGGCCGAGGTGCGGCCCGAGCACGAGAACGGACTCGGGATCGCGCACGGCGGCCTGGCGGCGACGCTGCTCGATACGGCTCTGAGCTGCGCGGTGAACACGGTCATGCCGGCCGGGAGGGTGTTCACCACGCTGGAGATGAAGATCAACTACGTGCGCGCGATCCGGCGCAGCGACAGTCCGCTCACCTGCACCGGCACGGTCGTGCACGCGGGCACGCGCACCGCGACCGCGGAAGGACGCATCGTCGACGCGCAGGGGAAGCTGTTCGCACACGGGAGCGTCACCTGCATTCAATTCACGTAGGACAGGCTTCAGCCTGTCCCTGGGGTATGAACGTAGGACAGGCTTCAGCCTGTCCATGGGCAGGCTGAAGCCTGCCCTACGTTGGATCAAGGAGGAGTCATGAACGAAGCAGTCATCGTAGCCGGCCTGCGTACCGCGGTCGGCAAGGCGCCGCGCGGCTCGCTGCGCACCACCCGTCCGGACGACATGGCCGCGGAGGTGATCCGCGCGCTGCTCGCGCGAAATCCGCAGATCGATCCGGCGCAGATCGACGACGTGATCGTCGGATGTGCGACGCCCGAGGGGGAGTCGGGGACCAACGTGGCGCGCATCGCGGCGCTGCGGGCGGGACTGCCGGACAGCGTGGCCGCGGTCACGGTCAACCGCTTCTGCTCGTCCGGCTCGCAGACCATCGCCAACGCGGCGGAGCGGATCATGGCCGGCATGGCCGAGATCATCATCGCCGGCGGCACGGAGTCGATGAGCCTCGTGCGCGGCAACAACAAGTTCCGCCCGAACCCGACGCTCGTCGAAGAGCGCCCCGACGTCTACCTGAGCATGGGCCTGACCGCGGAGAACGTCGCGCGCAAGTACGGCGTGTCGCGCGAGGATGCGGACGCCTTCGCGCTGCGCAGCCACACGCTGGCCATCGCCGCGCAGCAGGCGGGGAAGTTCGCGGAGGACGGCATCGTGCCGCTCGCCGTCGAGATCCGCGACGCGGAGAACGTCGAGCGCTTCACTTTCGATCAAGACGAAGGCCCGCGCGCGGACACGAATCCCGCGGCGCTGGCGAAGCTGAAGCCAGTCTTCCACGCGAAGGGCGTCGTCACCGCCGGCAACTCGTCGCAGACCTCGGACGGCGCCGCCGCGGTGATCGTGATGTCGCGCAAGCGCGCCGAGGAGCTGGGCCTGAAGCCGCTGGCGCGCTTCGTCTCGTACGCCGTAGGAGGCGTGCCGCCGGAGATCATGGGCATGGGTCCGGTCGTGGCCGTGCCGAAGGCCCTGAAGCTCGCGGGACTGAAGCTCGAGGACATGGACGTCGTCGAGCTGAACGAGGCCTTCGGCTGCCAGGCGCTCGCGGTCATGCGCGAGCTGGGGATGGACCAGGAGCGCGTGAACGTCAACGGCGGCGCGATCGCCCTCGGCCATCCGCTCGGCGCCTCCGGTGCGAAGCTCACCGTGCAGATCCTCGGCGAGATGCGCCGCAGGAAATCGAAGTACGGCATGGTCACGATGTGCGTCGGCGGCGGCCAGGGCGCGGCCACGATCCTCGAGAACCTGCAATGAAGACGGTCTGGATCACCGGCGCGTCGTCCGGCATCGGCGAGGCACTCGCGGTGGCGTGGAGCCGCGAAGGGGCGCGGGTGATCCTCTCCGCGCGCAACGCGGCGGAGCTGGAGCGCGTGCGCGCGAGCTGCGTCGAGCCGTCGCGACACGTGGTGCTGCCGTTCGACGTGCGCGACGCGTCCGCGATCGCGCTGGCCGCGCGCGAGGCGGGGGAGGTCGACATCCTCGTGCCGAGCGCCGGCGTCAGCCAGCGCTCGCTCGCCGCGGAGACGAGTCTCGACATCGACCGCGAGATCATGGAGATCAACTACTTCGGCGCGATCGCGCTGACGAAGGCGGTGCTGCCGTCGATGCTGGCGCGGCGCTCCGGGCATCTCGTGCCGATCAGCAGCGTGATCGGCTACGTCGGCGTGCCGCTGCGTTCCGCGTACGCGGCGTCGAAGCACGCGCTGCACGGCTTCTTCAACACGCTGCGCGCCGAGACGCACCAGCACGGCATCCGCGTGACCATCGTCTGCCCCGGCTACGTGCGGACGAAGGTGTCGGAGAACGCGCTGACGGGCGACGGCACGCCGCACGGCCGGCTCGACGACACGCACGCCAACGCCATGCTCCCCGAGGAGGCGGCGTCGGTGATCGTGCGCGGGGTGGCGGCGGGGAAGCGCGAGGTGCACGTCGGCGGCAAGGAGATCCACGCAATCAGGCTGCAGCGGCACCTGCCGCGCCTCACGGCGCGCCTGCTGCGGATGAAATAGGAGCGCCGCCGTCCCGGCGGCTGCCGTGGCGGCGTCCTCGCCGCCACGCGGGGGCGCCGGCGCGGGACGCCGCCGCGGCAGCCGGCGAGGACGCCGGCGCTCCGCTACGGCAGTGCGATGTCTTTCAACACGAACGGCACCCGCACCACCGTCTTCGGCGTCTTCATCTGCACGCGCAGTTTCCAGTCCGGCTGCGGCTTGCCGCTCCACGTCGAGATGATGGTCAGCCCCTCGTCGCCGCGCGTGCTGACGCGCTGGAGCTCTCCCTTCGCGTCGACGTAGCCCATCTCGTGGATGCGGTTCTGCGGGTCCTTGATGCGCACCGCCACTTCACTCTCGTCGAGCTCGAGGCGCGCGTACTCCTCGCGCTTCCTGTTCTCCGCGTCGAGCTGCGCGGCGGTGAGGAAGGCGATCTCGACGCCGTTCGCCTTGAGCGCCTTGTGCGACAGCGGCTTGCCCGAGGCGGGGAGGACTTTGGCGATGTCGGCGGTGCTGTTCGGGTCTTTCGACGGCATGTACAGCTCGATCTCCCCGCTGGCCTCGCGCAGTTTCGTGGCCGTGCGCGCGGGATTGTTCAGCGTCATCGACACGCTGATCGCTCCTTCGTCGCGCACGTTCGGGTAGAGCATCGGCTCCTCCGCGTCGCGGGCGACGAGGTCCGCTCCCGAGTCGTCGGTCGCGGTGCGCACGAGCACGCGCGAGGCGGCCACGGTCTTCGCCTCCACGGACGGCAGCTCGATGCCGATGGTCAGGTTGGAGAACGTCGAGCTGGCGCTGCGGCGGTCGTTGACCTGATTCACCACCACCTCGGCCGGCTTCTGCGCCTGCAATGCGAAAGCAGCCACGAACATGACCATGGCGAGCGCGGGCCGGGCTGAAGCCCAGCCTTCGTTCGGCGTGCTGAACGTAGGGCAGGCTTCAGCCTGCCCCGCTCTGGCGAGACGAAAGCTCTTCTTCATGGCAGCTCCACCGTCAGCTCGAACGGCGCGGTGACGCGCGCCTTCTGCGTGATCACGTACAGTTGCAGCGCCGCGTCCTCCGGCGGCGCGGAGGAGGGCACGATGGTCATGATGCCGTCGTCGCCGCGCATGCTGGTCGAGCGCTGCGGCGTGGCGATCGGCTGCCCGTCGCTGCCGAGGATGTCGACGCGGTAGATCCGGTCGAAGGCATCCCGGCGTCCGGCGAGGAAGATGGAACCCTCGGCGACCTCGCGGTCGGAGGAGTCGAGTGCCTGCGCCAGCTCGAGCATCATCTCGATCTCTTTCTCCGGCACGCCCTGCTTCTTCCCCTCGGCGCGCATCTCGGCGAGCTTCTTCTCGTCGAGCTTCCGCGACTCCAGCGCCTTCCTGTAGCCGGCGGGCGAGAGCGGCGTCAGCTCGATCTTCGCCGCCTTCAGCGCCTTCGACGACAGCGGCGCGTCGAGTCTGGCCAGTGCCTTGTCGATCTTCACGATCGCGTTCGCGGCGTCGCGCGACGGAACGTACAGCTCCACCGTCCCCTTGATCTTCACGCGCGTGGCCGCGCGGGAGGGGGAGGCCAGGCCGACCTGCAGCGTGCCGTTGTTGTACTCGCGCCCGAAGAAGTCGGGCGTCTTCAGATTCTTCGCGAGGTCGGTGCCTTTGTCGTCGCGCGCTTCCCTGATCAGCACGCGCGCGGCGCTGGCCTTGTCGAGGTTCGTGCCGGTGAGCGTCACGCGCAGCTCCAGGCTGCCGGTGAGCATGCCGGCGGCGAAGCGGTTGTCGGTCACGTCTTCGAGCTCGACTTTGACGTTGCTCTGTCCGAGAGCGGGGAGGGCGACCAGGAGCACCAGGAGCAGCGATCTCATGAACGGCACCTCGGCGGACAGAATACTGCGGAACGGCGGCCCGTTCTGTGACCGCGATGACGCCGAACCGTCCTCCGCTCCGCACCGTGCTCTGGCGCGGCATCCGCGGACGCTGCCCGCGCTGCGGCGAAGGGGAGCTGTTCCAGCGCTGGATCGTCACGCACGAGCGCTGCGCGTCGTGCCACCTGCTGCTGCAGCGCAACTACGGCGACACGTGGATGTTCACGAACATCATGGACCGCTTCCCGGTCCTGTTCGGCATCGCGGCGCTCTTCTTCGGCTTCCGCGCGTACAACCTGATGACGGGCATCGCGTTCCTTGCGATGATGGTGATCCCGATGGTCGCCACGATCCGTCACCGGCAGGGACTCGCACTCGCGCTCGACTACCTGATGCGCGTGCACATGCCGGATCCTTCGGACGAAATCCACGGCGGCCATGAGCTGTCGCAGTCCGAGGCGGAGCTCGTGTGGGGACGGGCTTCCGCCCGTCCGAGCGGGCTGAAGCGCGCTCCGAGCGGGCTGAAGCCCGCTCCACATCAGTGAGCGCGGTTCTCTACTTCGTCACCGCGATCGCCATCCTCTGGCTGACGCATCGCTTCCTGCGTCCGCTGACGCGCGGCGCGGCGCTGGTGCTGCTCCTCGTGCCGCTGGCGCTGACCGGCGTCGCGCTGTTCAGCGGCGGCGTGTACGGTCCCGTCGATCATCTCTACCAGCACGATCCGCTGCGCGTCTACGCGTCGCGGTACGGCATCACGTCCGCGGGCAATGCCTCGGCGGTCGACATCGCCTCGGAGTTCTTTCCGTGGCGGCGCGCGGTGCAGGAGTCGCTGCGCCGCGGCGAGTTTCCGGTCTGGACGGCGGACAACATGTGCGGCGAGCCGCTGATCGCGGAGGCGCAGTCGGCGCCCTTCTCGCCGTTCACCTGGATCGCCGTGCTGCTGCCGGCCGCGCAGTCGATGACCTACACCGCGGCCATCGTGCTCTTCCTCGCTGGTTGGGGCGCGTTTCTCTTCGCGCGCGAGCTGGGTCGCAGCGAGTGGGCGTCGCTCGTCGCGGCGATCGGTTGGGCATTCTCCGCGAGCATCGTGCTCTACACGCAGACGGCGATGGGCTTCGCTACCGCGCTGCTGCCGCTTTTGATGGCGGCCGTGCACCGGCGTTCGTTCGCGCTGCTCGTCCTCGCGCTCTCGCTGATCGCGACGGCGGGCCATCCGGAGTCGCTCTTCCTCGACGTGCTCGTCGCCGCGGCGTACGGCGTGTTCGAGCTCGTGCGCCGCCGCGAGCAGACGTGGCGCACGATCGGAATCGCCGCGGCGGCGGGAGTGACCGCGCTGCTGCTCTGCGCCGTGGCGCTGCTGCCGCTGCTCGAGGCGATCCCGCAGTCTTACGAGTACCAGCAGAAGACGGGCGAGGCGTGGGCGGAGCCGGAGACGGCCGCGGAAGTGCTGGCCACGCTGGCCACGAACTTCTTCCCGCACCTGCACGTGCGCGCGTGGGCGTCGCCGAGCCTGGGCCTCATCCCCGCGGAGACGGCGGCGGTGGGGAGCATCGTGCTGGCGCTGGCACTCTTCGCCGTCTGGCGCGTGCGCTCGGCGCATACGTGGTTCTTCGCGGCGCTGGCGCTGGTCGGGATCGTGGTGGGGACGCGCTGGCCGCCGCTGATCGACTTTCTCCGCTCGCTGCCGCTGATGCAGATCACGCTGATGGAGCGGCTCGCGTTCTCGGCCGCGCTGGCACTCTGCATCCTGGCGGCGTTCGGCGTCGACGCGCTTGCGCGCGGCGGCGTGCGGCGCACGATGCTCGTGGTGCTTGCACTCCTCGGCGTCGGGATGTTCTGGCTGTCGCGCAATGTCGTGCTCGCGCCGGGTTACGGGCAATGGCGGCCGGCGGCGGAGCTGCTGTTTCTCGCGCTGGCGATCTGGCGTCCGCGCGCGGTGATGCTGGTCGCGCTCGTGTTCGCGCAGCGTGCGATGTCCGAGGTGGAGACGTTCCGCACGTATCCCGCGCGCGCGGCGTATCCGCCCGTGCCGGTGCTCGAGCCGCTGCGCGACATCGAGGAGCCGTTCCGTCTCGTGGGACGCGGCTCCGCGCTGCCGCCGCACATGAACACGTTCTACGACGTCGAAGATCCGCGCGGCTACGAGGCGCTGACGTTCGCGCCGTTCTTCATCACCGAGCCGCTCTGGTGCGGCCGCGATGCGGCGGTCTGGTTCAACCGCGTCGACGATCTCCAGCGTCCGTTCCTCTCGTTCCTGAACGTGCGTTTCGCGCTGCAGCGCGCGGACGAGGACGTGCCGCCCGGCTGGCGCGTCTTCGCCTCGCGCGACGGATTGACCGTGCTCGAGAACGAGCGCGTGCTGCCGCGCCTCTTCGTGCCGTCGCAGGTGGCGCTGACCGACATGGCCGACCAGCAGATCGTCGAGCGCATGCAGGACGTCGCGGATTTCCGC
>DASUSL010000380.1:0-7882 GCA_036375135.1 Thermoanaerobaculia bacterium | reverse complement strand
CGCACTGGCCGCCGACTTCCTGGCCATCGCGGCGCACGAGCTGGGCAACATCTCCGAGCGCCGCACGCAGATGATGCTCGACGGCCATCACAACCGCGGCCTGCCGCAGAACCTCACCACGCGGCCCGGCGTGAACTCGGGGCTGATGATCCTGCAGTACACCGCCGCGTCGATCGTGTCGGAAAACAAGGTGCTCTGCCATCCCGCGTCGGTCGACTCGATCCCGACCGGCGGGAACTCCGAGGATCACGTGTCGATGTCGACGCACGCCGCGCGCAAGCTGCGCATGGTGCTCGCCAACGTGCGCAGCGTCCTGGCCATCGAGCTGCTCACCGCGGCGCAGGCCGTCGAATGGCGCGCCGTCTTCAACTACGACCCCAACCAGCCCGCCCCGCGCCTCCTCGACGTCGAGCACGCCGAGGCGCAGGCGCGCCAGTTCGCGGAAGCGGTGGACGGCAAGGCGAACAACATCGCCACGCAACTGGGACGCGGCACGCGCGAGCTGTATCTGAAGGTGCGCGAAGCCGCGCGGCCGGTCGTCCACGACCGCCCGCTCGACGGCGACATCCGCGCGGTGCGCCTGGTCATCTGAGCGGACCGCCGGCGTCCCCGCCGGCTGCCCCGCGCGGGCGTCCCGCCTGCGCGCGGCGGCGAGACGCCGCCGCGGCAGCCGCCGGGACGGCGGCGGTCCACCTACGCCGTCTACTCCTGCGGCTTCACGCCGAGGTAGGCGCCGGCGATCATCCCCGTGTTCCACACCTCGCCCGACTCGATCGAGAACGACTTGTCGATGAGCTCCTCGGCTTTGGCGCGGTCGCCCTTGAGCATGTGATACGCCGCGAGCTCGGCCAGCCCCTTGTCGTCGTTCGGGTTCTTGGCCAGCGACCTCTCGAAGGCGTCGCGCGCTTTGTCCCACTCGCCCGCTTCCCAGTAGACGCGGCCGATGCGCCACCAGTCGGTCGGCTCCGGCTTCTTCGACGTGACCTCGTCGAAGATGGCCTGTCCCTCGGACTTCATGCCGGCCAGGTAGTAGACGCGGCCCACGCCGATCTTCTCCCAGCTTCCCTTGCCGGCCTGCTTCTTGGCCAGCTCCAGCAGCGCCATGCCGGCCTTCTTCTTGTCGACGCCGCGGTAGAGCGACATGTCGATGCCCCGCTTCGCGGCGAACGCGCCGAGAGCGATGCCGAGGGTGAAGACGACGGTGAGTGTGAATACGGTTCTGGCTTTCATCGAGTCTCTCTTCAACGTTGGAATGCGTAGCTGATCTTGGCGAAGAACTGGCGGCTGCTCGGCTCGAATTCCCCTTCGCGCTCGAGGGCGTTCGTCACTTCGCGCAGGTCGCCGTAGCCGATGTAGGCGACGGTCTGCCAGTTCAGTTTGTAGGCGAAGAGCAGCTGGCTGGCGAGGCCGCCGGCGTAGCGCGTCTCTTCGCCGGAGAGCACGCGGTCGCGGTGCGTGCGCTGGTTCTGCACGATGGCGCGGAGGAACATGCGCGGGTTGAACGTGTAGTTCGCGCGCAGCCGCTCCACCTGCGACGTGAAGAGACGGTCGCCGCGGAGGTTCAGCCAGCGGACGCCGGAGGTCAGGTTCAGTTGCAGGTGATTGGTCGGGCGGAGCGTGGCGCTGAAGTTCACGTTCGCGCCGCGGCCGAGGCGGTTCTGCGCGAAGTCGATGTCCTCGCCGAGCCAGCCGTCGAAGCTGACGAAGCTGATCACGCGGTTCACCGCGAACTGGATCGTGTAATAGAGGCGATCGCGGTCGAGCACCGTGCCGACGTTGTTCACCGTCTCGTGCGCGACGCGCAGCCGCGTGAACGAGCGGAACTTCCCGTCCGCGCCGAAGCCGGTCGACACCATGCGGAACAGCAGATCGCCGTCCTGCGTCTGCTGATACTCACCCATCGCGTAGTAGCGGAAGCGGCTGAAGAAACCCTTCGGCCGCCACGTGTGGCCCCCTTCCGCGTAGCCGCCGCGCCAGCCGACCTGCGGCACGAAGCCGTTGTCGGCGCGGAAATCGTCCGCGTAGTCGCTGGCCTGCACGTACAGGTCGTTCTTCGCCGTCGAGTGCGAGTACTGCAGGTGCGCGGCGTGGCCGGAGAGCCCCTCGCCCGTCCATCGATCGGTGAGGTCGGGACGGTTCGGCGTCTGCGTGTCGCTGTAGAGGAGCTGCCCCGTGATGGTGTCGTTGTCGCCGATGCGCCACTGAAAGTCGGGGCCGAGGACGCGGTTGTGTGCGCCGCCCTCGGACTCGCGCGTCGTGAAGAGGAAGCTCACGAACGAGCGGTTGGCCAGGTCGCGGCGCACGCGTCCGATCGCGGCGATCGACGAAAAGTCCTGCTGCCCGAAGTCCGAGCCGAACGCGCTCGGCAGGATCACGTCGCCGCCGCGGTCCTGCGTCACCAGCATCGTGTACGCGTACTTGCCCGACTTGCCCGTCGTGCGGCCGCCCCAGCGCGGCGAGGTGATCGTGCGCGTGTAGACCGCCTGGATCGGCGTCGAGAAGAGCTCGACCCCTTCGAGGAAGAACGGCCGCTTCTCGGGGATGAAGATGGCGAAGCGCTCGTTCGTGGAGATCACGGCGACGTCCGACTCGATCTGCGAGAAGTCGGGATTGATCGTCGCGTCGACGGCCATGTCCGCGGTCGGGCTCCACTTCAGGTCGAGTCCCGCGTCCGCGCCGACGGGACGGTTCACGAAGTCGTCGCCGAGCACACCGCCGCGCGGCTCGCCGACCTGGTTCGCCGTCGCGTAGGGCGCGATGACGATGTGATCGCCCGTCGGCAGGTCGCGCAGTCCGGTGACTTTCCCCCAGCTGCAGACGAAACAGTTCACGTCGCGCGGGAGCTTGCTGGTGAACATCTGATAGCGGCGGTCGCGCGGGTAGTTGCGGTAGAGCGCCAGCCCCCACTGCGGCGGCGCGGCGCCGTCGTACCGCAGCGACGAGAAGGGGATCCGCGCCTCGGCGATCCATCCTTTCTCGGTGAAGCGCGTGGCCGAGTCCCAGAAGAAGTCGGGCGAGTTGTCTTCGCCGGAGCCGGCGTCGTCGGTCACGGCGTCGTACTGCGTGCCGCGCGCGGTGAGGAGAAAGAGGTAGCCGCTCTTGCCGTCGTTGCGCGTGTCGAGGAGGATGCCGACGTAGTCGTCGGTGTTCCCGCTGATCTGATCGTGATCGGCGAACGGCGCGCTGATGGCGCCGGGGTTCGGATCCTCGGATTCGACGGCGAAGTAAATGAAGCGGCTGTCGTACGTGACCCAGCCGACCGTCTTCACGCTCGGCGTGATGTTGTCGCCCGGGTTGGTCTCGTACCAGGTCTCGTATTTCGTGGCGCGCTGCCAGGCGATGTCACTGAGGTCTCCGTCGATCTGGATCGGCGCCTCCGCCGGCGCGAGCGCGATCGGCTCCGCGGCCGCACACACCAGTCCCATCAAAACGAACGCAATCCCCGCGATGCGCTGCATACATCCCCCCGAGTCGTACTGGTACGAAGCTATTCGTAAGTACGCAGGGAGGGCGCGGGAGTTTGTGAAGGAGTGGTGAACGAGCGGTGATGGGTTGTTGGTCCGGACAGACAGGATTGTCTGTCCTCCACCAAAGCCAACCAGCAACGCCGGACGCGACGCAAGTCGCGCCCGGCGAACCTTCAGCAGCCGGACTCGATGATGACCAGGTCCGGCATCCGGTTGCGCTGCCTGCTGCGCCAGTGCGCGACGCGGCCGATGAGGCCGAGTCCGAAGCCGGCGCCGGCGGCGATGCCGGCCCATTTCATCGGGTTCGTCTTCATCGAGTCGTTCATCTTCGTCACTTGCGCCTTTGCTCCGTCACGCATGGTGGTCTGCGCGGTCGTGAGCGATCCCTTCACCGCCACGCTGCGCTCCCTGGCCATGCGCTGGATGTCGTGCACTTTCGACAGACCGCGAGACTTGAGCGAGTCGAGTTTCCCGCGCATCCCGGAGCTTTCCGGCAACGTCACGCTCGTCCCCACGTCATGAACGTGCTCATGCACATGAGGATGCAGCGTCGCCGCCCCCACCTCACACCCACTCGGCAACTGCAGATCACGAGTCGTATCCATTTTCGGTCCTCCCGAGGGTTCGAAAGTGCGAGGAGGATGCCACTTAACCTCTGCCGTATCAGAAAGATAGGACGCCACAATCGGCGGTTGACATGGCACGATATCAACCGCGAATTCGCGGATCTCACGATCGATATCCACCCATATCAATCGCGAGATCGTGGACCTCGGCATTGATATGGGGAGATATCAATCGCAAGATGGCAGACCTCATCGTTGATGTCGATCGCATCGGCATTGATATGGGGGGATATCAATCGCGAGATCGCAGACCTCATCATTGATATCCCACCATATCAATCGTGAGCTGGCGGACCTCATCATTGATGTCCCACCATGTCAATCGCGAGCTCGCGGACCTCATCATTGATATCCCACCATATCAATCGCGAGCTCACGGACCTCATCATTGATATCTCACCATATCAATCGCGAGATCGCGGACCTCATCGTCGATATTCACCATATCAATCGCGAGCTCGCGGACCTCATCGCTGATGTCGGTCCTGTCAGCGTTGACACCGGCTCATTGACAGGCGCGCAGCGCGAGGTTGAGCAGCAGCGTCAGCAGCAGCGAGGCGATGATGCTGAACAGGCAGCCGGAGGTGCGGAATCGAACGGGCATGCGCGCGCCCTGTTGCGGGAGGCATGCCGTCCCGTGCTATCCTCCGTCCCTCCACACCCGAGTCCGCGTCCTGCGGTCGCGCGATGGCCATGCCCTCCGCACCACAAGAACGCAGATGAAACTCATCCCACTCATTCTCTCCCTCACCTTCGCGGTCTCTCTCCAGGCGCGCATGATGCGCGTCGTCTCCATCGACGATCACCGCACCGTCACCATCGAGCACGACGGCCAGCGCCAGCGCATCCAGCTCGCCGGCGTGGAGATCGTCGATCCGCGCAACGCGGCGCAGTTGCTCCGGTGGACGATCGGCAATTCCTGGGTGATGGCCGAGGCGCATGCGTCCGGCGGCTGGCTGCTCTACCGCTCGCCCGACGCGCTCTTCGTCAACCGCGAGCTGGTGATTCGCGGCTACGCCCGCGCCACGGCGTTCGGCATCGAGCCGGAGTCGAACCTCAAGGTGACGTACCTCGGCCAGGTCGAGGCGCCGTTCATTGCACCTGCAGGCGGAACACGCAGCGATACGCGTCCCCGTTCGACAGCATCACCGTCGCCAGCACCTCGACGATCCCCGAGCGCGCCCCGAGCGTCGGCTGCACCGCGCTCGTCCCGAAAGGCGCGGAAGCCCTGAGGTGAAAGAGATGGTCCTGGCCCGACTCGATGGTGATGTCCGCCTGCTCGTACGCCATGGGCAGACCGGGATTTCTGTCGGTCCCCTCGACGCGCACGGTCTTCACGGTCACGTCCACGTCGGAGTTGTTCGCGACCTCGACCACGAACTCGCGGTCCCGCAACTCGCCTCCCTGATTCCCGGGATCGTAGCCGACGGCGATCTCGAGGGCCTGGCCGGGGGCGCAGTTGTAGTTCTGCCGGTCGATGACCGCGGTCGGCGACGCGCACGCAGCGAACAGGAGGAGCGAGAGCAGCAGTGCTGTCGTTTTCATCTCGTGCAGACTCGCAGGACCGTGGCCACGCCGACGATGCGCTCCTCCGACTCGAGGATCTGCAGCTCGGCGCCGCGGACGACGTTGTCGATGTCCGACTCCAGCTCGAGCATCACCCGGTCCGCTTCGCCGGGTCCGAGGAGCGGCGGACCTTCGAACAGGCACGCGCGGACGACACGCGGGCCGTGACGGGCGAACGGCCGATAGGAGCCCTCGCGCGGCGCCACGGGTGCGCTCCGCCCGCCGGCATCCGGCGGCAGGAGGAGGAGCATCGCCTCGAGGAACGTGGACATGCGGTGTTGCCGCCGATGCTACACCCGCGTGGCGCGCTCGAGGCGTGACAGATGCGCGAAGGCCTCGCGCGCGCCCGCGCCGCACATTTCGGCGGAGGGGCGGAGACTGCCGCACACCGCCGGCCTGCCGGGCTTCCCGAAGATCGCGCAGCGAAGGTCCGCGGTGAGCTGGACGCAGCGCACGCCGGCCGGCTTGCCGTGCGGCATGCCCGGAATCGGCGACGAGATCGAAGGCGCGATGCAGCACGCACCGCAGGCGGACCGGCATTCCACGCGCCCCAGCATACGCGCAGCGCCTGGACTGCGGCAGCTGCGCTGCCGCTCTCGAACGTAGGACAGGCTTCAGCCTGTCCCTCCGGTGCAGTTCGCGCACTTCTTCGCGAGCGCCGGACAGGCTGAAGCCTGTCCTATTGAGACCACGCTGCCGCAGTCGAGATGTTTCACGTGAGCAGGAACGCAACGACCCACAGCGCGACCGCAGTCAGGATCGCGACGAGCGGCTCGCGCAGCCGTGGCACGAACGCGTCCAGCCACACCCCGAAACGCGACCACGGCGCGAGGATGAACGCCGCCGCGATCGCGGCGATCAGGCCGAGCGGCACGATCAGCACCACCGCCACGACGCGCGGCGCGAGTCCGACGCGCGAGATCGACACGCCTCCGCCGATGCACAGCGCCGCCACCACGAAGAACACGATCGCCAGGAACACGCGCGTCGAAACCGGCGCACGTCCGACGCTGAGCGGCAGTCCCGCCGAGCGCCTCACGCCGCCCGTCCGAAAAAGTACGACTTGCCCGCCTCCGCGTCGTCGTACGTCCAGAAGCCGCGCGCGCGGTGGATCCAGACGAAGTTCAGCAGCGACCAGTCGCCCGCCGAGCCGTGCACGTGCCACAGCAGCACGAACAACAGATACACGGCGACCTGCGGAAAGACGATCGCCAGAACGATCAGCAGCGCGTTGAGCACGACGAACGGCGCCAGCGCCACGATCAGGAACGCGCGCGTCCCCACCACGTACCGGTGCGCGATCACCCAGACCGCCATCATCCGTCCCGACCACTCCCACCGCACGTCGCGCGCGCCGACGAGCCGGTACGCCGCCGCGTGCAGCAGCTCGTGCAGCGGCAGGATGACCACGAACAGCGTCACGAAGGCGAGCGCGAAATCGGCCGCGCAGCGGACGAAGGAGCGCTGCTGAGTGAGGGCCACGGCCACGATCGCGCCGAGGGTGGCCAGGGAGACGGCGTGGTGCATCCAGATCACCCAGCTCAGGCGGCGGAAGAAGTACTCCAGCACGAATTCGCCGAGCTGCAGGTGGGTCATCTCGCGCAGGAGCTCGTAGCGCGGCGGCGCGAGGTCGTCTACGGTCACCGCGCCCTATTCTTGCAGAGTCCCCTTGCGGAAGGAGGACGTATGACGTACCGAAACGACCGCGACTGGGACGAGCGCAATCGCGGCGAGTTCTCCGGCGGACCGTTCAATCCGCGACACGGCTTCGCCGGCCCCTATGCCCGCGACACGCATCGCGGCGGCCTCGGCGACGACTACGCGCGCGACGGCGGCTGGAGCGGCGCGGGACGCCACGACAACTACACGCGCGAGAGCCATCGCGGCCGCGGCCCGAAGAACTGGCGCCGCTCCGACGAGCGCATCCGCGAGATGATCAACGAGCACCTCACCGATCACGACGACGTCGACGCGACGGACATCGAGGTGGCGGTCCAGGACGCGGAGGTCACGCTCACCGGCCTGGTCACGAGCCGCCGCGAGAAGCGCATCGCCGAGGACATCGCCTGGTCGTGCGGAGGCGTGCACGACGTGCACAACCGCCTCACGATCGGCGACCGCGAGACACACCTCGGCAAAGCCAGCGAGTAGCGGAGCGCCGGCGCTCCCGCCGGCACGCACGAGGGCGCGGGCGGGACGCCCGCGCAGACAGCCGGCGTGGAC
>DASUSL010000379.1:0-6277 GCA_036375135.1 Thermoanaerobaculia bacterium | reverse complement strand
GCCGTACAGGATGATCGGCGCATTCGCGCCGCCGACCTGCGCCCAGTTCGTGACCTTGCCCTGGAAGATGTCCTTCATCTGGGCGATGGACAGGCTCTGCACCGTGTTCGACGAGTGCACGAAGACCGCGAGCGCGTCGAGCGCGATCGGGTGCTCGACGACGTCGGCGTCGTACTGCGCTTTCGCCTTCGTCTTCTCTTCTTCTTTCATCGGGCGCGACGACTGCGCGAGATCGACGGTGCGGTTGAGCAGCGCGGCGATGCCGGTGCCGCTGCCGCCGCCGTTGACCTGCACGACCGCGCCGGGATTCGCCTTCATGTACTCCTCGGCCAGCCGCTGTCCGAGGATGACCATCGTGTCGGAGCCCTTGATGGTGAGCGGCTTGTCGTTGCTGGTGGTCTGCTGCCGTTCGCCGCGGGCACAGGCGACGAACACCATGGCGATGAGCAATCTGGAAATGACGCGAAGCTTCATGGGCACACGGTAGGTGTGCGATGTCGCGCGCGTTGGGAGGGGATGTAAATTCGACGTAAAGCGCGGCTACTCGGGCGAGTTGAGGATCTCTTCGACCTGCTCCTCGAGATGCCGCTTCGTGTCCGGGTCGTCCTCGATGAGGATGCGGGCCATGACGCCGGAGAGCGTGTGGCGCTCGAAGGTACTCAACAGCTTGCGATGCTTCTCGGTGCCGGGCGCGAGGAGCTGCAGCCTGTCGAATAGTTTGGGGTCCATAGGTTGAGACGTTTTGTATCGGACTTTGCCGACATGGTCAACCCTCCGGTTCGTGCTCGGCGTCGATGGTGGTCATCTCGGCCATGACCATCCGTTCGGCGTGCGTCTCGCCGAGGCGGCCGGCCGGGAGCGCGAACGCGCCGAGGAGCGCCAGGCCGACCACGGCCGCGCTCGTGGCGAAGATGTTCCGCAGCGTTCCCTCCAGCGCGCCGCGCAGCCGCGCCAGCTCCGCCGCCGGGATGCTCGCCCGTGCCTCGGGGTTCACCAGCGCGTTCGGATTCGACGAGTACTGCGCGAGGCCCGCGGAGAGCAGCGCGCCGAGAACGGCCACGCCGATGGCGCCGCCGATCGAGCGCGAGAACTGGTTCAGCGACGTGGTGATGCCGAGCTGCTCGCGCCGCACGGAATGCTGCGACGCGATGAGCAGCGTGAGCATCACCAGGCCGAGGCCCGCGCCGATGAAGATCAGCTCGAGCATCAGCAGCGAGCGCGGCGTCGTGCGGGTGAATGTCGCCAGCGCGATGAAGCCGCCCAGCATGAACACGAGGCCGAGCACGACCAGCACGCGCGAGCCGAAGCGGATCAGCAATCGTCCGCCGACGATGGACATGAGCACCCACGACAGCATGAGCGGCGTGAGGAACGAGCCGGCCTCCGTGGCCGTCGCGCCGAGGACGCCCTGCGCGAGCAGCGGCACGAACGTGATCGCCGCGAACATGGCCACGCCGGCGAGGAAGCCGACGCCGACCGCCACGGCCACGACGCGATTGCGGAACAGCGTCAGCGGCACGACCGGATCCTTGGCCCGCTGCTCGATGCGGATGAACCAGAACAGCATGCCGAACACGAGCGCGATCAGCACCATGTTGCGCGTCGTGGCGATCTGCTCCGCGCCGACGGCGAGCAGGAGGATCGTCACCGCGACCGTCAGCACCGTTGCGCCGAGGTAGTCGATCGACGGTGCTTCATGCCGCGGCGGCTCGACCAGCGCCACGCCGATGATGATCGCCGCGGCGATGCCCACCGGCAGGTTGATCAGGAATACCCAGCGCCACGAGAGCTGGTCGGTGATGAAGCCGCCGACGAGCGGGCCGAAGATCGACGACACGCCCCAGACGCCGCTGAACAACCCCTGCATCTTCGCGCGCTCCTGGAGCGTGAAGATGTCGCCGATGATGGTCATGGCCAGCGGCACGAGCGCGCCCGCGCCGAGGCCCTGGAACGCGCGCGCGACGATGAGCTGCGTCATCGTCTGCGCGATCCCGCACGCGAGCGAGCCGAGGAGGAAGACGAACACGCCGATCTGGAACAGCCGGCGCCTTCCGAAGAGGTCGGAGAGCTTTCCCCAGACCGGCACGGTCACGGTGGAGGTGAGGAGGTACGCGGAGAAGACCCAGCTGTAATGCGCGAGGCCGCCCAGCGCGGCGACGATGGTCGGCATCGCGGTGCCGACGACCGTCGCCTCGAGAGCGGCCAGGAGCATCCCGGTCATCACGCCGGCGGTGACGAACCACCGGCGTCTCGAAGACATCTGCATCGCGCGCCATTCTGCACGATGCGGACCGCGCGGGCTGAAGCCCCGCGCCAATTCCTCGCAAGACCGGGACAGGCTGAAGCCTGTCCTACGTTGAGCACGCGTCTCGCGGGGAGCGCGCCGAGCGTAGGGCAGGCTTCAGCCTGCCCCTCCCTCGCGACGCGCTACGTCATTTGATCGGGAAGTAGCCGACTTTGCTGACGATGGCCTGCCCCTCCGGCCCGGTCGCCCAGTCGATGAACGCCTTCATCTCTTTCGACGGCTTCACGCGCGTGTAGAGATAGAGGAAGCGGCTGATCGGGTACTGGCCCGTGCGCACGGTGTCGAGCGACGGCACGACGGCAGGGCTCTTCTCGTCCTTCTTCACCGCCGCGAAGCGGATCCCTTTCGCGTACGCGGCGCCGCCGTAGCCGATGCCGTTCGCGTCCTTCGACACCGCATTCACGACCGCGGCCGTTCCCTGCAGCGTCTGCGCGCGCGGCGCGAAATCCTTCCCGAGGAGCACGTTGTCCTTGAAGTAGGTGTACGTGCCGGACGAGTTCTCGCGCGAATAGAGAATGATCTGCGCGTCGCGCCCGCCGACCTGCTTCCAGTTCGTGATGCGCCCGGTGTAGATGTCGCGGATCTGCGCGAGCGTCAGCTCCTTCACCGGATTCGATTCGTGGAGGTAGACCGAGAGACCGTCGCGCGCGATGGGGAACGAATAGCCGAGGGTCGCGAAGCGCGCCTTGAGCTTCTCCGTCTCGCTGCTCTTGATGGGACGCGACGACGCGGCGATGTCGGTGGTGCCGTTGATCAGCGCGGCGATGCCGACGCCCGAGCCGCCGCCCGAAATCTGGATCTGCGTGGACGGATTCGCGGCCATGAACGCTTCCGCCAGCCGCGCGTTCATGATCACCATCGTGTCGGAGCCTTTGATCGAGATCGGTTTCGCGGCGAAAACGGGCAGAGCTAACGCCAGAGCGAGCACAAATTTCTTCATTTGAGAGATCTCCTAGAACGAGTACTGGTAGCGGAGGGTGAAGACGTTGTCGTCGGGATCGTTGGCTTCCGTCTCGATGAGCTCGTACGAGGCCATGACCTTGCTGTGTGCGTCCCAGTGGAAGATGTACGACGGGTTGATCGTGCGCACGGCGTTGTCGCCGACGTCCGTGTCGGGATCGTATTCATCGAGGCGCACCGCGAACTGGTGGCGCGTGCCGACGTTCTGGATCGCGTACAGATACCAGCCGTCGACGTCGTGCGATGCCGTGCGCGACGTGCCCGACGACGGCGCCTGCGAGCCGGTGATGTATTCGCCGCGCACGAGGAAGCCGGGGAGCGGCGTCACCCACTGGAAGTCGACGCCGTAGCGCTCTTTGTCGAACTCCTCCCCTGTCGCGTCGCGCGAGGTGGCCACGAGATCGCTGCCGGTGTAGCCCGACGCACCGACGTCGAGCGCGCCGAAGCTGTAGCCGACGCGGCCGACGAGGTCCTTCTGCTGATTGAGATCGCTACTCTGCGACGTGCCGGTGCCGTTGACGATCGCCACGCGGTAGCTGAGCTTTTCGCCGAGGCCGAGGCCGGAGAGCATCACGCCGCGATCGCGCTCGCCGGGAAAGAGCGTGCGCACGATGCGCGAGCGCTCCGGCACTTCGCGCATGCTCGACGAGTACATGATCTCGTAGCCGAACGGCCAGTTGAACTGGCCGGCGGTGAGTGTGTGCTTCCACGCCGTCCACGGCTCGGTGAGCTCCACGTAGCCGTCCTTCAGCGTGACGCCGGAGCTGGTGATGTCCGGCTGCAGGACGAACTTCGCCGTGGGCGTGGCCTGGTAGGTGAACTTGACGCGCGCGCGGCGGACGGAGAACTGATCGAGGTTGCGTCCGAGGTCGTCCGTGGAGCGCTCGTCGTTGACGTACTGCGCCTGCAGGTAACCGCTGATCTTCAGTTTGCTGAGCGCGTCGAGCACGTTCTTCATCTCGACCACGGTCTCGTCCTGCGGCGGCGGATCCTGCGGCGCTTCGGGTGGAGCGTCCTGCGCGGCCAGTGGCACCGCGAGCAGGAGGGCGAAAAGGAGAGGCTTCAATTTCATGCGCCGCATTTTCGCGATCGCATGAGAAGCCCGGTGGCAGCGCATGTGAAGTCCGGGTGAAGTCAGCCGACCGGGAGCGTCATGGTGAAGGTCGAGCCCTGGCCTTCGACGCTCTGCACGGAGATGCTGCCGTCGTGCGCCTCGACGATGGCGCGGGCGATGTACAGCCCCAGCCCGAGGCCGCCGTAGTAGCGGCTGGAGACGTTGCGCGCGCGGTGGAAGCGCTCGAAGAGCTGCGGGATCTCGTCCTTCGGGATGCCGATGCCGTGGTCGCTCACCGACGTGTGCATCTCCGTGCCGCGCACTTCCACGCGCAGGTCGATGTCGGTGCCGTCGGCGGAGTACTTCAGCGCATTCGACAGCAGGTTGTCGACCACCTGGCGCATGCGGTCCGGATCGGCGGTGACGATGGTCTCGTCCGTCGACAGCGCCACGCGCAGCTTGCGGTTCGGGTGCTGCACCTGGAACGCGGCCACGCGTCCCTGGATGAACTCCAGCCAGCGGATCGGCTGCGGATGGATCTGCAGGCGGTTGGTCTCGATGCGGGAGACGTCGAGCAGCTCGGAGATGAGTCCCATCATCCGCTCGATCTCGCCCAGCACGGCGTTGATGTACGTCGCGCGCTCCTCGGGCTGCAGGTCGTTGACCGTCTGCGCGAGGAGCTGCGTGTAGCCCTTGATCGTCGTCAGCGGCGTGCGCAGCTCGTGCGAGGCGACGGAGAGGAACTCGTCTTTCTTGCGGTCGAGCTCCTGCAGCGCGGTGATGTCGCGGATGACCAGGACCGCGCCGACGATGCCGCCGCTCTCGATCGGCGCCGCGGCGATGGAGAGATCGAGATCGCGTCCGGTGATGAGGTGCTTGCCCATCGCCAGGTAATCGGGGACGGTCTGTCCGGCCAACGCGCGCGCGTACGGCATGTCGTTGTACGCGATGGCGCGCCCTTCGGAATCGCGCAGGTTGAGCCGCGCGAACGAGCCGTTCTCGATGGCCTCGGCGCGCGAGGCCAGACCGAACATGTTCAGCGCGGCCTGGTTCACGTCGACCACGTCGCCGTTCGCGTCGTAGACCCAGAGGCCGTCCGTCATCGAGCCGAGGATCGAGTCGAGACGCGCGGAGCGCTCGGCCATCATCGTGGCCAGGTTCTCGATCTCGCGCCGCGCGCGCACCTGATCGGTGACGTCCTGCACGAGCACGGTCAGGCTCTGGGTGATGCCGGAGAAGCGTCCGCGCGCGGCGGAGACGATGCGGTTGAAGTAGCGCTGGCCGACCTGCAGCTCCGTGTCGATGCGCGCCTCGCCGGAGTCGGCCACCTGCTTGAGGCTCTGCTCCATCCCCGGCAGCACTTCCGCCGCGGCCAGGCCGATGATCACTTTCGTGTCGAACGGCACGCGGCCGAACTCCTCGGCGTAGTCGATGAAGCGCGCGTTGGCGAGCTCGAAGCGCAGCTCGTCGGCGGAGATGACGGCGATGCCGATCGGCGCGGTCTCGAGCACGGCCTCGAAGCGCACGCGCGCGTCGACTTCGCGGCGCGCCAGCTCTTCCGCGGCGCGGTGGCCGTCCTGGGCCATGCGCGTGAGGCTGTGGATGTGGCTCGCGGCGCCGATGCGCTCGGCCACCGACTGCGCGAACTCGAGGTCTTCCGCGTCGAAGTTGCGGCGCGGGTCGGACTGCGAGATGACGATGGCGCCGATGCGCTCGCCGTACGACTCGATCGGATAGGCGATGAGGCTCTGCTCGTGCAGCGAGGCCTTGATGTCGCGCTCCTGCTGGTCGCGCGCGAAGTCGAGCAGCGCGTCGCCGCGCACCTCGTAGAAGAGCAGCGGCCGGCCGATGTGGAAGACCGTGCCCGGCAGGCCTTCGCCGGGGCGGTAGGGATTGCGCGAAAAGTAATCGCGGAACGGCTGCAGCTCCTGCTCCACCGTGCCGTAGCCGATCAGGTC
>DASUSL010000378.1:0-4720 GCA_036375135.1 Thermoanaerobaculia bacterium | reverse complement strand
CGCAGCGAGGGATCTTCGGTGCACCTGCGCTGCATGCGCCCTATTCTCGTGAGTGCACCCGAGATCCCTCGCTGCGCTCGGGATAAACTGCATGGAGACAAGAACAGTGAACGACATCCTCCTGGACTCCCTCCGCAGCCGCATCACCGGGGTCTTTCCCGCGCAGATCCGCGGCGCGCTCGCTCCGCTCACCGACGAGCAGATCTGGTGGCGGCCGAACGAGCAGTCGAACTCGATCGGCAACATCGTCCTGCACCTCACCGGCTCGCTGAACCACTTCCTGAACCGCAACATCGGCGGCATCGAGTACGACCGGGACCGCGCCGCCGAGTTCGCGGAGCGCCGGCAGATCCCGAAGCAGGAGCTGCTCGCGCTCTTCGACGACATGGTCGCGCGTGCCGTGCGCACGTTCGACGCCCTCACCCCCGACCGCCTCGGCGATCCATCGCCCGAGCCGAAGATGCACTCCATCGTGATGCAGGACCTGGTGAACGTCTTCGGCCACCTCGCCAATCACGCCGGCCAGATCGTCTGGATCGCCAAGATGCTGCGCGGTGACGCCATCGACGAGATCTGGATCCGCACGCACCGCGACCTCGGCGCCTGGAAGAAATGAGGATCGCGGTCGTCGGAGCGGGCGGCGTCGGCGGCTACTTCGGCGGCCGGCTCGCGCAGGCAGGAATCGACACGACCTTCATCGCGCGCGGCGCTACCCTCGCCGCCTTGCGCGAGCGCGGCCTGCGTGTCGAGAGCACTCATGGCGATTTCGCACTCGACACCGTCCAGGCCACGGACGATCCATCCAGCGTCGGCCCGGTCGACGCGATCCTGCTCGCGGTGAAAACGCCGCAGCTCCCGGACGCGGCGAAGCGCCTCGGCCCCATGCTCGGCCCGGAGACGATGGTCGTGCCGCTGGAGAACGGCATCGACGCGCCGGACGTGCTGATTCCACTCGTCGGACGCGAGCACGTCCTCGGCGGACTCTGCGCCATCGTCAGCTTCATCGTCGCGCCTGGACACATTCGCCATGCCGCCGGCGAGCCGCTGGTGATGTTCGGAGAGCTCGACAACGAGCGCACCCCGCGCGTGGAGCGCCTCCGTGCGGCGTTCGAGCGCGCCGGCATCAAGGCACAGATCCCGCCCGACATCCGGCACAGCATGTGGACCAAGTTCCTCTTCATCGCCGTGATGAGCGGCATCGGCGCACTCACGCGCGTCCCGATCGGCGTCTGGCGCGCGGAGCCGGAAATCCGCGAGCTCGTCACCGCCGCACTGCACGAGGTGGTCGCCCTGGCGCACGCGCGCGGCATCGACCTCGGCGACGACGCCGTCGCGCAGACGTGGCAGCGGTACGACGCGCTCGCGCCGGCGTCGACCTCATCGCTGCAGCGCGACGTCATGGAAGGCAAACCTTCCGAGCTCGACGCGCAACTCGGCGCGATCGTGCGCCTGGCGCGGGAGTCGGGCGTGGCCGTGCCGGTGGCGTCGATGCTCTACCACTGTCTCCTGCCGCAGGAGCGGATGGCACGAGCGGCGGGCTGAAGCCCGCCCTACATGCGTTACCATCCGCGCGTATGACGGAGGCGCCCACCGCGGTTCATCCGGCGCTCGCCGAAGCGCGGCGCGTGCTGGAAGTCGAAGCCGCCGCGATCCTCGGCATCATCGACCATCTCGATCACGCGTTCATCGACGCCGTCGAGACCATCGCCACGTGCAATGGCCGCGTCGTGACGATGGGCGTCGGCAAGTCGGGGATCATCTGCAAGAAGGTCAGCGCCACGCTGGCCTCGACCGGCACGCCCTCGTTCTTCATGCATCCCACCGAGGCCATTCACGGCGACCTCGGGATGCTGGTGAAGGGCGACGTCGTCCTGGCCATCTCCAACTCCGGCGAGACGGAGGAACTGGTGCGGCTGCTGGCGAGCATCAAGCGCGTCGGCGCGGAGATCGTGGCCATCACCGGCAATCCCGCCTCCACGATTGCGCGCGGCGCGGATCATCATCTTTCCGCCGCGATCTCGAAGGAAGCGTGTCCGCTCGGCCTCGCCCCCACCGCCTCCACCACCGCCACTCTGGCGCTGGGCGACGCGCTGGCGATGGCGCTGCTCGTGCGCCGCGGCTTCCGGGAAGAGGACTTTGCGTTCCTCCATCCCGGCGGCAAGCTCGGAAAGCGCTTCCTGCGCGTGCGCGACCTGATGCACAAAGGGGACGAAGTGCCGCTCGTGCGCGAGTCGACGGAGATGCACGACGTCATCTATGAGATGTCGAAGAAAGGCTTCGGCATCGCCGCCATCGTCGACCACGACCGGGTGCTGCAAGGCGTCATCTCCGACGGCGACCTGCGCCGCCTGCTGATGTCCGACGACCAGCTCGTGCGCAAGACGGCCGGCCAGTCGATGAAGCGCAACCCGGTCACCATCTCCTCGCACGAGCTCGCGTCCGCGGCGCTGCAGGTGATGGAGCAGCGCAAGATCACCTCGCTCTTCAGCGTCGACGAGCAGCAGCGCGTGGAAGGAATCATCCACATCCACGACCTCTGGGGCCTCGAGCTGTTCTGATGATTTAGGAGTGCGGTGACGACAAAGCCACCGCTTTCGTAGCGGCCCGCGACATGCGGCCCGATACGAAAGCGGCGGCTGGTCGCCGCCGCACTCCTATAGCGCCTCATCGAGTGGGAGCTGCCGGAGCGGATGGTCTTTTACGTCGTCGCCGCGCTTTTCCTCATCCTCTTCGTCGTCTTCGCCGCGGTCGGCTTCGCGTAGAATGCGCCCCGACGCATGGTGGATGAGAGAGTCGTTCTCCGATACCGCGACGGCCGCACCGAGCGCGCCGCACTCGAGCCGATCGATCCGACGCGCGAGGTCCTGACCGTCCGCCGCGATGACGGGGGCACCGAGGAAGTGCCGTTCAGCGCGCTGAAAGCGGTCTTCTTCCCTCGCGCCGCGGGTGACGAAGAGCCCGCCAGCGGGATGCAGCTCGCCGTGGAGTTCAATGATGGCGAGGTCATCCGCGGTATCGCGCATTACAACCCCGAGCGCAACGGCTTTTTCCTCTTCCCTGCCGACCGCAGCAAGAACGACCGCATCTTTGTGGTGAACTCCGCCATCGTCTCCATCGAAGTCGAGAAGCTCTAGCACGGCCGTTGCTGTTGTGCTCCGTATGAGACTGATCATCACTGCCGCGCTGCTTGCCGCGGCCCTCAGCACCCACGCCGCTCCCACCGCCCTCGACCAGGCCGCGAAAGCGATGTCGGGCATGGAAGCCTCGTTCACCCACCGCTTCACCGCCAAGGGCTTCAAGACCAGCCAGTCGGAGAGCGGCACCGTCGTCTTCGGCGACCTGCCGCGCATGCGCTGGAGCTACACGAGTCCCGAGAAGAAGACGTTCGTCTTCGACGGCACGAACTCGTGGTTCTATGTCCCCGCCGACAAACAGGTCACGACGGGACGCGTCACCGAGGCACGGAAGCGCGAGCTGCCGTTCCTCCTGATCGGCGACCCCGCGGCGCGCGACCGCGCGTTCGTGGTCAACCAGCAGAACCGCGGCGGGAAGATCGTCACCACGCTGCAGCCGCGCGACAAGAGCTCGATCATGCGCAGCGTCACCGTGACCATCGCGCCGTCGACGAGCCTCATCGAGTCGATCCAGTACACCGACCGCGACGGCAACAGCACGTCGTTCAGCTTCTCCGGCTACCATAAGCGCGCCGCGGGCGCGGACACGTTCCGCTTCGCGGCCCCCGCCGGAGTGCAGGTGATCAACGCCGACTGATTTGTTGCTATGTTGCTCGTTGCTGGTTCGAGGCGCTGCTCGCTGAACGCGCCGTTCTCGAGACGCCCCCACGAACCGGCAACACAGCAACCAGCAACGATCCGGGAGTGATATGGCACAGGATTTTTCGTTCGACATCGTCTCCAAGACCGAGATGCAGGAAGTGGCCAACGCCGTCAATCAGGCGCAGAAGGAGCTGGCGCAGCGCTTCGACTTCAAAGGAAGCAAGAGCTCGATCGAGCTCACCGGCGAGGAGATCGTCCTCAGCAGCGACGACGAGGGAAAGCTGCGCAGCGTGAAGGACATCCTCGAGTCGAAGCTCGTGAAGCGGCAGGTCTCGCTCAAGGCGCTCGACTACGGCAAGCTCGAAGACGCGCAGATGGGCACCGTGCGCCAGAAAGCGAAGATCGTCCAGGGCATCGAGACCGAGAAGGCGAAGGCGATCGTGAAGTCGATCAAGGACGCCAAGATCAAGGTGCAGGCATCCATCCAGTCCGATCAGGTGCGCGTGGTCGGGCGCAGCAAGGACGATCTGCAGAAGGCGATCACGCTGGTGAAGGGAACGGACTACGGCATCCCCCTTCAGTTCACGAACTACCGCGGTTGAGCAACGCCCCTCCATCGACTATCCTTCGCCCCGTGACAGCTCCTCGCACTCTCAACGGGCAGACGGCTTATGCGGAGCGTCTCCTCGAACTGGTCGCCCCCAAACTCGAACTGGTGGAAGAGGAGCTGCGCCGCAATTTCCACTCGAAGATCGCGACCATCGAGGACGTCGGGGCGCACATTCTCGGCGGCGGCGGGAAGCGCCTCCGCCCTGCCCTGCTGCTGCTCGTCTCGAAGATGCTGCGCTACGACGGCTACCGCGACGTGGTCTACGCCGCGGTGGTGGAGTTCATCCACACGGCCACGCTGATCCACGACGACATCATCGACGAGGCCAACGTCC
>DASUSL010000377.1:0-11859 GCA_036375135.1 Thermoanaerobaculia bacterium | reverse complement strand
AGGAGTGCGGCGGCACTGCGCCTGCCGCTTTCAAACGTAGGGCAGGCTTCAGCCTGGCCCGGGACAGGCTGAAGCCTGTCCTACGTTTTGAGACAGCCTCCACAGCCGCCGCTTTGGTAAGCGTGCCGCCGCGCCGCTTCGTCCCACCCTTCCCAAAGCGGCGGCTTTGCCGCCGCACTCCTAAATTTCGCTCCCCCTTGACAAACGGGCGATTTGGAATAACTTTATGTCGTATTAGCATGACGCGAGATTGTGGGAGCCCCGGATCTACCTCCGTCGAACGAGAGGGCGACGTCGAGGCAGGGCGAACGAATTCGGGAGCCTGCTCGCGATGTGCTGCCCCCCGCGGCCCCGGCCGCGGGGGGATTCTTCTCCTCCTGACGCTGATGCTGCTGGTGAGCCTTCCGGCGGCGGCGCAGCCCTACGACGCGGTCGCCGCGGGCATGAGCGACGGTTGCCGGTTCGCCGTCGACTGCTGCCCGGAATCGCAATGGATCGTCGACGGCGAGAGCGGCGCGTCGGTCAAGGTGGGCAGGCAGCGCCGTGTGTGGCGTTGCGAACGGAGAGAACGATGAAGCAAGCAGCACTCGGGTTGGTTCTGGCCGTGAGTTACGCATTCGGAGCGGCGGGTCAGTCCTATGACTACGTCCTCGCCGGTCCTGACGAGAGCGCGTGCCGGTTCGCCGCGATCCTCGATCCTGCCCATCGGATCAACTGGATCGTCGGGGGTGCGCGAGCACATGGCGGTCCCGAGGTGAATGCGGTGGCGGCGGCACCGGGCGGACGCGTGGTGGCGGCGATCCCGACGGGGGACACTTTTCACGTCGATTACGTCACGGCTGACGGATCCTCGCAGCGAATCGGCATCGCGCCGCCCGGATACACGCCGCTCTCCCTGGTCGCCGGCGCAAACGGCACTGTGTACGCGCTGGCGGTGGAAAACGCGAGTCCGGCGCGCGTGATCGTGGTGTTCGCGCCCGACGGCACGGTGACCGCGCAGCCGCTTCCGACCAGCATCGCCAACGCGTTCAACATGGATCTCGCGGCGGATCAGTGCACGCTCTTCCTCGTCGCGGCGGCCGGCATCGCTCGCTACAACGTCTGCACGCAGACGGAGCTCCCGCTTTTCGCGACCGGCATCACGGGCGTGGCGGTACGCATCCTGCCCGACGGCGGCGCGGTGGTCGCGCGTGGCGGCAATCTGGCGCCGGTCCGGCTTTCGCCGGCCGGCCTCCCTGCGCAGACGTACACGCTTCCGGAACCGGAGGCGGTGCGTGCCCTCGCCATCGCCGATGGCGGCTCGCGGGTGATCGCCGCGACACGTTGCACGGAATCGATCTACTCCATCGATGTCGCGACCGGGCAGGCGACGCGGGTCGCCTACGGTCTGTACAGCCTGGAGCTTCCCCGTTTCATCGTGCCTTATCTCAGCTGGACCGCCGCCCTCGGCGCGTCACACACGCCGACCGTGCCCACAGCCGGCGAACTGGCGCTCGCTCTCCTGGCGACCGGCCTCGCTGGCGCAGCGTTGCTCCGGATGCGCTAGAATCCGCGTCCCTGTTCTTTCACAACCCACGTTCGAGACGGTGAACGGGAAGCCGGTGTGATACCGGCGCGGCCCCCGCCACTGTAACCGGAGACGACCCACGCCTTGATCCGACGAGGATCCCCACTGCGACAGCGGGAAGGGGGCGCGGGAAGGACGACCCGGAAGCCAGGAGACCGACCGCTCGACACCCCACGCCAGTCGGCCTTCTTCGGAGGGAAGGAGTCGTCATGCATTCTCGTCCTCTTTTTTCGTTCCTCATTCTCGTCTCTGCTTTTCGTCTCTCTGCACAGGTCCCTGCAAAAGCGACGGAAGAGATCGTCGTGACCGCGTCCGCGTTGCCGGAAGCCGTGGCCACGACGCCCGCCGCGGTCACGGTGATCACTCGCGCCGAGATCGACGAGCGCGCCGCGCGCGACGTCGCCGACGTGCTGCGCGAGGTCCCGGGCGTGCACATCAGCCGCACCGGCTCGGCCGGCCGCGCCACCTCGCTCTTCACGCGCGGCTCGAACTCGACGCACACGCTCGTGCTCTGGAACGGCCTCGAGATCACGAATCCGTATTTCGCCGGCTACGACTGGGGACGCTTCTCCACGGTCGGCGTGGAGCAGGTGGAAGTGGTGCGCGGACCGTACTCCGCGCTCTACGGCTCGGACGCCATGGCCGGCGTGGTCAACGTGTTGACCACCTCCCGCCGCAGCGGCCTCCGCGCGCAGGGAGAGGCGGGCAGCCGCGGCCTGCGCAACGGCAGCGTGAGCGGGACGTACGCCGGCAGCAGCGCGAACGTGAGCGGCTCGTTCGAACAGCGTGACGACGGCGGCTTCGCCGCGAACGACGACTTCTCGCAGACCAGCGCCAGCGTGGCCGTGCGCTGGAACGCCACGCCGACACTCACCGCCGGCCTTTCCGCGCGGCACACCTCGTACGACCTCGGCATCCCGCGCAATCTCAATGCCGCGGGCACGGCCGTCATCCCCAGCCTACAGCGCCGCCAGGATGGGACTGAGCGGCAGCTCTCGATTCCGATCGAGCAGAAGCTGGGGCGCTTCTCGTACGAGCTCACGCTCGCGGAGAGCCGCCGCGACGACACGTTCGACGACCCCGAGGATCCGTTCGGGCTCGTACTGACGTCGACGGAGAGCACGACGCGGCGCGCGCGCCTGACCACGCGCACGGAGACGCCGTTCGGCACGATCGTCGGCGGCGGTGAGTACGAGCACGCGGAAGTCGACGACGTCACGAACTTCGGCCCGAACTTCACCGGCGGCGAGCGCAAGGAACGCTCGCTCTTCGTCGAGGATCGCCTCTCCATCGCGCAATTCGAATTGAGCGCCGGAGTGCGCTGGGACGACTACGAGACCTTCGGCTCCGAGCTCTCGCCGCGCATCGCGGCGGCCTATCTGGCCGGCAGTCACAAGATCCGCGCGGCCTTCGGCGAGGCCTTCCGCGCGCCCGCCGTCGGCGAGCTCTATTTCCCGTTCGGCGGCAACCCTTCCCTCGGCGCGGAGCGCAGCCGCAGCTACGAGGTCGGCTGGGACCACGCCTCCGGTTTCTCCGCGACGCTTTTCCACGGCGACTACGAGGACCTGATCGTCTTCGACTCGGCGACGTTCGTCTTCGAGAACATCGGCGCGGCGACGGCGCAGGGTCTCGAGCTGGCCGTCCAGCGCACGCTTGCGCGCAACCTGCGCGCCTCGCTCACCTACACCTTCACCGACACCGAGGAGGCCAGCAGCGGCGAGCAGCTCCTCCGCCGCCCGCGTCACTCCGGCTCGCTCTTCGTCGGCTATCGAGCGGGCATCGTCGACACGAACCTGGTCGTGCAGCACACCGGCGCGCGCGCGGACGTCCTTGCGGTGGCGCCGTTCTCCCGCACGACCGCGGAGTCGCACACCGTCTTCGACGCGAACGTGCAGGCGCACCTGGGACGCTTCACGCCGTACCTGCGCATCGAGAACCTGACCGACGTCGAATACGAGGAAGTGCTCGGCTACGTGTCACCCGGGCGACGCGCCGTGATCGGCGTGCGCTTCGGAATGTAAATGTGGGGCGGGCTTCAGCCCGTCCGCATCAGCAACTCGATCACCGGCCACGCTTCCGCGCGCTGGTCGAGCTTCGCGAACCACGAATAGATGTCCCTACCGATGTGATCGAGCAGATCTCCGAGGAGGCCGCCGAAGTCGGCGGCCTCGAACACGTCGCCGGCGGTGAGGATGGCCAGCGCGAGCAGCTCCTTCTGAAAGCCGGTGAGCTTCGCATCGTCGATCGAGAACTGGTCGCGCGTCCAGGTCGCGTTCGGATTCGTGAGCGGCACCGGCGTCGTGTTGCACGTCGTGCCGAAGACGCCGGAAATGTCGGTCGCCTGCGCCGCGCGCGCGCCGAGCGATGACGGCAGGTTGAACTGCTCCATCAGCGTGCGCAGCAGCGACGTGTGATCGAACACGGTGTGGCTCACCTGCGCGCCGATCCACGGCGACACGAGCACCGCCGGCACGCGCACGCCGAGACGGTCGAAACCGAAGCTCCAGCCGCCGAGGCTCGACACCGTGACGCCGTCGGGCGAGACCGTCGCGGGCGGCGGGACGTGATCGAACGTGCCGCCGTGCTCGTCGAAGAGGATCACCAGCAGCGTCGACTCCCACTCCGGACTCTGCGTGAGCTTCGTGTAGATGTCGTAGAGGAGCTGCTCGCCGTAGATCACGTTCGACGGCCCGTCTTCCTCGACCGGACTGGCCTGCGGATGCATGTCGTTCTCGGGGCCGAACCACGGATTGCCGATGAAGTTCGGCTCGATGAAGGTGTAGCTCGGGAACGTCTCCGCGCTCTGGATATCGGAGTAGAACTGCGTCATCGGGAAGAAGCGCCGCTGCGAGCCCCAGCCGTACTGCTGCAGTTGCTTCTGGTTCTGAAACGCCTGGCAGAGCAGCAGCACGCTGCCGTAGTAGATCCGCCAGGGCACGCCTGCTGCCTCGAGAAGGTTGTAGATCGTCGGCGTGTCGTTGACGAAGAAGCCGACCGGCGGAAAGCCCGATTGCGGCCACGAGTTGTTGACGTAGCCCGAGGCGGTGCCGGCGTGCGTGAAGGAGCGGTTGGTGAAGGTCTGCGACGGCACGGAACAGAACCAGTGATCGCAGACGGCATACGCGTTCGCCAGCGTGGAGATCACCGGGAGTTGCGCCGGCGTGAAGCAGTTCATGATGTTCGTCGGCGTGGTGACGTTCGGCGCCGTCGCGTAGTCGTTGATGAAGCCGAGCATGTTCACGTCCGGTGCGGGGAGCGGCGGCGTGAGCGTCTGCGCGAAGTCGTTCGAGAGCTGCCGCCAGACGAACTGGAACTGCTCGTTCGGATCGGGATTCGGGTTCGTCGGCGCGCTGCCGGCCTGCGCGGGATAGAGCGGCGCGTTCGCGCCGGTCCCGTTGATCGCACCCGGCGTCGGCGATCCCGAAAGGCCCTCGAGGCCGGGCGTCGTGAGCCAGCCGAGGACGTTGTCGAACGAGCGGTTCTCCATCATCACCACCACGACGTGGTTGATGTTCGGCAGCAGCTTTTCCGTCATGACGGAATAGTCTAGCTCGCCAGCCGCTCGATCGTTTCGATTGCTTTGGCGGCCTGCCGCTCGCGCTTCTCGATTTTCTTCGCGCGGCCGATGACGTCTTCGATCAAGGCCCAGGTCACGTTCGACGGCTGATAGCGGTCGGGCGACGACTCGGCGACGTGTCGTCCGAGGGCGCCGAGGGCCGTGTGGTAGGGGAGCGGCGTGGCGGTGCCGGTGCGCGCCAGCTCGTCGATGTAGCGCGCGACCAGCAGGCCCACCGCGGACGACTCGACGTAGCCTTCCACGCCGGTGATCTGCCCCGCGAAGAAAACGCGCTCGTCGCGCTTGGTGCGGAAGATCGGCGTGAGGTGCTTCGGGCCGTTGATGAACGTGTTGCGGTGCATCGAGCCGTGACGCGCGAAGGTGGCGTTCTCGAGCCCCGGGATCATGCGGATGACGCGCTGCTGCTCCGGGATGCGCATCTTGGTCTGGAAGCCGACCAGGTTGAAGTACTCGTCGGAGAGGTCTTCCTTGCGCAGTTGCACGACCGCGTACGGACGGTCGCCCGTCTCCGGATGCTCGAGGCCGACCGGCTTCATGGGGCCGAAGCGGAGCGTGTCGACGCCGCGGCTGGCGATCTCCTCGACCGGCAGGCAGCCCTCGAAGTGCACGGCCTTTTCGAAGTCGTGCGCCTGGAAGAGCTCCGCCGAGAGCAGCGCGGCCACGAAGGCCTCGTACTGCGCCTTCGTCATGGCGGCGTTGAGGTAGTCGGTGGCGGAGCCTTTGCCGTAGCGCGACTTCCAGTACAGCTTCGAGAAGTCGAGGGAGTCGGCGGCGATGATCGGCGCGATGGCGTCGTAGAAATAGAGTCCGTCGCGGCCGAGGAAGTCGTCGATGGCGTGGAAGAGGGGATCGCTGGTGAGCGGTCCGGTGGCCACGACCAGGAAGTCGTGATCGCTCTTATCGAGTGACGTGATCTCCTCACGATGAATGGTGATGTTTTCAGTATTCGAAATCTCGCGCGTAATTGCGGACGAGAATGTCTCCCGATCGACGGCGAATGCATCGCCGGCCGGCACGCGCGCCTCTTCGCCGCAGCGGATGACGAGCGAGCCCATGAGCCGCATCTCCTGCTTGAGCAGGCCGACGGCGTTGGTGGCGGCGGAGGAGCGGAAGGAGTTCGAGCAGACCAGCTCGGCGAGGTTCGACGTCGCATGCGCGGGAGTCGTCTTCACCGGACGCATCTCGTGGAGGTCGACCTGATGTCCGCGCCGCGCGAGCGTGTACGCGCACTCACTGCCGGCCAGCCCGGCGCCGATGATCTTGATCTTCATGTTTCTTTCAGTCTATCCCGCGCGCAGACGCGGGATCTCCGGTGCACATTCGCTGCATGTGGCTCGGGCGCCGCAGGTGCACCCGAGATCCCGAGTCTTCGCGCGGGATGAACCGTCGCGGCGCCGGGAACCGCGACCGGCTAATTCGACGGCTCGCTGGAGAACTGGTTGTTCGCCTCGGCGCGGATCTCGCCGAATTTCTGCTCGAAGAGGCCGATGTTGTGCGCCAGCGCTTCGAGGAGCTGCTTGGCGTGGAGCGGCGTGAGGATGACGCGGCTGTAGACCTTCACGTCCGTGCGGCCGGGCACGACGCGCCCGAGGTCGAGGACGAACTCGCTCTGCGAATGAATGATGTTCGCAAAGTTGACGTACTCCCCCTGCGCGATCTGGTCGTCGAGGATGATGCGGATCGTGCCGGGCTGCTGCTGGTTTTCCATGGCGGTCTCAACCCGCCTGCGATCAGGGCGAATTCCGGGCGCTCACGACGCGCAGCGGCGCGTCGCCGATGGCGGCGAGCACGACGCGCGTGCTGTTGTCGTGCATCCCGTCGACGCGCACGAGCACGCACTCGGCGATGTCGCTCCACTCACCGCCGCGCAGGTTGAGCTGCGAGAGCGCGGCCTGCAGCGGCGAGAGGCTCGGGTTGAACGCGGCGTTCTCGGCATACGCGCCGCTGACGATCTCACCATTCTTCGTGCGCACCGCAACACCGGCATACGACTTCGAATACGGCGCGTAGCTCATGTTCGCCGCAGCGAGCGCCGCCCGCGCCAGCTCATCATGTTCATCGATCGCGAGCCGATGATCGTCCTGCTGCAGCAGCCCGCCGGTGATGCCCAGGTCGCGCGGCCCGAAGGAGCTGGGCAGCAGCTCGGCCAGCCGCCGCGACTCCCCCGGCATGACCACGATCAGCTCCCCCGCCGTGGCCAGCTCGTTCAGAAACTGACGGCAGTACCCACACGGCGCCGCACTCGTGGCCACGAGATCGACGCCGGTCTCCCCACTCATCCACGCATTGACGATGGCAGATTGCTCCGCATGCACGGTGAAGCTGAGCGCCTCCCCCGCAAACTCGACGTTCGTCCCGAAATAGTGCTTCCCGCTCACACCGCGCGCAACGGCGCCGACCTTGAAGTTGGAGATCGGAGGCCGCGCAAGTGCAGCAGCCTTGGGGAGCAGGGCAATGACGTCGTCGTGCATGGGGCACGAATGCTACGTCATCTGGAGTGGCGGGAGGGTTGTGATTGGTCGGGCAGGCCGGATTTGAACCGGCGACCACCTGAACCCCATGCGCCCCGGAATCGCGGGACATCTGGAGTCACCTCCTGTTTTCAAGCACTTACGAACAGCGATTGTATCCGGTTTCGTCCCGAATCGTCGCGACTAGGCGCGTACTAGGCGCGCTCACCGTGGATCGCGACGACGGCGGGAGCGACGAATTGGCGACGTTTCTATGCTCGGCGGCGACGGTAGCGGAGGCGCGGGCGTGCCGCGCTCGATGCGCGTTTTCACCGCCGCCGCGCCCTTCTTGTAGACGGTGACGCAGAGGAGGTGGCCGGCTTCGTAGAGACCCCAGAAGCGCGTGCCGCGATACCGTTCAATGCGGAGCATCGCGCACCTCCGCGACCGCATGGCAGCAGGCATCGGTCGCAACCCAACGCAGGCAACTCGGGCAGACCGGCGGGTCGAACTGCCACCCTTCGATGTATGCGCGCTCGTCGCCTGCGCTAGTTCCGCAATCGACGCACGCGACCGCATCGTCCTCCGCGTGATCTCCTTCCGGGGCGAGATCCTTCCCACTCTTGAACGCGACAACTTCAGACATGACACCACCTCGTCATTGATTTCAGGGGGCGCACGTCTTCTCTCTACCGCACCCGCGAGCGCACCCTCGCGCGGCCGACGCAGGGGGACTGCGCGACACTACGCGGGCGATCGATGCTCCGCATGAAGCGAGCGTGTGATCGCCGGCGTGCCGGACGAAGCTGGATCGGCCGCGCGAGAGCGTTCTCGCGGGGAGACGGGAGAGAGCCGGGATGTGAAGGAGCAGGCCGCGAGTCGTCAGTGAACCACGCCGTCCGCAGTCGGCCCGCACGTCGAAAGCGGCGCAGCGCACGGCGTGCGCAGATCGGTTGGCGTCGGGATCGGGTGGGCGTCCGGTACGGTGTGCGTGGGCAGGGAGCGAAGGTACGGGCGCGTCTTCGCCTCCGCGAGATTCGCGGTCTCCGGCGCGGCACCGTCGCAGAACCAGATGGGCGCAGCGGGGGATGCGACCGCCCATCCGGCGAGCGTGAAGGCCATGACGTCCGACGCCGCGGCGACGCGGGCAACCCGCACGAGCGTCTCCAGGCGGCGGAGCGGTGCACCCGCGCGCGCGTCGAGGACCGTCACCCAGACCATGAAGCGGGAGAATCCGAAGAGTTCCAGCACGAGATCGGGACGCGCCGCGAGTGCGGCGTAGCGGTCGGCTTTCGTGCGGCGGAAGTGCGCGAGGGATTCGTGCCCGCGATCGTGTTCGCCGAAGATGAGCGCCGAGGTGCCGCCACGCTCGAGAATGAGCACCGAGTCGGGCTGCGGGAGCGCGATGCCGGCCGCCTGGAGAGGAAAGGGGCGATCGAGCGTCGTGGACCAGTGGGGCCGGGCGCCTCGGATACGGCCGTAAGCGATGAGGAGCTCGTTGCACTCCCGCTGGTGTGCGAGGAAGGCAGGCGTCGCCCGTCGAGGAAGGAGGAGCGGCCGACGCGGACGGCCCCGCAGCATCAGCGCGGCGACGCGCTCCGATACCGCGCCCACGCTGCCGCTCTGGAGCGCATCAGTCGCGAGAAGGAGCGCGCGCCTGGACGGAAGCGCATACCGCGGGCGGCCGCCGATCCGCGAGACGTCTTCCCACACATGCAGCCAGCCCTTCGCGGCGAGCGAATGTAGCCGCTGCCCGACACGCTGCGGGGAGAGGTGCGGAAACGCCAAACGGCGCAGCTGATCGAACGAGAGGATGCGGCAGCGGCCGAGCGCCAGCAGCACCTCGCGATCGGAGACAGAAAGCGTCGAATCCTGTCGTCGAATGTGACGACGAAACGGCTTTCGCGGCTGTGGAGGCGTAGGCGAAAGCGGCAGTGCTGCGTGCGCGGCGTCTGGATGCGATTGCGGATCGTCCGCAGTGCTGCGATCACACGGCTCCGAACGCTCGTCGCGTGCTGGACTTCCGGCCGGATCTGGCGCGTCCAAGTGCGGCTGCATATCCTGGAAGAAAAAAGACCGACCGCCCCATGGTAGTGAGCCGCACCGCGTCCGTTCGCCGGTTGCCCCTCCTCACGCGCATGCACCGTCCCGCCGTGACCGCTTCCCGCAGCGAAGCGCGCTGCGCACTGCGTGCGTCTTCGGCGCGTGCACGGTCGTGCGGCGGGGACGATTCGCGGCACCCTTAGCGCTCCTTCCCCTCGCCTCGTGCCCCGACCCGTCCTCGTCATCCGCGAAGTCGAGCAGCTCGCCCGCCGTGCGAAGTGGCGAACGTGCGATCTCGCGGAAGCACTCGGCGTCAGCGTCGCCATGCTGAACCGGCTCCGTGCCGGAACGCACGCCCCTTCGCGGGAAGTGCTCGGCGCGGTGCTGCGGGCGTTCGGGACGAACCCGCACGTCCGCGATCTCGTGCTCCATTTCCTCGAACACGAACTTGCCCATGCGCGCGCGGGACGGCTCGACGCGCCGCGCGGTGCGGTCAGTGACGGCGAGGATGCAGTGTCGCACCTCGATCCGAAGGCGCGCGCGACGGTGCGCGCGTTCGTACGCGACTTCCTCCGCCGGAGCCTCACGTCCGGCGCGGGCTTGCGCGTGCTCGGCGACGATCCGCGCGTGCTTCGGAACATCGTCGCATACGTGCGGACGGCGCTCGAAGACCAAGGCGTCTCCTCGGTGGTCATTGCGGGAAACGCGACCGTCACCGCGTCGCTGCGCGAAACCGCGCTCGCCGCGCCGCTCCTCATCGTCGAACGCGCGGACTTCGCCTCGGAACGCGTGCGCTCGCTCCTTGCGGCGCGCGCAGCGGTCCGAAAGCCCGTCCTCACCACCACGACCGACGCCACGCGCGGCGTGGGCGCCGACGCGCACGCATCGACGCTCCGCATCCTTTTACCGACCTCCGATGTCGCACCGTGACCCGGTCTCCGTTCACGTTCTGCAGCAGCGCGGCACGCCGCCGGACGGCGTCACGACGGTGCGCGTGGATCTCGCCGCGTTCTTCGACATGGTGCCGCAGGTCGGCCGCGACCCGGCCCTGCTCCTGCTTACGATCCGCGCGCTGCGGCAGCGGAGCGGCCGAGGCATCCGCCTGGATGACCTCACATGGATCATGGGCGCTCGTGCGCGTCGCATTCGCGCATGGCTGGATCGCCTCGCCACCGCCGGATGCCTCATCTACGACGCGACGGACGGCACGGTCGAGATCGAACTCCCGGAGCCGCCGCCGCCCACGTGGACGGACGTCCACCCGCCGCACATCCCGCTCCGGTTCGAGCTCCCAACGCACTGGTTCATCCATGCCTTGCCGCGGCTCGGCCGCGCGACCTTCGTCACGTACCTCTATCTCCTGCGGCGCGACGGCCTGAGCGCTCCCGCGACGCTCGAACTCACGTCCCTCGCGCGGGAGGCAGCGTTTCGGACCACGCTCCACGCGCGGTGGCATCTCGCACGCCTTCGCCGCCGCGGACTCGTCGCGCCGGACGCCGCGACGGAATCCCTCGTCGTGATGGACCCGCCGCCGCTCACGCCCGCCGCACGGCGGTGGCTGCGGCAGCGACGGATGACCGGGATGACGCCGCGGCGGCTCATGCTCGTCGTGGTTCTCGTCGCGGTGGTCCTGAGCGCCGTGGTGCTTCTCGCGCGTACCGCCCTCGGTGCATGAGGCTCGCGCTCCGCCACCAGACCACGCGCGCGCGGACGCTCCGAGGACTCCGCGCCTTCTACCTCGCGCGTGACCGGTTCCTGCATGAGCAAGTGCGCAGACACGGCCTCGGGATGCCGTTTGCGACCTACGCGGGACCAGACGGCGCCGAGGTGGTGTGCTGGCTCACGCCGGACGATCTGCGGCAGCACACGCTGGTCCTCGGTTCGACCGGCTCCGGCAAGTCGTCGCTCCTCGAGCAGATGGCGCGGGCGCACGTCCAGAGCGGGCAAGGGATGGCACTCCTGGATCTCCACGGCGATCTGTTCGCCCGGACGGCGGCATTCGCGGAAGCGCGCGGCGTACTGCGGCTCGCCGTGCTCGACTTCACACGGCCGGACACGCTTCCCGCGTGGAATCCGCTCACGCCCATCCCGGACGTCGAGACATCACGTCAGGTGGATCTCTTGGTCGGCGTCCTGCGGCGCTTGTACGCCTCGGAAACAGCGGCATCATGGGCGTGGGGCGTGAAGGTCGAGGAGATCACTCGCGCGACGCTGCGGGCGCT
>DASUSL010000376.1:0-16000 GCA_036375135.1 Thermoanaerobaculia bacterium | reverse complement strand
TCGAAGCTCGTCGACGAGATGGTGGAGCGCGGCGAGCTGGTGGACGTCGCCGTCGAAGACTCGCCGCGGCGCTACCTCGCGGTGCCCGCGTTCCTCAAGGCACGCGCGGCGTACGACGAGCGCGTGCGCATCCTCGGCCCGCTCGATCCGCTGCTGTGGGACCGCAACCTCGTGCGCCACGCGTTCGACTTCGATTACGTGTGGGAGGTCTACAAGCCCGCGCCGCAACGGAAGTGGGGCTGGTACGTCTGTCCCCTGCTGCATCGCGATCGGCTGATCGGGAGGATCGACGCGCGCATCGATGGTCGCAAGCTGATCGTGAACAGGCTCTGGCTGGATGACCGCGAGCTGAGGCCCGCGGTCACCGAGGCACTGAAACGCCACGCGACGCTCTGCGGCGCGTCCGGAGTGCAAAATGTGGGGCGGGCTTCAGCCCGCCGGCGCGGGCTCCAGCCCGCCCGCACGGGCTGAAGCCCGCGCCACATGGGCTGAAGCCCCGAGCAGCACGGGCTGAAGCCCGAGCAGCACGGGCTGAAGCCCGAGCCACATGGGCTGAAGCCCGAGCCACACGGGCTGAGCCCGAGCCACATTGAGGGCTGCGGCAGCTTGCGCTGCCGCAGGCCGGAGCTTCGCTCAGCAGCAGGGGGAGACGACGATCTCCGGGTCGAGGCGCGGATGCTTGTCCGTCCAGACGTCGTACTTGCAGCGTTTCTCGGTCTTGTCGGTGCGCGGCAGCGTGCGCGCGCGGCAGTGACCGTTGCCCGCGCACGTGGTCTCGGTCACGCAGCCCGGCTCGATCTCGACGCGCAGGTCGTTCGCGCCGGACACGGTGTGCCAGTGAATGACCACCGGCGCGCGGTCGGCGGCTCCGACGTCGTGAAGGTGGATCGGATCGGGTGAGACGGTGAGCGTGCTGCCGGTGTCGTCGACGCAGACGATCGGCGCGTTGCGGTCGGTCGATCCCGCCTTGTCCGCGCACGGGTTCCCGGCGCGCGCGGGGCGCAGTCCCGTGGCCGCGCTGCCGCCGGGTGCGACGGGCTCGGGCGGCGGGGCGGATTGCTGCGACGCACACGAACAGACGATGAGCAGAGCTCCGAGGAGCACGAACGAACGAGACATGGACCCCCTCCTTCTCGCTGAGTACCTAGCTCTTCGATTCTACGGCTTTCCGGAAGGCGGGCAAGCGGCGCAGCGGCTCCAGCTCCGGATCGCTCTTCAGATCGCGCACCGAATAGCCGTTGGCCACGGCGCGCTCGAGCCAGGAGACGGCGCTGTCGCTGTTGCCGCGGATCAGCGCGATCATGCCTGCCTTGTACAGCACGCTGGCGTTGGTCGGATCGAGCTCCAGCGCGCGGCGGATCTCGCGCTGCCCTTCGTCGACCTTGCCGTTGCGCGCGAGGGAGAGCGCGACCACGGAGCGCGTGTGCGCGTCGTTCGGGTTCACCTGCAGCGCCTGTCCGGCCACGGCGACGGCGCGCTCATAGGCCTGCGTCGCCTCGGCGGCATGTCCGGGCACCCAGCGGCACGCATCGCCGAGGTTCGCCCACGCCACCACGTCGGACGGCGCGAGCTCGGTGGCGCGGAGGAACGACTGCCGCGCATCGGCGTAGCGTCCCAGCGAGAATTCGAGGACGCCGAGATTCGTGAAGCCGATGGCGGTGGGCTGCAGCGCCAGCGCCTTCTGGTACGCGGCGCGCGCCTCCTCGTTGCGTCCGAGCTTCGACAGCACGCCGCCGAGGTTCGAGTGCGCCAGCGCAAAGTCGGGCACGAGCTGCGACACCTTGCGGAAATGCGCGGCCGCTTCCTCGTGCCGCCCGCGCATGTAGCAGAAGAAGCCGTAGCGCGACAGCGCGTTGGTCTCGTCGGGCCGCAGCGCGAGCACCTGGCGGTAGAGCTTCTCCGCCTCCGCCTCGCGTCCCTGCAGGGCGTAGGCGTCGGCGATGCCGAGCAGCGCGTCCGAGCTCTGCGGCCGCAGCGCCAGCGCGCGCCGGAACGACTGCACCGCCTCGGCGGAACGTCCCGACCCGTTCTGCACCAACCCGAGGGCGATGTGGGCCTCGGGGTCCTGCGGACTGAGCGACACCGCGCGCGTGGCGTAGATCGCGGCCTGCTCCATGAGCGCGCTGCGCCGCGCCAGCCGCGACTTGAAGAACAGCGCCCGCGCCAGGAGCGCGTTCACCGAGCCCGACTCGCGCGCGTTGCGCAGCACCGATTCCAGCGTGACGATGGCCCGGTCGATGGAGCGCTCGTCGCGCACGTGCTGCAGCAGTCCGACGGCCTCGGTGAAGCGGCGCTGGTCGTCCGCGCCGAGGACGGTCGCGGCGGCCAGCGCGCGCGGCGGAGCCGGGCGTCCGAGGGCGCGCAGGAGATCCTCGGCCACGGCATCCTGCAAGGCGAAGAGGTCCGTGGCCGCGCGCGTGGCGGTGGTCGCCGCGAGCGTGCGCGCGTTCCCGGCGTCGATGAGCGAGACCGTGACGCGCACGTCGCCGCCGCCGCGCTGCACGGTGCCGCGGATGACCGCGCTCGCGCCGGCGCGCTTCGCCACCGCGGCCACGTCGTCTGCTTCGGTCATCGGGCCGCCGTCGAACGGCATGGCCACGCGGAGCTCGGGCGACTGCGCCAGGCGCGTGGCCACCATCTCGGAGATGCCGTCGGCGAAGGCGCGTCCTTCCGCGGTCGCGCCGAGGTCGCGGAACGGCATCACCGCGACGGAGGTGATGCGATGCGCGGAGTCGCGGCGCTGCCACATCACGTACGAGGCCACGCCGACGACGAGCACCACGATCGCCGCGATGACCCACGGCAGCGGCGCGGGTCTGGTCCTGCGCGCGGCGCCGCTGTACGCGCGCGACGACGAGGACGACTGCGTGAAGCTGTCGCGCACTTCGCGGAGGTCGCGGGCGAGGTCGCGCGTCGACGCGTAGCGCTCGCGCGGCTGCTTCTCGAGACAGCGCGCCACGATGCGGTCGAGGTCGCGGGAGATGGTCTCGTTCACTTCGGAGGGAGGCGGCACGTCGTCGCGGAGGATCGCGGCCAGCGTCTCCGTGCGCGAGTCGCGCTCGAAGGGACGCACGCGCGTGACCATCTCGTACAGCATCACGCCGAACGAGAACTGGTCGGAGCGCGCGTCCATGTCGCGTCCCGTGGCCTGCTCGGGCGACATGTAGCCGACCGTGCCGAAGATCGTGCCGGGCGACGTGTGCGGGAGCGTGGTCTCGTCGGAGCTGAGGACGCGGAGCTGCTTGGCCAGGCCGAAGTCGAGGATCTTCACGAAGCCGTCGGACGTGACCATCACGTTGTCCGGCTTGAGGTCGCGATGCACGATGCCGCGCTCGTGCGCGGCGGCCAGGCCGTCCGCGACTTTGGTGGCGATGCGCAGCGCGTTCCTGAGCGTCATCGGCTCGCGGCCGAGGATCGTGCGCAGGTCTTCGCCGTCGACGAGCTCCATGGCGATCCAGGCGAAGCGGTCCGTCTCGTTGATCTCGTAGATCGTGACGATGTTCGGATGATTGAGTGCCGACGCCGCCCGCGCCTCCTGCTCGAAGCGCCGCAGCGCCTCGGGGTTCGACGACAGCTCGGCGGGGAGCAGCTTCAGCGCGACTTCGCGTCCGAGTTTCTCGTCGCGCGCGCAATACACCTCACCCATGCCTCCGGCGCCGAGAGGGCGAAGGATCTCGTACTGTCCGATGCGATCACCGGGGGAAAGTTGCACGGGTTGGGACAGGATACCAGTCCTGAGTCCCGAGTCCTGAGTCCTGCGATGGCGTACTCAGCACTCAGCACTTTCTACTTACGCCACTCCGCAATGCGCCGGTCCACACCGTCGATCCACTCCTGCGGCGCTTTTCCCGTGGCCATCTCCTTCGCCTTCAGCATCATCGGGATCGCCTCGGCGTCGCGGCCGAGCTGGTGGAGGATCAGCCCCTTGAGCTCGTAGTTCCAGAAGTTGTCGGCGCGCGCCATGGCCGCGTCGGTCCACTTCAGCGCCTGGTCGAGGCGCTTGTTCGAGCGCTGCGCGTAGCGGGCGGCGTTGTGATAGTCCTCCCACGTGCGATTCTGATCCGCGAGCGCGGCCTCGATCGAGGCCCACATGATCGCCTCGACGTCGAACTCGATCGTGAACGGCACGCGCAGCTTCTCCCACATCACGTCCACGCGCATGGCGCGGTCGCTGGTGGGGACGATGTCGATGTCGAAGTACTCGCGGTGCGGCGCGGCCTCCGGCTTCGCCTGGAAGCGCAGCACGTCCTGCTCCTGCCTGTACGAGAACGCGCCCCACTGGTCGGAGACTTTGTTGACGATGAACGTCCAGGAGCCGGCGTTGGGAATGGCGAAGAGCGAGTACTTGCCGGCCGCGATCCTGTTGCCGTTGATCTTCGCCTCGTGCGGGATCTCCAGCACCGTGGCCTCGTTCGCGCCGAGGCGCCACACTTTGCCGTACGGCACGAGGTCGCCCCAGATCTTCCGCCCCTGCACCGAGGGGCGGTGATAGTGGATCTTCACGCGCGAGATGCCGACTTCCTGCATCACCGCCGCCGCGGGACTGACCTGCGGAAGCTGGAGAGCGGCGGACGCGCCCGCGGCGATCGCGAGCGCGAGAAGCAGAGCGGCGGTGTGTCTGAGGGTCATCGCATCAGCGTACCCGCAGCACCGCCACCCCCGCCAGTGCCATCAGCAGCAGGATCAGTCCCCACTCCCCGAGCGTCGGGATGTTCTCGTGCGACGCGGGAGCCACGGCGCCGGCGATGAGCTGTCCGCGGATCTCGCCATCCACGAACGCCGTGGAGTGGATGTTGACGTAGAGGAAGCCCGCCGCGAAGTCGGCCACGAGCCGCGGCGTGAGCGGCACGTCGCCGGAGAACGGCGTGGTGTTCGGGAAGTTGAAGATCACCGGACCGTCGACGCCCGGAGGCGCGACGTGCAGATGCGTCGACGTCACGCCGCCGACGTTGTGCGTGCAGCGCACGCTCACGAAGCTGGCGTCGTTCGCCAGATCGGCGCTGCAGTTGCCGGTGGCCGGCGAGCTGTTCGGCGGCACTTCCTGTCCGCCGTTCGCCGGGAAGGTGAACGCGTCGACGGTGCGCGGCAGGATCTGCCCGCGGATCTCGCCGTCGGGACGTCCCGCGGCGTGGATGTTCAGGTAGAGACGGCCGGCGAGGAGATCGGCGACGTCGCCCGGCGTCATCCCGGTCCACGTCGCCTCGATGGGGCTGATGGGATCGCCGACGTCGAAGACGATCGGGCCGTTCGCGCCCGGCAGTGCGCGATGGATGTGCGCGATCGCGGGCGACTCGACGTTGTGCGTGCAGACCAGCGACAGCGAGCTGGCCGCGGAGTCGAACTGGCCGTAGCAGCCGCCGCGCGCGGTCGAGCCGCTCGGCGGCACTTCCTGATCGCTCGACAGGTGGAAGACGAAGCGCTGCGGCGCGCTCGGGCTCTGCAGGTTGCGGAACGTGCACGTGACCGTCTCGCCCGCCTGCAGGTTCACCGTGGCGGTGCGCGAGAACGGGTTCGTGGTGCTGTCGTCGTCGCTGCACGTGAGGTCCGTCAGCGACCACCCCGCCACCTCTCCCTCGGTCACGCTGTACGTCCCCGCGGCCACGTTGTCGAACACGCGCACGCCGCCGTCGCTGAGCGTGAACGCGCCGCTGGTGATCGTCTCCGTGAAGGGGAAGTTCGTCCCGCCCGCGGGCGTGGTCGCCTTCACGATGCGGATCGTGCCGGTGGTCGGCGCGGTGACCGGCGCCGCGATCTGGCCGCGGATCTGGTCGGGCTGCTGGTCTTCGGAGACGTCGGGCCCGTGCACGTCGACGTAGAGGAAGCCCGCCGCGAAGTCGGCCACGAGACGCGGCGTCATCGGCACGCCCGCGGCGAACGGACTGGCCGGACTGGGGAAGGTGAAGACGACCGGACCGTTCTGGCCGCGCGGCGCCTGATGCACGTGCGCGGCTTCGGGGTTGGCCATGTTGTGCGTGCAGCTCACCTGCAGCGTGTCCGCGGGCGTGTCGAGGTCCGCGGTGCAGTTGCCGGTGGTCGGCGACGTGCCCGGCGGCACCGTCTGCGCGCTGCTCATCGGGAACGTGACCGTGTCGACGGTGCGCGCGAGGATCTGCCCGCGGATCGCGCCGGCCGGGCGTCCCGAGGTGTGGACGTTCAGGTAGTAGTTGCCGGCGAGGAGGTCGGCCACCTGCGCGGGCGTCATGCCGTCCCACGTGGCGACGACCGGGCTGTCGGGCGTGCCCATGTCGAAGACCACGGGACCGTTCACGCCGGGCGCGCCCTGGTGGATGTGCATCAGCGTCGGCAGCACGACGTCATGCGTGCAGACGAGGGAGAGCGAGCTCGTGGCGGCGCGGAAGCGGCCCATGCAGCCGCCGCGCTCCGGCGTCACCACCGGCGGCACTTCCTGATCGCCGGAGAGGTGGAAGACGAAGATCTGATCGGTCGGCGCGGAGGCGAAGTTGCGGAACGTGCAGGTGACCGTCTCCCCCGCCTCGACGCGCACGGTGGCGGTGCGCGCGAACGGATCGCCGCTGCTGTTCGCGTCGTCGCAGGAAAGGTCGCTCAGCGAGTAGCCGGCCATCGCGTTCTCGGAGACGCTGTACGTTCCCGGCGCGACGTTGGTGAAGGTGCGCGTGCCGCCGTCGTTCAGCGTGAAGCTGCCCGGCGTGATGGTCTCGGTGAAGCCGAAGCCGCTGCCGCCCGCGGGATCGCTCTCCTTGGCGATGACGATCGTGCCGGTGCCCGCGCCCGCCGGCGGCGTGCCGATCTGGCCGCGGATCTCGTCGGCCGGATCTTCTTCGCTGCCGCCGCTGCCGTGGATGTCGAGATAGAGGAAGGTGGCCGCGAAGGCCGCGACCTGCGCGGGCGTCAGCGGCACGTTTGCGTTGATGGCCAGCGGATTCGGGAACGTGAAGACGACCGGTCCGTTCTGCCCGAAGGGCGCCTGATGGATGTGCGCCGCGGACGGCGTGGGGAGGTTGTGCGTGCAGGCGACGGCGATGGCCGTGGCCGCGGCGTCGAGGTCGGCGGTGCAGCTCGCCGAGGTCTCGGTGTCGTTCGGCGGCACGACCTGCGAGCCGTCGGCGGTGAAGTTCACGAGGTCGACGGTGCGCGACAGGATCTGCCCGCGGATCTCACCCGCCGGACGGCCGGCGGTGTGGATGTTCATATAGAGGTTGCCGGCCAGGAGCTCGGCGATGTCGGCGTCGGTCATGCCGCTCCACGTGGCGCTGACGGGGCTGGCCGGATCGCCCATGTCGAAGGCCACGGCGCCGTTCACGCCCGGCGCGCCGCGATGGATGTGCATGACCGTGGCGCCGATGACGTCGTGCACGCACGTGATCGCGAACGTACGCGCCGGCTGATCGAGCGTTCCCATGCAGCCGCCGCTGTGCGTGCTCGGCACGGGCGGCACTTCCTGCGACCCGCGGAGGTCGAAGACGAACGTCTGCGCGGCGAGAGGAAAAGCAGCGAGAAACGAGAACAGAACTACCCACCGCGCAGCGCGCATCGAGAAGACCTCCGAGTTGTGTGGCGACCGGACCTGACGGCGTCGATGAGACCACACGCCGCCCCGGCGCGCAACGGCGGAAACGCCGCGTATCGTGTCACGCCACCAGGCCGAAAAGGGCTCGCGAAGCGCAGCGGACCGCCGGCGTCCTCGCCGGCTGCCGCGCAGGCGTCCCGCCTGCGCCGCGGCGGCGTCTCGCCGCCGAGCTCACAGCCGCTGCAACAACTCGATCCGGTTGCCGAACGGATCGTGGACGTCGGCACGCACGTACCCTTCGAGCGGCTGCCCCTGGTCCGTGGTGTGCCCCGCCGTCTCGCACGCGCGCTTCACCGCCTCGAGATCGTCGACGAGCAGCGCCGGATGCGCCTTCTTCGCCGGAGTGAAATCGTCGTCGGCGCCGAGGTGCACGTCGAGGGTGCCGGCGCGAAACCAGACGCCGCCGCGCTTCGCCAGATCGGCCGGCTTCGGCACCTCGTCGAAGCCGAGGACGCCGCCGTAGAACACGCGCGCGCGGTCTTCCCCTCCGCGCGGCATGGCGAGCTGGATGTGGTGCAGCGACAGGATGCGCATGCCCGCATCTTAGTGGATGTGGAGCGGGCTTCAGCCCGCGGGTGGGACGGGCTCCAGCCCGCGGGTGGGGCGGGCTTCAGCCCGCCGGAGCGACGGGCTGAAGCCCGTCACCACATCACTTCACCGCCGCCAGAATGGCCTGCACCAGTTCCTCCGGCACCTCCTCCGCCGGTACCGCGCGGCCCGCGGCCGCGGTCATGGCGATGGTGGTGCGGTAGTTCTGCAGGTAGGCCACGCACGACGGGCAGACGTCGAGGTGATGCTCGAAATCGGCGAGTGCTGCGGCGTCGAGGCTTCCCTCGACGTACTCGGCGAGAAAGTTCGTGATCAGGTCGGAGCAGTTCATCGGGTGACGGGCCTCATGTACGGATCGAGCAGCGTGCGCAGCGCCTGCCGGGCGCGATGCAGGCGGATCTTCACGGCATTCGGCGTGACGCCCAGCGCGTCCGCCGTCTCCTCGGTCGACAGCTCTTCGATGTCGCGCAGCAGCACCACCTCGCGGTACGCGTCCGGGAGCGCGTCGATGGCCGAGCGCACCACGCCGCGCAGTTCCTCGCGCTCGAGGATCGACTGCGCCGTCTCGCTCCACGGCTCGCCCGGCTCGGCCTGATGTCCATCCTCCGTGAAGCGCGGCAGATACTCCTCGAGCTCCTCCTCCGGGTGCCGCCGCTGCGCGCGCAGGCGCATCAGGCAGGAGTTGATGACGATGCGATGCAGCCACGTCGCGAGCTGCGCCTGCGCGGCGTAGCGGTCGATGGCGCGGAAAGCCGACACGAACGCGTCCTGCACCGCGTCGCGCGCGTCTTCCTCCGAGGGCAGGAAGCGCCGCGCCACGCGCAGCAGCGCCGCGGTGTGCGTGCGCACCAGCGTCTCGAGCTCGATCAGCGTGGAGCTCACGGGACCGCCCGCAGCGGAATGAGCGCACCCGTGACGTTCGCCGCCGCGTCGGAGAGGAGGAACGCCAGCGTCTCGCCGACGCGCGCCAGCGGCACGAGCTTCTCGCGCGGCATGACCTCGCGCATCGCCGCCGTGTCGAGCGACGACGGCAGCAGCGCGTTGGCGGTGATGCCCGTGCCGCGCAGCTCCTTCGCCACGACCTCGATCAGCGTATTCAGCCCGCTCTTGGCCACCGTGTACGCCACGCTCCCCGCGGGCTTCGTCACGGAAGCCTCGGAGCTGATGACGATGATGCGTCCGGCCGCGGCGTGGTTCATCGCCGCCAGCGTCTCGCGGATGACCACGAACGCGGCGGTGAGATTCAGCGAGAGCATGTTCGCCCACGCCGCGTCGTCGGTCTTCGCCAGCGTGCCGGGAGCGAAGCCGCCGGCGAGATGCACGAGTCCGTACGGCGTGCCGGTGGACCGCACCGCGTTGCGCACCGATTCCGGATCGCCGAGGTCGGCCTGCACGCCACGCAACGCACCGCCGACGGAGTCGCGCAATGCGTTGAAGCTCGACTCGCTGCGATAGAGCGCCACGCAGTCGTACGCGCCGGCGAGGTACGGGAGGATTTCGCTGCCGAGGCCGCCGGTCGCGCCGGTAATCAGAAGCGTTCGCATGCTTTCTGGCAGTATCTAACGAAACAAAAGGAGAAGACCATGAAGCGACTGTTTCTCGCCGCCCTCGTCCTCGTTGCGCCCATGCTCGCCGCCCAGACGATCATGCTTCCGACGCTGCAGGTGTGCAACATCGGCAAGGCCTCCGGCACCGCGCAGGTCTACCTGAGCCGCCGCGACGACCTGTCGAGCGGCGGCACGATCGACATCACCATGGCCGACGTCGGCTGCGACTCGCAGTCGGCCACCCCGTACCCGCACGGCACGATCAGCATGCGCTTCAGCCTCAGCGACTCGACCATCAGCGACATGCAGGTCACGCTCATCGAACAGATGACCACCTTCGGCAAGCACACGCCGACGATGATGATGAACGGACGCTGCACCGCGAACGGCGGCACGATCCCGTGTCACTTCTGGCTGATGCTGTCGAACAACAAATGGAACGCGATCGACTCGCCCGCGGACGTGGCCAGCGTGCTGGTGGTGGACAGGATGGGGAACTACCTCGCCTACGGCACGGGCCCGATCAAGACCGGCGACATCAGCGTCACGCAGTTCTAATGTGGCGCGGGCTTCAGCCCGCGATGTGGAGGCGGGCTTCAGCCCGCGGATGCCCCGGCGGGCTGAACCCCCGGCGGGCTGAAGCCCGCCCCACATGACTCAGTCCACGAACTCCATGACCGCGGGGAGCGTCACCCGCATCACCGATTCCTGGCGGAAGCGGCGGCGGTACTCCTCCGCGATCTCGCGCACCTCGTCGTCGAAGCGGCGTCCGTACGGATGCATGAACTCGAGGATGAGCGTGCGCTCCTCCTGCCCTTCCCAGTTCCCGGTCGCGGTCCACATCGTGAACCCCTCGGGGAAGCGCGGCGTCACCACCTCGTCGACGAACTTCTCGATGTCCGCGTCCGTGACCTCGCCGCCGCCCGGGATCGAGCGGCCGCAGAAGAGGCGGTCGGACACGCCCTGCACGTTCACGTGCATCGGCGACGTGGCGCAGGCCGAGAGGAAGAGCGCGAGTGCGATGACGGTGCGTCGCATGTCGCGCATTTTACGGCCGCGCCGCCCGCCGCTTCGTCAGCGACGTGCGCGAGAAGAGCTGCAGCCCGCCGCCGACCGGGTCGGGCGCGGTGTAGAGCAGCAGCGCCGGCTGCGCGAGCGGGCCGCGCAGCAGCACCGGCTCGCCGACCGAATAGTCCCTGTCGTATTTCGCCACGACGACCTGCTCGCCGAAGGTGACGCCGCTGCCGAGCAAGACCGGCACGCCGACGATCGTGTACGTGGCGAAATCCTTCCAGACCATCGTGCATTCGTCCGCGCACCAGACGCGCGGATCGCGTACGCCGCTCAGACGCGCCTTCGCGCCGACCGTCTGCGCCTGCGAGTCGAGCTCGATCGCGTACGTGTAGTTGTCGTTTCCCTGCGCGATGAGGAGCAGGCGGTCGCCGGCGCGCGTCAGCGCTCGCGGCGTCGCGGACGGCGTGACGTGGAACGTGCCGCCGATCGCGCGCAGCTCGCGCGTCACGCGCTGCGCGAACACGTCGCGATTGAACTCGCCCTGATGATGCACCGCCATCAGCTCGCCGTTCGGCAGCGGCGCGACAATCGCGTTGCGCATGCTCAGCGAGTACGGCGGCAGCACTGCAGGTCCCGTGGGCATCACGCGCGTGATCGCGGTGGCATTTCCGGCCGACCAGGCGAAGACGTACGTCTCCCCGTCCCACACGATCGAGGTCGCATGATTGTTCGGCGCGCTCACGCGCGGGCGGCGGAAGCTCTCCGTCACCACCGCATCCGCCGACACGAGCGACGCCCCGACCTCGGTGCAGCCGCTCCAGCCGGCCAGAAAGTCCGTGCCGTCCGAGGCCACGGAGATGCGCAGGTCGCTGCACCCTTCCTCCGCGATCGGCAGCGGCGCGGCGTCGAGCAGCGCGCCCGAGGGCGACACGCGCGCGGCGTAGACGCGTCCCTGAAAATCGGGCGACTCCTGCCACACGACCAGCGAGATGCCCTTCGCATTCGTCGCCGCGACGGGGCGCTCGCGATCGAGCGAGCCGCGGACCTTCACCCGCACCGGCGGATCCGCGATCTGCCACACCGAGGTCGCCAGATGCGCCGTGACCGGGGCGGAGGTGGAGTCGTACCGCCCCTTCAGCACGAGCAACGCCTGCGGATTGCCGAACAGCTCGTACATCGAGTTGAAGTTGCCGCCGATGCCGACGTCGACGATGCCGCTCTCCGCGAAGTACGACGGCCCGCGCACCTCGGTCACGACGTGCTGGCCTTTCCACGGAAAGACCGCCGTCACCGAGACGTAGCCGCGGCCGAAGCCGCCGCGCATGGCCTGGAAACCCTGATACGTGGCGCGCTCGATATCGCGGATCGGCTTCAGGTCGCGGTCGAGAATCCGGTACGGCGTCGAGCTCTCGTCGAGGTCGGGATTGAGGAGGTACGACGCGCGGTCGGAGCTCACCCACCGGCCGTAGCCGAGCTCGCGGTCGTGCAGCGTCCGGCCGCGGTCGTCGATCACGCGCACCCACGAGTCGACGGCGTTCGGCTTGTACGTGATGGCGAAGTCGGGACCGTTGGTGGCGATGGTCTGGATGCTGCCACCGGGGAGGTTCTGCAGGATCGTGTGGTCGCCGTTCGGGTGAATGAGCGCACCGAAATTCGAGGCGTCGATCATGAGATACGCGCTCGTCGATGCCACGGCGAGGCGCGGCGGTCCGATCGGCGGCAGCGCGCGCGGCTCGAGGTCGAGCAGCGCCCCGTCGGACGCAATGCGCTGATAGCGCGTGCCGTCGCGGAGAATGTAGTTCCCGGCCCATCCCCCGCTGACGAAGCCGCGGCGCAGCAGCAGCGGTTCGGTGAGCTGCGTGCCGTCGGGCGCCAGCAGCACCGCCTGCCGCAGCGTAGCGCCGTCCGACTGGGCCGGCGCGGTGCCGAGCACGAGCAGGAAGTTCGTCCCGTCCGAGTACACGGGACGGTCGACCTCGCGGAACGGCAGCACGCCCACGCTCGGCGGGAGCAGCCGGCGCGCGGGGCCGAGATCGGCATGGACGGACGTGGCGAGAGCGAGCAGCAGCAGGAGTGACCGGGGACCCATGCGCACATTGTATGGGCGACCCCCCATACGCACCGCGGTGCGCTGCGTCACCGGTCTCCGGGCGTCGTGCGCCCACACTGGACGCCGTGATGTACGTAAGAGAGTTGATGACGCCTCGGGTGATCTCGGTGAAGCCGTCCGACACGCTGGCCACGGCGCGCCGCGCGCTGCAGACCAACCGCATCCATCATCTGCTCGTCATCGACGGCGAGCGCGTGGTGGGAGTGCTCTCCTATCGCGACCTGGTCCGCCAGAAGGACGACGCGACGGTGAGCGCGGTCATGTCGCGCGACGTGCGCGGCGTGAATCCGTGGGACACGCTCAAAAGCGCGGCGTCGATGATGATCGGCCGCCCCCACGGCTGCCTGCCGGTGATCGAGAGCGGCCGGGTGACGGGCATCATCACCACCACCGACCTGCTGCGCGCCGTGACCGCGCCCGCGCGCCCGGCCTGAGTATCATCCGGCGGTGCGCCACACCGTCCGCCCGCGCCTCCGCATCGTCCGCGACGACGACACGATCGTCCTCGGCCCCGGCAAGGCCGACCTCCTCGACGCCATCCACCGCACCGGCTCCATCCGCGCCGCGGCGGAGGAGCTGGGGATGTCGTACATGCGCGCCTGGACCCTCGTGCGCACCATGAACGCCGCCTTCCGCGCGCCGCTGGTGGAGAAGGAGCGCGGCGGCGCGGGCCAGGGAGGCGCGCAGCTCACCGAGGCGGGCCGGCGCGTGCTCGCGCTCTACCGCAGGATGGAGCGGAAGGCGGAAAAGTCGATCGAGGGCCTGTGGGAGCGGATGCGGAAGGAGTTGTAGCCGATATACTCCGCCGTAGATATCGCATGCTCCGCGCACTCCTTCTCGTTCTTCTCGCCTTCCCTCTCCCGGCCGCCGAGGTGCGCGTGCTCGCGGCGGCGAGCCTCACGGACGTGTTGCAGGAGATCGCCGGGACGTACGAGAAGCAGAGCGGCGACCGCATCGTCTTCGGCTTCGGCGCCTCGAGCCTGCTGGCGCGGCAGATCGCCGCGGGGGCGCCCGCGGACCTCTTCCTCTCCGCCGACGAGCAGTCGATGAATCGCGTGAAGACGAGTCTGCGCGTGAACGTGCTCTCCAACACGCTGGTGGTCATCGGGAAGCCGATCCGGCAGCCGCGCGACCTCCTGCGCATGAAGAGCATCGCCCTCGCCGAGCCGTCGAGCGTCCCGGCGGGCATCTACGCGCGGCAGTGGCTGGAGTCGCTGAAGCTGTGGCACGCGATCCAGCCGAACGTCATCCCGACCGACAACGTCCGCTCCGCGCTCGCCGCCGTCGCCTCCGGCAACGCGGATGCGGCCATCGTCTACAGGACCGACGCGCGGATCTCGAAGCGTGTGCGCGTGACGTACGTCGTCGCGAACGGCCCGCGCATCGTCTATCCGTTCGCGTTGCTCCGCGACGCCGAGCAGCCCGCGGCGGCGCGCCGCTTCCTCGATTACCTGCGCGGCAGGCAGGCGCTGGATACCTTCGTCAGGCACGGCTTCGATGTCCTCCGATGACTGGCAGATCCTCGGCCTGACGCTGCGCACCGCGGCGCTGGCCACCGCGCTCATCGTGCCGCCGGGACTGGCCGTGGCCTGGCTGCTCGCGCGCAAGCGCTGGCGCGGCAAGTCGCTCGTGGAGACGCTGGTCGCGCTGCCGCTGGTCATGCCGCCCGTGGCCACGGGGCTGATCCTGCTCGAGCTCTTCGGACGCCGCGGCCCGGTCGGCTCCCTGCTCCATCGCATGAGCATCGACGTCGTCTTCACCTGGCGCGCGGTGGTGCTGGCGATGATGGTGATGTCGTTCCCGCTGCTCGTGCGCGCGGCGCGTGTGGCTTACGAGGAAGTCGACCCGCGGTTCGAACAGCTCGCCCGCACCCTCGGCGCGCGCGAGCGCCGCGTCTTCGCGACCATCACCCTGCCGCTCGCCGCGCGCGGCATTCTCAGCGGCGTGCTGCTGGCGTTCGCGCGCGCCATCGGCGAGTTCGGCGCGACGATCCTCGTGGCCGGCAACATCCCCGGACGCACGACCACGCTGTCGCTGGCGATCTACAACCACGTGCAGCTCGGGCGCGACGCCGACGCCTTCCGCCTCCTCGGCATCGCCGTGGCCATCGCCTTCGCCGCGGTCTGGACCACCGAGGCGTTTCTGCGGAGGCGCGTGTGAGCGTCGTGCTGCGCGACGTCGTCCTGCCGCTCGCGCAGTTCACGCTCGAGGTGTCGCTCGACTTCGGCGCCCCCGCGACCGCGCTGTACGGCCCTTCGGGCGCGGGCAAGACTTCGGTGCTGGAGCTGATCGCCGGACTGCGCACGCCGCGGAGCGGCCGCATCGAGTTGCACGGGCGCGACGTCACCGATCTGCCGCCGCGGCTGCGCCGCGTCGGATACGTGCCGCAGGACGACGCGCTCTTTCCGCACATGAGCGTGCGGCAGAACGTGTTCTATGCGAGCGGGCTGAAGCCCGCTCCCCATGTCCTCGACGTGCTGGAGATCGCGCCGCTCCTCGACCGCAACGTGAAGCGGCTCAGCGGCGGCGAGCGCAAACGCGTGGCTCTGGCGCGGGCGCTGCTCAGCGATCCGGAGATCCTGCTGCTCGACGAGCCGCTGTCGGGCGTCGACGTCGCGCTGCGCGACCGCGTGCTGGCGCACCTCGTGCGCGTCCGCGTGGAGTTCCCCATCCCCACCATCTACGTCACGCATCAGATGGCGGAAGTGGAAGCCATCTGCGACGAGATCGTGCGGCTCGAGCGCGGACACGTGATGTCGCGCGACCGGCTGCGCTGAGCAGAACACACAAGGGAACGACCGGCGGCCTCCTGAGGGAGCGCCGCCGTCCCGGCGGCTGCCGCGGCGGCGTCCCGCCGCCGCACGCTCTCGCGAAGAATCAACTTCGGGAAGCTGCCGATCAGCCTCGCGAAGCTGGCGATCAGCCTCGCGAAGCTGGCGATCAGCCTCGCGAAGCTGACGATCAGCCTCGCGAAGCTGACGATCAGCCTCGCGAAGCTGGCGATCAGCCTCGGGAAGCTGACCATCAGCCTCGGGAAGCTGGCGATCAGCTTCGGGAAGCTGACAATCAGCCTCGCGAGGCTGCCGATCGGCTTCGGGAGGCTGGCGATCGGCTTCGGGAGGCGGCGCCCGATCTGGGACTGACGGATCGCGGCCGGGGCGCAGGCGGGACGCCTGCGCGGCAGCCGGCGGGGACGCCGGCGCTCCGCTATGGGGACAGGCAGGATTGCCT
>DASUSL010000375.1:0-7151 GCA_036375135.1 Thermoanaerobaculia bacterium | reverse complement strand
GACCACGCCGTACATCACGCACCGCTATCCGTCCGACGGCTCGTACGAGGCGACGCTGACCGTGACGGACAACGAGGGAAAGCGAGCCTCGGTGTCGAAGGAGGTGTGCGTGCCGACGCTCTCGTGCTTCGAAGGACCGATGCCCTGAGTCAACGCAACCAGCCAGGCATCACGCCCGCACGCCGGGCCTCCTCGCGGAACTGGTCCCACGCGCGCTGCGCGCGCGTGACTTCCAGCTTCGCGTACGGGATGGCCTCGCGCGTGCGGGCCAGTTGCGTCGTCTGATACGTGAAGTCGCGCGGCTTGAAGCCGAGGGCGAAGAGGGAGCTGATCTCGGCCTGCAGTTCTTCGACGCGGGTCTCGAGCAGCGCGACTTCCTCCTGCGCACGGCGGATGTGTTCCTCGTGCGCGCGGGCGCGGCTGCGCCACATCGCTTCGTCCTGCGCCGCCGGCTGCGGCTCCTTCGGCAGCGGCTTCGCGGCCGGCGCCGGCGGGGGAGGCGCTCCCGCGCCGCCGCGGTTCTTCTCCAGCTCCGCGATGAGCTCCTTCAGCCGCTCCTCGGAGACGCGCAGCCTCCGCTTCGGCTGCTCCCGCGGCGCCTGGTCGTCTTCCTCGACGCGCAACACGTCCTCCGCCGCGACCGAATAGAGCCGCCCGCCGCTGCGGAAGATCACGGTGCCGTTCTCCTCGCGCACGGAGCCCTCGACCGGCAGGCGGTCGCCCGAGCTCAGGATGAGGGTGACGGCGAGCAGGAGCGCGTTCATGACGGATTCAATGGTACTCCCGTGGCCGGATCGGGACGTAGGGCAGGCTTCAGCCTGCCCCTCGCGCGCCCCGGGGCAGGCTGAAGCCTGCCCTACGTTTCGCGATTGCCTGTCCTCCACTGAAACCGGCGCTCGCCAAGCGCTCATGGAAACAAATCTGAAGGGGCACTAGAGTAGCGCCGTGCCCAACTGGCTCCACCTCGTCACCAACCTCTTCTACCACCTCGGCCTGGCCCTCTGGATCGGCGGCGCGATCGTTCTCGGCGCGCTCGTCGCGCCGGCGCTCTTCCGGACGCTGCCGCGGCTCGAGGCTGGGGCCGTCTTCGGGGCGGCCCTGCGCAGATTCGCGCGGCTGCGCGTCGGCGCGCTGGCCGTGACCATGATCGCGGCGGGGATCAAGCATGCCGTCTGGGAGCGGACTCCCTCCCTCTGGATCTCCGTCCGCTGGGTCGCCCTGGCCGTCATGGCCGCGGCCGTGGTGTACGAGATCGCGTACCTCGAGCGGGATCTGGAGGCGCGCCGCGTGCATCTGACCGCCGGCATGGGCGAGGATCACCCGCAACGCAGAGCGTTCAACGTGCTGCACAAACGAGCCGAGGGGCTGATGAAGGCGAGCCTGGCCGCCGCCCTGCTGGCCCTGCTGCTGTCATAGAATCAGTGCGACCGCATGGGAAGTAGCGTCGAGCACCTGCACATCCACTGGGTCCTGATTGCGCTCCTCTGCGGCGTCTTCTACCTGATCTTCGACGCCCTGCGCTCGTTCGCGCTGCAGCTCAGCCCCGTTCGTCTGCGCCGCCTCAGCACCGACGCCGAGGAGCAGCCGTCGCGCTGGAGCAACTTCGACGTCGAGGACTTCCAGCTCGTCAGCGGCGCGCTGCTGCAGCTCGCCCTCGTCATCGGCGCCGGCGTCACCACGATGATCTTCGACGAAGGGTCGATCGGCCGCGCGGTGGCCATCAGCGTGGCCATCTGGGGGCTCGGCGTCCTGGTCTGGAAGTTCATCCTGGCCCTCGTCCCGGAAGACACCGGCGAGACCATCCTGCGCGCGCTCATCCCGTTCGCGCGTTTCATGTACTACCTCTTCTGGCCGTTCCTCTTTCCGCTGCGCCGCCTCCTGGAGCGCCTCAACCGCCGCAACGACGACGACGATGAAGAAGAGGAAGTGACCGACGAGGAAGTGCAGGCCTACATCGACGTCGGCGAGGAAGAGGGGATCATCGAGGCGTCGGAAGGGAAGCTGCTGCAGTCCATCGTCGACTTCGGCGACCGCCTCGCGCACGAGATCATGACGCCGCGCATCGACGTGCAGGCCTTCGACGCGCGCCGGCCGATCCAGGAGCTGGCCAAGATCTTCAGCGACTCCAAGTACGCACGCATCCCCATCTACGAGCAGAGCATCGACCGCATCACGGGGATCGTGCACGTGAAGGACGTGCTCGACGCCGTCCTGCGGAACGAGCCGCGCCCCGTGGCGGAAATGGCCCGCGCGCCGTACTTCGTCTCCGAGACGAAGAAGTGCTCGGAGCTGCTGCGCGAGTTCCAGAGCGAGCACCTGCAGATCGCGGTGGTGGTCGACGAGTACGGCGGCACGGCGGGCATCGTCACCACCGAGGACATCATCGAGGAGATCGTCGGCGAGATCGCGGACGAGCACGAGGACGAAGAGGCGAGCGTCGTCGACGTGGGCGACGGCACGTGGCTGGTCAGCGGCCTGCTGCGCGTCGACGCGCTGGAGGAGACCCTCGACACCGAGCTCTCCGGCGACGACTACGAGACCGTGGCCGGCATGATCTTCACGACCCTCGGACGCGTTCCCGCGACCGGCAGCGTCATCCCGAAGAACGGCTGGCTGTTCGAGATCGAGCGCGCCGACCGACGCCGCATCTATCGCGTGAAAGTGTCGAAGGACCCGAACTGGCGCGCCGGCGACGAGGAGGACGACGAGTGACCGCTGACGCGAAACGATTCGGGACCGTGGCCTTCGTCGGCCGCCCGAACGCCGGCAAGTCGACGCTCCTGAACCGCATCCTCGGGCAGAAGGTCTCGATCGTCTCGGCCAAGCCGCAGACGACGCGCAACCGCATCGTCGGCATCCTCAACGACGAGCGCGGCCAGCTCGTCATCCTCGACACGCCCGGCATCCACAAGCCGCTGCACCGGCTGAACGTGCGGATGATGGATCACGTGCGCTCCGCGCTGAGCGAGGCGGACGTGGTCGCGCTGATCGTCGACGCCACGGAGCCGTTCGGCAAGGGAGACCAGTTCGTCATCGAGATGGTGCGCCAGGAGAAGGAGCAGAACCCCGAGGCGAAACGCTTCGTGCTCCTCAACAAGATCGACGTGCTGAAGAAGCAGAAGCTCCTGCCGCTCATCCAGCAGTACCACGGCTTCGGCCTCTTCGACGAGATCGTCCCGATCTCCGCGGCGAAAGGGGAGGCCATCGAGGAGCTGGTGTCGCTGCTCTTCCGGAATGTGCCGGAAGGGGAGCCGCGCTATCCCGTCGACGACTACACGACGCAGCCGGAGCGCTTCCTGGCCGCGGAGCTGGTGCGCGAGAAGCTGCTGCACCACACCGGCGACGAGCTGCCGTACACCACGGCGGTGAACGTCGAGCGGTTCGAGGAAGACGAGGAGTCGGGGATGATCAGCATCTGGGCCTCGATCTTCGTCGAGCGCGACTCGCAGAAGGCGATCGTGATCGGCAAGCAGGGGTCGATGATCAAACGCATCGGCACCGAGGCGCGGCAGGAACTGGAGAGCATCCTGGCCACGAAGGTGTACCTCGACCTGCACGTGGCCGTGCACCAGGGCTGGCGCGAAGACGAACGCTTCCTCGGCGAACTGGAATGGCCGCTGGGAGAGTAGGCATCGGCGGACCGCCGGCGTCCACGCCGGCTGCCGCGCAGGCGTCCCGCCTGCGCTCCCGGAAGTGGCGGCGGGACGCCGCCACGGCAGCCGGCGAGGACGCCGGCGCTCCGCCTGCGGCGCTCCGCCTGCGACGCTCTGCCTTAAAAACGGATACCGCACATCGCAAACTTCGCTAGGATACCGGCCAGCCGTTCCACGCAATCCCGTGAGGAGGTTCAATGGCCGCAAAACGCGTCATCCGTATCACTCTCGCTCTTTCTCTCCTCCTTCTGGCCGCGCCCATGGTGCTCGCCCAGCAGACCGGTTCCGTCAGCGGAACCGTCACCTCGACCGACGGTGCCTCGCTGCCCGGCGTCACCGTCGAAGCCAGATCCAACGTCCTTCCGCAGCCCCGCGTCACCGTCACCTCGGAGAACGGTGAGTACCGGTTCCCGTCGCTGGTCCCGGGCACGTACACCATCACCTTCAGCCTGGCCGGCCTGAACACGGTCACGCGGAACGTGAACGTGCAGCTCGACCAGAACCAGGACGTCGACGCGCAGCTCGGCCTCTCCGGCGTGTCGGAAGAGATCACCGTCACGGCCGAGGCCACGCTGGTCGACAGGCAGTCGGCGGAGATCTCGAGCGGTGTCTCCAACGAAGAGATCCGCGCGCTGCCGATCTCGCAGGAGTACCGCGACCTGCAGCGGATCATCCCCGGCGTGCAGATCACGCAGGACCAGGTCCGCGGCCCGAGCGGCGGCGGCAGCGGTCAGGACAACGTCTACCTGTTCGACGGCGTGAACGTGACCCTGCCGCTCTTCGGCGTGCTGGCCTCGGATCCGGCCACGCACGACGTCGCGCAGTTCAGCGTGCTCAAAGGCGGCGCGCGGGCCATCGACTTCGAGCGCGCCGGCGGCTTCTCGGTCGACTCGGTCAGCCGCTCCGGAACGAACGAGTTCGCGGGGCAGCTCAGCTACCAGACCCGTCGCCCGAACTTCGTCGCCGACCAGAAGAACACCGCCACCGCGACGCGCTTCCAGCAGACCCGCCACTGGACCACGATCAATTTCGGCGGCCCGCTGCTCGCGGATCAGCTCTTCTTCTACGGCTCGTACTACCGCCCCGACTACCGCCGCGACAACCAGTCCAACAACTATGGCCCGCTGCCGTCGTACAAGCTCGAGCGCGACGAGTACTTCGGAAAGCTCACCTGGACGCCGACCAGCGCCTGGCTGATCAACGGCAGCTACCGCGACTCCTCCAAGCAGGAGACCGGCGACACGTTCGGCGGCTCGACCGCGGGCACGACCGGCTTCGGCTTCAAGACCGACCTGACCATCGCCACGCTCGAAGGCTCGTGGGTGCCGAACGCCAAGATGTACGGCACGTTCAAGTTCACCGACTTCGCCACTCCCGGCGGCGGTGTGCCGGGCACGCTGGCGGCGGTGCAGCCTTCGCTGGCTCCGGGCACGCGTCTCAACCTCGACGCGCTCGACCAGGCCGGCCAGTTCACCGTGCCGACGGTCATCGGCACGAATCCGACGCAGGCCGCGTTCGCGCAGCAGCTCATCAACCGCTACGGCTACGTCAACGCCGCGGGAGTGCGCACCGGCGGGGGCGTCATCGGCACGTCCCGGTTCGCCTCGGACGACGACGACTTCTATCGCCGCAGCGGCGAGATCGGCTTCAACTACCTGCTCGGCAGCAACATCACCCATGACCTCCACGTCGGCTACCAGCGCAGCATCGACGAGGAAGACCGTTTCCAGGAGCCCAACGGCTGGGGCCTGCTGTCGGCCCCGGGCGGTACGGTCAACTGTCCGAACGCGTGCGGTGCCAATGCCGGCAAGCCGGCCTTCTTCCAGGCGCAGGTGCTGGTGCGCTCGAATCCGAACGTCGATCTCATCCACTCGGAGTTCCACTCGCAGAACATCGAGATCAACGACACCATCCGCATGAACAACTGGACGTTCAACGTCGGCGTCATGGCCAGCGAGGACACGCTGTACGGCCAGGGGCTGCGCGAGGCGGACAACGTGGCCGGCTACGTCAGCGCGCCCGGCCAGAAGTACAAGATGCACCGCACGCCGTTCTCGAAGATGATCCAGCCGCGCCTCAGCGCGAACTGGGCGTACAACGGCAGCGACACGCTCTACGCCAGCTATGCGCGCTACAACCCGGCCGCGAACTCCGACGCGCGCGCCGCGTCGTGGGACCGCAACGCCTTCCGCGAGATCCAGGTCTACTTCGACCAGACCGGCCTGATCCTCGGCAATCAGGCCATCGCGGGCTCTTCCGGCAAGCTGTTCGTCGACGACATCGATCCCCGCTACACCGACGAGTACATGATCGGCACGGCGCAGCAGTTCACGCCGGCACTGTCGGCGCGCCTGTACGGCCGCTACCGCTACTCCACCAACTTCTGGGAAGACACGAACAACGACGCGCGCATCCGCTTCGGGAAGGACGTTCCGGGCGTGAAGCAGGAGTTGTACGTCCCGAACCTCTCCGCCCGTCTGGCCGCCATCGGCAGCGGCTCCACGTACGTCATCGCGGAGCTCGACGGCGCGTTCACGAAGTACTACGAAGCCACGCTCGAAAGCGACTGGCGCGCCACGAACACCACCAACCTCCGCGGCTCGTACACCTGGAGCCACTACTACGGCACCTTCGACCAGGACAACGCGACGTTCAACACCGCCAACGACACGTCGACGTTCATCGGCTCGTCGTTCATCGGCGATGATCCCGGACGCCAGATCTGGAACCTGAAGTACGGCGATCTCCGCGGCGACCGCCGTCACATCCTCAAGCTGATCGGCACGCAGGTGCTGCCGTGGCACGCCACGGCCGGCGTCATCGGCGTCTATCAGTCCGGCCAGCCCTATCAGCTCGAGAGCGTTCTCCCGTACCGTTCCCTGACCACCTCGACCAGCGACACGAACCGCTACGCCGAGCCGGCAGGCCGCCGCAAGTCGCCCGGGCATCATCAGGTCGACCTGAATTACACGCAGAACATCCCCATCCCGTGGGGAGGCCTGAGTTTCCAACTCGTCCTCGACGTCTTCAACGTCTATGACAAGCAGACCCCTTACAACTACGAGACCCGCGTGGGCCAGCTGGGCGTGCTGGCCCGCGACGCGAACGGCGTCTGCAACGGCTTCGAGCCGGGCGACGTCCATTCCTCGATCAGTTGCCTCCAGCGCGAGCCGTTCGCCAAGTCGTTCTACGACCCGCGCATCATCCAGCTGGCGGCGCGCATCAACTTCTAACGCACTCGTTCCGAGGTGCGGCGGCTACGGCTGCCGCACCTCGAACACGGCCAGCATCACCAGCACCGCGAAAACGAGATCCAGTCCCAGCGCCAGCGTCCAGGCTTGCGCGGCCGGCAACGGTTTCTTCCGCTCGTCGAACCAGACCACGGCCAGCATCAGCAGCCAGACGAATCCCACCATCAGGCCGACGCGCAGTTTGCCGAAAGGCGCGCCCATGGTCTCGTGAATCCCGAGTCCGGCGAGCGATCCGAGCACCGCCGCC
>DASUSL010000374.1:0-13024 GCA_036375135.1 Thermoanaerobaculia bacterium | reverse complement strand
AAGCGTGCACTCCTCGACCAGCGCTCACAAAGCGGTGGCTCGCCGCCACCGCACTCCTAGACTCAGGAGCCGCGGTAGGTGGAGTAGGCGAAGGGGCTGAGGAGGAGCGGCACGTGATAGTGCTGCTCGGCGTTCTCGATGCGGAAGACGATCGTGGCTTCGGGGAAGAAGCCGCCGGGGTTGTACGCGCCGGTGTCGAAGGTGAGGCGATACAGGCCCGGCTCCGCGCGCTCGGCGAGACGCGCGCGCCCGTCGCCGTCGGTGACGCCGTCGAAGACGAGCTGGTCGTCGCGCAGGAGGAGGAGGCGCACGCCCGCGGCGGGGCGGCCTTTGGCGGTGTCGAGGACGTGTGTGCTGATGCCCATCAGAGAACGAGTTTCTCCAGTCGCAGTTCCGTGATCTTGCGATGCTCCTCCGCGGCGTTGCGGATCTCCGTCTTGCGGTCATTGCCGATGCGCGTCCGGAGAGTCGCGAGCATCTCGTCGGCCGACTTGCCCGTGGCGCAGATGAGATAGACGAAGCCGAACCTCTCCTCGTACGCGCGATTGCCGTCCGCGAGCGCGCGCAGCGTTTCGTCGGACGCGCCGCGCGTGCCCGACTGTTCCTGCGACGACCAGCCCGGCTTGCGGTCGCCGATGCGCGGATGCGCGGCGAACGCGGCCAGCCACTCGTCGTCGGTCAGCTCGATGCCGCGCGCATGCGCCACCATCGCATACCAGGACGCGAACGGCCGCGCGCTCATCATCGCGTCCGCCCATTTCGGCGACGCGCACACTTTCAATAGCTCGCGCGTGTCGAAGAGTGAGTTCACGCGCTGCACCGCCGCGGCGCGGCGTCCGTTCGTCGTGGCCAGGCCCCACACGCGCAGGCGGCTGATGCCGCCGTCGGGGTAGACGTTCACGCGCAGGTGCGTGAAGGGACCGTGGCCGAGGAGCTCGTCGACGAAGTAGTGGCGCGTGTGCGCCTGCAGCTTCGTGCGCGGAAGGAGCGCGGTCCAGTGCTCGCCGTCGCTGCTGCCGTCGATCGAGCAGGTGTCGGGATAGTTGCCCTTGAAGTGGTTCGTGTCCACTTCGATCCGCCGCACGCGCCCCTCGGTGGCGAGCCTGACGATCACCCAGTCGTGACCCGGGCCGCGGCGGCGCTTCGTCTCCCAGCCGTCGCTCATGTTGTGCGCGCGGCCGGGCATGATCAGGTTGTGCTTCGGGCCGAAGAACATGTCGCTGCAGGTGAGGACCTGCGCGCCGTTCTCGGCGGCGGCGAGATCGATTTCGTTGCCGAGGCCTCCGGCGAGACGCCACTCGGGGACGACCTCGCCGAGGACGCGCAGGCGCGCCACGCCGCCATCCGGAAAGATGTTCAGGCGGACGTGCGTGATGGCGTCGTTGCTGTCGATGTCGAAGATGTTTTCCTGGTTGCCCTGCAGCGGCGAGCGCGGGAGCAGCTCGCGCCACTCGGCGTGCATCAGGTCGTCGAGCGGCGCGTCGACGCGCATCGACGTCCCCTCGATCGAGCACGACTCCGGGAAGTTGCCGCGGAAGAACGCGGTGTCGACGATGACGCTGCGCACGATGCCGCGCAGGCCGAGGCGGATGATGGCAAAGTCAAAGCCGGGAACGCGCTTGCGGCGGCTCTCCCAGCCGTCCATCCACTTGCCGCGGTCGGTGTACTCGTGTTCTTTCCAGACCGGCTTCGCCGGCTTGAGGAGGTTTTCCTTTTCGGCGAAATAGTCGTCGTTGGCGTAGAGCACGCTCCCGCCGAGGCGTTCGGAGGCGAGGTCGAGAAGGTCGGTCACGGCGCGCGAGTTTACTACTGCAAGGGTGTCATCCTGAGCCGCGTGGACGGCGAAGGATCCCCCGATTCGGAGCGACCCTCGTGCTATCGGCAGTGGGGTCCTTCGCCGTCTACGCGGCTCAGGATGACAGGAGGCCGCGGCTCCACGTTGCCCGGACCACGCCGCGCAGGTTCTCGCCCAGGTACGGCGTCACCTTGTGGCGGTGCTGAATGATCTCCGGCGTGACCGTGAACGTCTCGTCTGGATCCCACACGACGAAGTCCGCGTCGTTGCCGACTGCGATCGCGCCCTTCTTCGAAAGGTTCGCCAGCTTCGCCGGCGCGACGCAGCACCAGCGCACGAGGTCCTCGACTCCGAAGCCGCGCGCGCGCGCATTCGTCCAGACGATCGGCAGCACGAACTGCAGCGAGGCGATGCCGCCCCACGCCTTCGCGAAATCGCCTTTCTTCAGCTCCGGCGTGCACGGCGAGTGATCGCTGACCACGAGGTCGATCGCGCCGGAGGCGAGTCCGCGCCACAGCTCCTCGCGGTTCGAGCGCTCGCGGATCGGCGGCGCGCATTTGAACTCCGTGCGCCCGCGCGGGACCGACTCCGCCTCGAAGTGCAGGTAGTGCGGCGTGGTCTCGAACGTCAGCGGAATGCTCCGGTCGGCATGGCGCAGCGCGGAGGCCGAGGAGAGATGCACGATGTGCATGCGCGCGCCCGTCTCGCGGCAGACGCGCGCCACGAGCTCGATGGCCGCATCCTCGGCCGCGTTCGGACGCGAGTGCAGGTACGTCGCGTACTCGGCGGGATCGCCGTGCGGCTCGTGCAGATGCTCGCCCAGCTCCGCGTGCACGAGCAGCGGCGCGTTGGTGCCGGCCAGCTCGCGGGCGGCCTCGTACAGCTCGCGCTCGTTCACGTTCGGGAACTCGTCGACGCCGGAGTGCACGAGGAAACACTTGAAGCCGCGCGCGCCGCGCTCGAGCATCGGCCGCAGCTCTTTCGTGTTCCCCGGCACGACGCCGCCCCACAATTCGATGCTCACGTCGCCGCGCGCGTGCAGCTGTTTGATCTCGAGCGCCGAGACGGTGGTGGTCGGCGGCAGCGAGTTGAGCGGCATGTCGACGATGGTCGTGATGCCGCCCGCCGCCGCGGCGCGCGTGGCGGTGGCAAATCCTTCCCACTCCGTGCGGCCGGGCTCGTTCACGTGCACGTGCGAGTCGACCAGCCCGGGCATGACCACGAGCTCACCGTAGTCGTGATCGGCCGGACCGTGCGGCTCGACGGCGGCGATGCGGGTGCCGTCGAGCGTGATGGTGGCGGGCTGCGTTCCGGTCGGGAGGACGACGCGTTTGGAGGCGATGCGCATGGTTCGTTTGCTTCGTTTCCAGTTTATCCCGCGCGAAGACGCGGGATAAACTGAAGAAGAAAGTGACCACCTTCTTCGAATCCCTCAACGACCTCGCCGAGTCCGGCCAGCCCTTCGTCGCCGTGACCGTCGTCGACACGCTCGGCTCCACGCCGCAGGACCGCGGCGCGAAGATGCTCGTCACCGCGGCGGGCCGCCAGCACGGGACCGTCGGCGGCGGAAAGATCGAGGCGCGCGCCATCCAGGAAGCGCAGGCCATGCTCGCCGACGACAGCGCTCCCGGGACGCGCTTCTATCAATGGTCGCTGGAGAAGGACATCGGCATGACGTGCGGCGGCATCGTGCGCGTCTACTTCGAGGCCTTCAACGTCACGCGCTGGAACATCGTCGTCTTCGGCGCGGGGCACGTCGCCTCGGCGCTCATCAACGTCCTGCTCACGCTCGACTGCCGCATCACCTGCATCGACCCGCGGCCGGAGTGGATCGAGCGTTTGCCGGCCTCGCCGCGTTTGCAGAAATTGCAAAGCGCCGACATGCCCTCCGAGGTGGCGAAGATCCCGGAAGGATCGTTCGTGCTGCTCATGACCATGGGCCACACGACCGACAAGCCGATCCTGATCGAGATCCTGCGCACGCGGAAGTTCCCGTACCTCGGGGTGATCGGCAGCAACGCCAAGGCGAAGCGGCTGCGGCAGGACATCCTCGCCGCGGGGCTTCCGGAAGAGCTCACTCGCGCCTTCTTCTGCCCGGTTGGACTCGACGTCGGATCGAATCATCCGCACGAGATTGCCATCGCCGTGACGGCGCAGATGCTGCAACTGCGCGGCCGGCACGGCCGGCGGCGCGACGAGCGGTAAGACGCCGCCCGGATTCCTTTTTCGCAAGGTGTCACGGCGCGGATGCTGCAATCGGAGCCTTGCGAGATGAGGACTTCAACGCTGCGCGACCTGGCGCGGCAATACTCCATTGAAACGAGTTACGTCGATGCGGCCGGCAAGCGCCAGCAGGCGTCGAAGCGCGCGCTCATGGCCGCCATCGACGCACGCCGCCGCTCGGCCGTCGCACAGCCCGATCCCGTGCGCGTGCTGTGGGGCAACCAACGCCTCGAAGTCGACGGCGAGTGGGACCTCGAGCTCGAGGACGGCGCGTGGCGCTCGGGCCGCGGCAGGCAGTCGCTCGAGCCGCTGCCGCCCGGCTATCACATGCTGCGCACCAACCACGAGCACGAGACGCTGATCATCGCCGCGCCGGTGAAGGCTTACGCCCCACGCAAAAAACAGTGGGGCCTCTTCGCGCCGCTCTACGCCGCGCACACGCGCCGGAGCTGGGGCGCCGGCGACCTCGGCGACATGCTGCAGTACGCGAGCTGGGTCGACCATCACGGCGGCTCCGTCGTGGCCACGCTGCCGATGCTGGCCGCGTTCGACGACGAGCCGAGTCCCTACTCGCCGCACAGCCGCCTCTTCTGGAACGAGCTCTATCTCGACGTCACGCGCCTCCCCGAGTTCCGCCCGGAGGACGCCGACCTCGGCGCGATCGCACATCTGCAGCAGACCACGCGCGTCGACTACGAAGGCGTCATTCGCGAGAAGCGTCGCGTGCTGAAGCTCTGCGCCGAGCGCTTCGTTCCCAACATCGACTACGGCCGCTTCGCCCGCGGCGAGGCGCGCGAGTACGCGGCCTTCCGCGGCGACGAGCAGTATCACCTCTACGTGCAATACCGCCTCGCGCAGCAGATGCGCGAGGTCGCGAATGCCGCGCGCCGCTTCGGCGCCGGCCTCTACCTCGACTTTCCCCTCGGCGTGAATCCGGGCGGCTACGACGCGCACCGCTACGCGCACATCTTCGCGAACGGCGTCTCCGTCGGCGCGCCGCCCGATCTCTTCTTCACGAAGGGGCAGAGCTGGGGCTTCGCGCCGTTCGATCCCGACGCCATCCGCGCCGATCGCTACGAGTACTTCCGCAAGGCGATCCGGCATCACGTGTCGCACGCCGGCATCCTGCGCATCGACCACGTGATGGGGCTGCATCGCCTCTTCTGGATTCCGGAAGGACTGGAGCCCGCCGACGGCGTGTACGTGCGATATAACGCACCGGAGTTGTACGCGATCCTCACGCTCGAGTCGCGCCGCCACGGCTGCGTCGTGGTCGGCGAGGACCTCGGCACGGTGCCGCCGGAAGTGCCGAAGACGATGGCCCGGCATGGATTGCGGCGGATGTACGTCGTGCAGTACGAGATTCAGCCGAACCAGCCGCTGCCGGAGCCTCCCGCCGCCTCGGTGGCCAGCATCAACACGCACGACATGCCGCCGTTCGCGGCCTGGTGGGCGGGCCGGGACATCGACGACCGCGTCGAGCAGAAACTGCTCGATGAGGTCGGCGCGCGGCGCGAACGCGAGACGCGCGAGCAGATGCGCCGCGCTACCGGCAAGCACGACGCGAAGAGCGCGCTCGAATCATTATTGATGTTCCTCGCCGGGAGCGAGGCCGAGATCGTGCTCATCAATCTCGAGGATCTGTGGGGCGAGCTCGAGCCGCAGAACATGCCGGGCGTTGCCGAACGGAGCTGGCGGCACAAGTTCCGTCTCGCACTCGAAGCCGCCATGGCGGACGGCACGATCCGCCGCGTGCTCACCAATGTGAATGACCGCAGGGCAAGTCCCTTGCTGCAACACGATCAGACGAAGGAAGGGTAATGGCTGTCAGAAAGAAATCGGGTGGAAGTGATGAGTCGAAGAAGGCCGCGGCGCCGCGCAAGCGCACCACGACCGGCAAGACCGTGGCCGCGCCGCGCAAGCGGACGTCGAAGGCCGCGGCCGAGGAGCTGGTCCACGTCGGAGCGGACGTGGTGCCGACCGTGCCGGTGGAGGCGGAGGTGCTCGTCTCTCAGCCGGACGAGCTGCTGAGCGAGGCGGGGCCGATCCTCGCGGAGGGTGTCGTCCACCATCCCGATGTAGAGACGGGCTTCAGCCCGTCGCTGGAAGATGGCGGGCTGAAGCCCGCCCCACATGATGGCGGGCTGAAGCCCGCTCCACATGATGGCGGGCTGAAGCCTGCTCCACATGATGGCGGGCTGAAGGCCGCTCCACATGCCATCCGCGAGCACACCATCGATCAGATCGCGCCGGAGGCCACGCGGCCCGAGACGCTCTTCAGCGACTGGGACCTGCACCTCTTCAATGAAGGGACGCATCACAAACTGTGGGAGAAACTCGGCAGTCACCTCATGCCGGGCGGCGTGATGTTCGGCGTCTGGGCTCCCAATGCGGAGCGCGTCAGCGTCATCGGTGACTTCAATGGCTGGAATCCCGAGGCGAACGCGTTGCACGCGCGCGCCGGCTCGGGCGTCTGGGAAGGATTCGTCCCGGACCTGCCGAAGGGGTCGACGTACAAGTACCACATCGTTTCCCGCTTCAATAATTACAGGGTCGACAAGGCCGATCCGTTCGCGGTGCATCAGGAAACGCCGCCGGCCACGGCTTCGAAAGTCTGGGACCTCGAGTACGCGTGGACCGACGAGGAGTGGATGCGCACGCGCAAGGCGCGCAATGCCTACGACGCGCCGATGTCCATTTACGAGGTGCACCTCGGCTCGTGGCTGCGCACGGACGACAATCAGCCGCTCGGGTACCGCGACATTGCCCAGCGTCTCGCCGAATACGTGAAGAAGATGAACTTCACCCACATCGAGCTGATGCCCGTCCAGGAGCATCCGTTCTATGGCTCGTGGGGCTATCAGGGCACCGGCTATTTCGCGCCGACCAGCCGCTTCGGCACGCCGCAGGATTTCAAATACCTCATCGACGTGCTGCACCAGAACGGCATCGGCGTGATTCTCGACTGGGTGCCGTCGCATTTCCCCACCGACGAGCACGGCCTCGGCTACTTCGACGGCACGCATCTCTTCGAGCATTCCGACCCGCGCAAGGGATTCCATCCCGACTGGGGCTCGCTCATCTTCAATTACGGCCGCAACGAGGTGCGCGCGTTCCTGCTGTCGAACGCACTGTACTGGCTCGACGAATATCACATCGACGGATTGCGCGTGGACGCCGTGGCGTCGATGCTCTACCTCGATTATTCGCGCAAGCAGGGGGAGTGGGTGCCGAACGAGTTCGGCGGCCGCGAGAACATCGAGGCCATCTCGTTCCTGCGCCGGCTCAATGAGGACGTCTACACGGTCCATCCCGACGTGCAGGTCATCGCCGAGGAGTCGACGGCGTGGCCGATGGTCTCGCGGCCGACGTATGTGGGCGGCCTCGGATTCGGCATGAAGTGGGACATGGGATGGATGCACGACACGCTGGAGTACTTCCAGAAAGACCCCGTGCACCGGAAGTTCCATCACAATGGGCTGACTTTCCGGATGATGTACGCCTTCACCGAGAATTTCGTGCTCCCGCTGTCGCACGACGAGGTCGTGCACGGCAAGGGCTCCCTGCTCGGGAAAATGCGCGGCGACGAGTGGCAGCGCTTCGCCAACCTGCGCCTGCTGTTCGCGCACATGTACGCCAATCCCGGCAAGAAGCTGCTGTTCATGGGCGCGGACATCGCGCAGTACCGCGAGTGGAATCACGACGCCGGGCTGGACTGGCATCTGCTCCAGTATCCGCTCCACGCGGGCGTCAATCGCTGGCTGGAGGACCTCAATAAGGCCTATCGGGACATCCCGGCGATGCACGAGCTGGACATGTCGCCGGAAGGCTTCGAATGGATCGACTGCTGCGACACGGAGAACAGCATCGTCAGCCTGACCCGCCGCGGAAAATCCGAAGACGCGCGCGACGTGGTGGTGGTGATGAATTACACGCCGATGCCGCGCCACAATTACCAGATCGGGGTCCCGCGCAAAGGCCACTGGCGCGAAGTGCTCAACAGCGACGCGGCGCTGTACGGCGGCAGCGGCCAGGGGAACATGGGTGGCGTCGACGCCTCACCGATTCCATTGCACGGCCGCCGCTGGTCCGTGACGCTGACGCTCCCGCCGCTGGGCGCGGTGTTCCTCGTGAACGAGGCTGAAGCCGAATGACGACCGAGACCGCTGCCGTTCCCGGTCAGGAGACCTTTCCCCCGGCGGAGCGCGACACGTCGCCCACTCCGACCGGGCTTCCCCTCGGCGCGCGCCTGCTGGAAGGCAATCGCTGCGAGTTTCGCGTCTGGGGGCCGGAGCTCGCGCGCGTCGACGTGAAGATCGGCGACGACCGCCGCGTGCCGCTGACGAAAAACGCCGCCGGGTATCACGAGGGCATCGCGGACGACTGCCCCGAGGGGACGCGGTACCTGTTCGTCCTCAATGGCGGCGACGAGCGTCCCGATCCGGCGTCGCGCCATCAGCCCGACGGCGTGCATGCGGCGTCCGCGGTGGTCGGAACCGATTTCGAGTGGCACGACGAGGGGTGGGAAGGGATCCCGCTCGAGGAATACGTCGTCTATGAGCTGCATGTCGGGACGTTCACGTCCGAGGGGACGTTCGACGCGATCATCCCGCACCTGGATCGACTGAAAGAGCTCGGCGTGACCGCGGTCGAATTACTGCCGGTGGCGCAGTTTCCCGGCGCGCGCAACTGGGGCTACGACGGGACGTACGTCGGCGCCGCACAGTCGTCCTACGGCGGCCCGCGCGCACTGAAGCGTCTCGTCGACGCCTGTCATCAGCGCGGACTGGCCATCCTGCTCGACGTGGTCTACAACCACCTCGGTCCCGAGGGAAATTACCTCGGCCAGTACGGGCCGTACTTCACGGACCGCTACAAGACGCCGTGGGGACTGGCGCTGAATTTCGACGGCCCGCACAGCGATCACGTGCGCTGGTATTTCATCCACAGTGCGCTGCAGTGGATCGACGAGTTCCATTTCGACGGTCTGCGCGTCGACGCCGTGCATGCCATCGTCGACCACTCCGCCGAGCCGTTCCTGCAGGACCTCAACGTGGCCGTGCACGCGCGCGCGCGACAGCTCGGGCGCCGCATCTACAGCATCGCGGAAAGCGACCTCAATGACCCGCGCGTGATTACGCCGCGCGAAGGCTTCGGTCTCGAGTTCGACTCGCAGTGGGCGGATGATTTCCATCACTCACTGCATGTGCTGCTGACAGGAGAGCAGGACGGCTATTACTCCGGCTTCACGAAGAACGTCAGCAATCTGGCGCGTGTCATCGAGACCGGCTATCTGTACGTCGGCCAGCATTCGGATTATCGCGGCCGCAAATACGGCCTCAAGCCGAAGACGAAGGACGGAGCACAGTTCGTGATCTCGGTGCAGAATCACGATCAGGTCGGGAATCGCATGCGCGGCGAGCGTCTCGGCGACCTCGTGTCGTTCGATCAGGCGCGGCTCGCCGCGGCGGCGATCATCCTCTCGCCGTTCGTGCCGATGCTCTTCATGGGCGAGGAGTACCACGAGAAGGCACCATTCCTGTATTTCACCTCGCATTCGGACCAGGACCTCATCGAGGCCGTGCGCAAGGGACGGCGCGAGGAATTCGACGATTTCTCCTGGGAGGGCGAGCCGCCCGACCCGCACGACGAGGGGACGTTCCTGAGCTCGAAGCTGAACTGGGCGCTGCTCGATCGCGACGAGCACGCGTCGATGTGGCGCTGGTACCAGCAACTGTTGCGGCTGCGGCGCGACACGCCGGCCTTGCGGCGGCTCGATCTCGCCGCAGTGGAGACGCATGCGGACGACGAACGGCAGGTGCTGCTCGTACGGCGGCGCGCGGAGTCGTCCGAGGCGCTGGTCGCGTTCAATTTCAGCGACCAGCCGCAGACGGTGGATGTGGTGACGGGCTTCAGCCCGTCTCAGGGACGGGCTGAAGCCCGTCCCCACATTGCGCTGCTCGAGACGGGCGCGAAGCTTGAAGGGACACGGCTGACGCTCCCGCCGCACGGGGTCGCGGTGTGGGGCACGGGCTCGTGATGTACCGCGCACCGACGGCCACATACCGCCTGCAGTTCAATGCGCAATTCACGTTTCAGGACGCGAAGCGCATCGTCGCGTACCTGCACGACCTCGGCATCAGCGATCTCTATTCGTCGCCGCTGCTGCGCCCGCGCAAGGGCAGCACGCACGGCTACGACATCGTCGACGCCAACGCTCTGAATCCGGAGCTCGGCAGTGAAGAGGATTTCACGGAGCTGCACAATGAGCTCGCGTCGCGCGACATGGGGCTGCTCCTGGACATCGTCCCCAATCACATGGCCGCCAGCCATGAGAACGCGTGGTGGGTCAGCGTCCTCGAAAACGGGCCGCAATCGCGTTATCTCCACTTCTTCGACATCGACTGGCGGGACGACAAAGTGCTGCTGCCGGTCCTCGGGCGTCCTTACGGCGAGGCACTCGAGTCGAAGGAAATCCAGCTCGGCTTCGACAGCGACGGATTCTTCCTCGCCTATTACGACAAGCGGCTGCCGCTGGCGCCGCAGTCGTACCGGATCGTGCTGGAGTCGTGCGTGGACGCGGTCCCGGAGGGCGGCGTCGGGATCGAGGTGCGGGACCTCGTGCAGAACGAGACCGTCATCGCCAACAGCCGCTTCCTGAAAGAGACACTGTGCCGCCTGCGCGACGAGTCGCCGGAATTCTCGAAGGCGATGGACGCCGCGATCGCCCGCTTCAATGAGAACCCCGATCTGCTGGACCGCGTCGTCTCGGCGCAGTGGTACCGGCTGGCGTACTGGCGCATCGCCAGCGAGACGATCAATTACCGCCGCTTTTTCGACGTCACGGACCTGGTCGGCATCCGCGTCGAGAATCCCGAGGTGTTCGAGGCGCGCAATAAGCTGATCCTCGAGCTGATCACGCAGAAGAAAGTGACCGGCGTCCGCATCGATCACATCGACGGCCTCTTCGACCCGACGAATTACCTGGCCAAGCTGCAGTCGCGCCTGGGCGGGAAGTTTTATGTCGTGGTCGAGAAGATCCTCGAGCACGGCGAGGTGCTGCCGCCGTTTCAGTGTGACGGCACGACCGGCTACGACTTTCTCGATACGGCCAATGCCGTGTTCGTCGATCCCGCGGGACTGGGCGCGCTCACCGGCCTCTATCACCGCTACAGCGGGCAGACCGCGTCGTACGAGGACGTGGTGTACGAGCGGAAGAAGCAGGCCATCGAGCAGCTCTTCTTCGGCGAGATGCGCGCATTGGGGGCGCACCTCGCGCGTCTGGCGGTGGCGGACCGCAATGCGCGCGACCTTGCACCGAGCGAGCTGCTGGCGGCACTGATCGAGGTCACGGCGTGCATGCCGGTCTATCGCACGTACATCCGCGAGGGACGCGTCAGCGACACCGACCGCGGATTCGTGCAGCACGCAGGCGCGGAGGCGCGCCGGCGCGCGCCGCATGTCGACGCGCGCCTGTTCACGTTCGTCGAGCACGTGCTGCTGCTGGAGCCGCCGCCGTACATCGGCGGGGAGCGCGAGCACTGGCTGGCCTTCGTCATGCGCTGGCAGCAGTTCACCGGCCGCGTGATGGCCAAGGGCGTCGAGGACACCGCCTTCTACAACTACAACCGCCTGATCTCGATCAACGAGGTCGGCGGCGAGCCGGGTCGCGGCAGCGACTTCGATCCCGTGCGCGAGCTGCACGCGCGCAACGAGACGATGGTGCGCGACTGGCCGCACACGATGAACGCGACGTCGACGCACGACACCAAGCGCTCCGAGGACGTGCGCGCGCGGATCAGCGTGCTCTCGGAAATCCCGGATCAGTGGGAGCGCGAGCTGAAGGCGTGGACGCGCGCCAATGCGTCGTTGAAGCGCGACGGCGTTCCGCATCCCAATGAAGAATTGCTCGTCTATCAGACGCTGGTCGGGATGTGGCCGCTGGATCCTTCTGAAGAGGAGTCCGTTCCGGAGCGATTGCGCCAGTACCTCGAAAAGGCCGCGCGCGAGGCGAAGACGCATTCGAGCTGGATCGACGTGAACGGTGATTACGAAAAATCGCTGCAGGATTTCGCGACGGCCATTCTGTCGAGCGACGGTTTCCTCTCGCGCTTCCGCCGCTTCCAGCGCCGCATCGCCTTCCACGGATTTCTCAATTCGCTCTCACAGGTCGTATTGAAGGTCTGCAGCCCCGGCATCCCCGATTTCTACCAGGGCACCGAGCTGTGGGACTTCAGCCTCGTCGACCCGGACAACCGCCGCCCGGTCGACTACGTCCGCCGCGCGGCGCTTCTCCCCAAACTCAGTGCGCCCGCGCAGATGCTGAAACGCTGGCAGGATGGCCGGATCAAACTCTTCGTCACCTGCCGCGCCCTCCAGACCCGCGCCAGACACGCCGACACCTTCCGCGACGGCGCCTATCGCGCCATTGAAACCGGTACCCCCAACGCCATCGCCTTCATGCGCGGCGAAGACATCCTGGTCTGCGTTCCTCGCCTCACCACCCAACTCGGCAAAGAGCTGCCGCTCAGCGAGGCCTGGGGCACACACACGCTGGACGTGCCGGGCCGCTGGCGCAATGTGTTCACCGGCGAGACGCTCGAGTCGCTGGAACTGGCCAAGGTCTTCGCCACCTTCCCCGTGGCCATCTTCGAACGGGCGTAGAATTTCCCCCATGGCACCGCAGACCGCCACCCGGATGACGTACGAGGAGTTCATGGCGCTTCCCGAGAAAGAAGGGAAGCACTACGAGCTGATCGAGGGGGAGTTGGTTTTGAATCCTGCGCCTTTACCGCGACACCAGCGGATTGTCCGCAAGATCGTAGGCCGTCTGGATCGCTCCTTCGAAGAGCACCGCAATGGCGAGGTGTGGCACGCACCGCTCGATGTTGTGCTGTCGCGCGACAACGTGCTCGAGCCTGACGTCGCGGTTATCCTGAGCAATCGCGCATCCATCGTCGGACACAAGAACGTGCAGGGGGCTCCCGATATCGTGGTCGAGGTGCT
>DASUSL010000373.1:0-13616 GCA_036375135.1 Thermoanaerobaculia bacterium | reverse complement strand
CTGGGGGTGGGGCGGGCTGAAGCCCGCCCCACATTTGGCTCGGTCATCGAGCGCGAGCAATTTCGCGTATCGCGGAAAGTCCCCGATGCGACGGGCCTGAGTGTGTTGCTGCTCGATGCGCACGTGCTGGCACACAGCAACGAGCTGCGCGATCTGCGGCTTGCGGACGCGCAGGGGCGTCAGGTGCCGTACCTCGTCGAGCATCGGGCGGAGCCGCTCGCGTTGCAGCTCGCGCTTTCGGCACGCGCGGCGAGCGGCTCGAAGTCGACCTATCGCATCGAGCTGCCGTACGCGAATCTGCCGGCAGGCACGCTCGTGCTGACGACGTCCGCGCGCGTCTTCGACCGCGACGTCACGATCCGCCAACGGCGCGGCGGTGTCGTCACCAGCGCGGCGTGGCGCAGCGGCGAGCCGGAAGAGCCTGCGCCCGCGTTGCGTCTCGAGCTGCCGCATCATCCGCCGCGCACGATGGAGCTCATCGTCGACGAGGGCGACAACGCGCCGCTGCCGATCGACTCCGTGCACCTCGTGCTGCCGTCCGAGGCTTTGCGCTTCAGTCATCCCGGCACGCCGCTGTTCCTCTTCTACGGCAACCGGCGCGTGAATGCGCCGCGCTACGACCTGGCGCTACTCGCGCCGCGGCTCTTCGCCGAGCCGGCGCGCGAGCTCGCACTCGGCGCGGCCCCAGGCGTGCGCGCGGCGGACGACGACCGCGACGGGCGCAAGCTCTTCTGGGTCGGCGTCGTGATCGCGGCGGTGGTGCTCGTCCTGCTGCTGCTGCGGCTCGTGCTCGTCAGGCCAGAAACTTCTCACGCTCCGAGCGACTCCACGTAGCGGCGATCCGCTTCGCCGTCCACTTCGGGAGCGCGCGGGCGAGCCAGACGTGGCCGAGGATCACCACGTTCGCGCCGCGGAGGAAGGCCAGCGACGCCTCGCGGTCGACGAACGGCATCCGCGAGTCGGGCCAGTAGACGAACAGCCAGTCGACGGCCAGGAGCAACGCGAGCTGCACGCCGTCGCGCACCCACACGCGGGTGCGTGCGCGGCGGATGGCGGTGTGCGCATCGCACACGACTCGCGGCGGGCAGGACGTGGTCGAAACCCCCGGAAGCAGCTCTTGTTTTGGCATTGCGCGGGTTCCGACAAAGAAGTGAGAATAACTATTCGCGGACTCAGCGGTTCGCTCTGGACTGCGGCAGCGCAGGAGGCTGTCTCAAAACGTAGGACAGGCTTCAGCCTGTCCCGGGCAGGCTGAAGCCTGCCCTACGTTTGAAAGCGGCAGCGTTGCTGCGGCAGTCCAGACTCAGACGCTACCGGTTGCGCACCCGGACCGTCTGCGCGATCAGGTTCCCGCGCGCGTCGCGGAACGCCTGGATGATCACCGTGTCCTTCTCGCGCAGCGTCGACACCGCGGCGTACGTGGTGTTGTTCTTCATGCGCATCAGCAGGTCGGGCGAGGCCCAGATCCGCACCACGCGGTTCGTGTCCGTCTCGCGCAGGCCGAGGGTCGAGGCGTCTTCCAGCGTCTCGATGATCGTCCCGCCGGTAGTGATGAGCGCCGGGCGGTCGAACGTCGAGCCGATGTCGCCGGGGGACTCGCGGTCGCCCTGCGTGAAGCGCACCGTCGACGCGTTGAACGCATCGCCGACGCGGTTGAAGCTGCCGGTGATCTCCACCGCATCGTCCACCCGCACGTCGCGCGCGCGGACCACGTTGCCCGCCGCATCCTCGGCCTGCACCATGTCGACGCGGATCTCTTCGCGGCCCGTGTCGATGAAGATGCGGTCCAGTCCCGACTCGATGCGGCTCACGCGGCCCGTGATCGTCGTGACGCGGCCGGCGTTGTCGGCGGTCGTGCCGCCCTCCTGCACCGACTGCAGGACCGTGATGCGCCGCGCCGTGATCTCGTCCGCCTGCGCGTTGCGCGCCTCGGCCTCGACGCGCACGCGGTCACCGACCTCGAGGTTCGTGACGCGGTACGTCTGCCCCTGATAGAGCACCGGCGTGTTGCGGTAGGTGCGCACGGTCATCATGCGGCGCTGCGCCGTGACGATCACGAGGCGCCCTTCATCCTCGTTGATCGAGCGGATCGTGCCCTCGACGTTGCCGCCGGTACCGGTCGCCGCCGTGGCCGTGCCGGTGACGCGGTCGTCGACGGGAGTGGAGACGCTGGTCCGGTCGCGGGTGGTGCCGACGCCGGTCGTCGACGCCTCGACGTCGCGGCCGAGAAGCGTCACGCGGTCCGCTTTCCAGACGTTGTTGCCACGCTCGGTGCCGCGGATCTGCACGCGGTCGCCGAGGCGCACGTTCGACAGGCCGGACGAGCCGGTGAAAATCTCCGGCTTGCCGGCGATCACAGTGCCGAAACCGTAGTAGACGGTGGAGACCGAGTCGGTCTCGACCAGGACGCGGGTGCTGTCATCGTCGTACTCGATCTGCAGGCGTCCGCGCCCTTCGTCGATGTCGATGACCGTCCCGACCATGGGACGCGTTTGCGCGAAAGAGGACAGAGCTGTGAGCGCGATCAGCGCGCAAAGGGCCGAGATTCGGAGCGTTTTATTCATTTGGGGCCTCCAACGTCATTGAGGAGCGCAAGGCGCTTGCCTAACGTACGACAGGCTTCAGCCTGTGCATGGGCAGGCTGAAGCCTGCCCTACGTACGTACTGAGACGCAGCGGCCCCCGAGGAAGCTTCGCTCCACCGCCCGATCGTCGCCCATGAAGATCAGCCCCGCCAGCAGCTCCTCGGCCGACGAAGCGTGCGCGGTGCGCAGCGTGAGCAGCGACGTGGCCTGCAGGTCGAGCACCAGAAAGTCCGCCGACTTGCCGGGCTCGAGGCTTCCGGTCTCCTGATCGAGCGTTAGCGCGCGGGCGCCGCCGAGCGTGGCCAGGTACCAGAGATGAAACGGGCTCAGCGACACGCCCTGGACCTGCTGGACCTTGTACGCGTCGGCCATGGCGTTGAAGAGCGAGGGCGTCGTGCCGGCACCGATGTCGCTGCCGAGGCCGACGATGACGCCCGCGTTGAGCACGCGGTGCAGCGGGAAGAGTCCGCTGCCGAGGAAGAGGTTGGAGTTCGGGCAGTGCGAGATCCGCGCGCCGCGGCGCGCCAGGAGGTCGAGCTCCTCGGGCGTCAGCCAGACGCCGTGCGCCAGCACGGTGCGCTCGCTCAGGAGGCCGTAGCGGTCGTACACGTCCGCATACTCGGCCTCGGGGAAGAGCTCCTGCACCCAGCGCACTTCGCTGGGGTTCTCGGAGATGTGCGTGTGCACCCAGGCGTCGGGGAACTCGCGCTTCAGTTGTCCCGCGAGCTCGAGCTGCTCCGGCGTCGAAGTCGGCGCGAAGCGCGGCGTGATGGCGTAGCGCAGCAGGCCGCGTCCGTGCCATTTCGTCAGCAGCGCGCGCGACTCGTCGTACGACTGCTGCGCGCTCCTGTCGAGCAGATACTCCGGCGCGTTGCGGTCCATCATCGTCTTGCCGATGATGCCGCGGAAGCCGCGCGCCTCCGCCTCCTCGAAGAAGACCTCGGTCGCGGTGGCGTGCACGGTGGAGAAGATCAGCGCGGTGAGCGTGCCGTGGCGCAGCAGCTCGTCGAAGAACGCCTTCGCCACGCGGCGCGCGTGCTCCGGATTCTCGAACTTGCGCTCGGTCGGAAACGTGTAGCGGTTCAGCCACTCGAGGAGATGTCCGCCATACGAGCCGATCATCTCGATCTGCGGCGCGTGCAGGTGCGTGTCGATGAAGCCGGGGACGATCAGCCGCTTGCTGAGATCGACGACGTCGCCCTGCGGCGCGTCGCTCCACTCACCGACGCTGGCGATGCGGCCGTCGTCGCCGACGGCGACGTGGCCGTCGTCGAACCAGCGGTAAGAGTGCTCCACGCCGTCCGCGAACGGGTCGCGGACGGGCGTAAATACTCGGGATCGGTAGACCTGCACGGCGCGATTGTACCTACAGCTTCTTCCCGAGCACTTCCTCGAGGCGGCTCCGGTACGCGGGGCCGAGCGGCACCGTCGCTCCGGTGGACAACTGGATCGACGACACGGTCTCGGACATCGACACGAGCTTGCGCACCCGGTCGAGGTTCACCATGGCGGAGCGGTGCACGCGGATGAACGCCGCCGGATCGAGCGAGCGCTCGATGCTCTGCAGCGACTCGCGCAGCAGGTAGGACGCCGGCGCGCAGAAGAGGCGCGAGTAGTTGCGCTCCGCGAGGATCCAGTCGATCTGCGGCACTTTCACGAAGAGGATCTCCTCGCGCACCGGCACCGCCATCAGCTCGCGATACGCGTGCGGGCGCTGCGGCGTGGCGCGGCGTCCGCCCTGGATGATGCGCCGCGCGCGGTTGATGGCGCGCAGCACGCGATCGCCGTCCAGCGGCTTGAGCAGGTAGTCCGCGGCGAAGACGTCGAACGCCGCCAGCGCGTAATCGGGGTACGCCGTGGTGAAGATCACCACCGGCTGCCGCGAGGGATCGAGCTGCTCGAGCAGCTGCAGTCCCGACTGGCCGGGCATGCGGACGTCGACGAAGAGGAGGTCGGGCGAGAGCTCGGCCACGAGGCGCAGCGCCTGCACGGCATGCGCGGCCTCGCCGACCACGTCCACGCAGCCGTCGCGCTCGAGCAGCGTGCGCAGCCGCGCGCGGGCCAGCGGCTCGTCGTCGATGATCAGCGCCTGCAGATTCATGCGAATACTCCTTCGTTCGCGCGGGCCAGCGGCATGCGCAGCGCGGTGAGCAGTCCGCGCGGGGTGAGCTGCTGCTGCACGGACACTTCTTCGTCGCCGAACGTGCGCATCATGCGCGCGCGCACCTCGCACACCGCCTCGTTCTCCGCCGGCATCGTGGCGTGATGCTCCTCCACCTCCAGCCGCAGCACGCCGCGCGCGGCGGTGCCGCGGATCTCGAGATGCCCCGGCGCGTCGGGCGCGCGGCGGATCAGCGCATCTTCGATGAGCGGCAGCAGCAGCAACGCGGGGACGCGCGCGGCGAGGAGGTCGGCGCGCACGGCGAAACGCGTGGTGAACCGTCCGCCGGTGCGCGTGCGCTCGAGCGCCAGATACGGCTCGATCGCCTCCAGTTCATGGCCGAGAGTGCGGTCCTGCCGCGGGTCGGCGGCGAGCATCCGGCGCAGCACGTCGCAGTAGTGGATGAGGAGCCTGTCGGCGCCGGCGGGCTGCGTCTCGATGCGCGCGGAGATGGACTCCATGGCGCTGAGGATGAAGCGCGGCCGCAGGCGCGCGCGTGTGCCGTCGAGCTCCGCGCGTGCGACCTCGGCGCGCAGCTCCATCGCGTCGCGCTCGCGCTCCGCCGCGACACGTTGCGCGGCGATCAGCTCCAGGATCGCCACCACGAATGCCACCAGGAAGAAGTTGCGCACGAAGCGGTACTGGATCGAGAAGAGCACGAAAGGCCAGTTCGCATCGCGCCCCTGCGTCACCTCGCTCACCAACCCGCCGACGCCGGCGCGGACGACGGCCATCCCCAGCGCCATCGCGATCAGCAGCACCAGGTTCCTGCGCCACGACGATCCGCGCAGGGGATGCCGTTCGACGATGAAGATGATGAACGGCGTGAAGACCGCCCAGAGCAGGCTGCTCGAGAGCTGGTACTGGAAGAGGTTGAGCCAGAACTCCGACCAGTCCGTCGCCGCGGCGAAGCCGAGGTGCTCGCTGGTGTTGAAGACCGCGAGCGGAAGCCAGGCGCCGACGATGCCGAGGGCGATGAGCAGCAGCCTGCCGAGGGAACGGCGCTTCATGCGGCCTGCTTCCATCGCAGCGGGATGCGGATCTCGGCCACGAAGTCGCCGTCGACGCGGCGGAACGTGAGGCTCTGCTGGTTGCCGTAGAGACAGAGCAGCCGTTCGCGTGCGTTCGGGATGCCGACGCTGTTCGTGGCCTCGCGCGCCTCGCGCGGCCATCCCGGTCCGTTGTCGCGCACCTGGATGCGCAGCGAGTCGCCGACCGCGTCGACGGCCACGGTGATGCAGCCTCCCTCCGGCCGCTTCCCGACGCCGTGCACGATCGAGTTCTCCACCAGCGGCTGCAGGAGCAACGGCGGGATCTCGGCGTTGGCCAGTTCCTCGTCGCGCAGCGTCAACGTGGCGGTGAGCATCGGGCCGAGGCGTACGCGCTGGATGGCCAGATAGCGGCGGACGAATTCGAGCTCGCTGGAGAGCGGCACCGAGGCCGTCTCGTGCGTGGCCAGCGAGGCACGGAGCAGCTCCGTGAGCTCGCTCATCACGCGCCGCGCCGCGACGGGATCGCTGTCGACGAGCGCCGCCACGGCGTTGAGCGCGTTGAAGAGAAAGTGCGGATCGACGTCGGCGCGCAGCTTCTGCAGGCGCGCCTGTGCGAGCGTCGCGTGGAGACGGGCCTCCGCCGCGCGGCGCTCCGCGTTCTCACGCGACAGCCTGGCTGCCTTCGTCAGCACGAACAGCGACACCGCGATCAGCAGCTCCGTGTGGAAGAGCAGCAGGACCGCCGGCCAGAAGTTCGACGAGGGGCGCCCGCCGCGCACCAGCCACCAGATGCCGTGATCCATCACCGCGCGCGCGGCGGAGAACGCGATCGCCAGCGCGATGAGCGTCGTCGCGTTGCGCAGCCGCCGGCCGGGGACGAGCGGCCAACGCTTCGCGGCGGCGAAGAGGATCGGGATGCAGAACAGCCAGAGCACGAACAGGGCGGTCCGGCCGACCACGCGGCTGACGGCGCTGTCGCCGTCGTGACGCTCCACGATGTCGCTGTACTTCCAGCCGAAGTACACGAGCATGACGAACGCCGCGGCGAGGATCACCACCACCGCGGAGGGGCGTGACAGCGGGCGCGGTTCGTCGTGCATCGATTCGATGATAGCGACGGCGCGGACGCGCTCCGGCGGGCCTCGTCCCTCGAATCGCGGGCTTCGTCCGGCGAGACGCCGCCTTCATCCGCGAGACGGCGCGCTTCGTCCCAAAAACGCCCTCCGCACGCACTTCCGTCCGGGCGGGCAGACGTGCCGTCCTCGTCTACCGCGGCGTCGTCCCAAATGAATTGCTCGGTTCCGGAGTGCCGCTGATTCTGGCGCGCACTCGAAAGGAGCCGACTTCATGCGTTTGTTTCTCTTTCTCTTTCTTCTGGCGCGCGCCGTGAGCGCGGACGTGGTGGCGGTGGTGAACGGAGCGCCGATCGCGGCGGCGGACGTCGACGCGCCGATCGCCTCGAAGATCTTCGCGCTGGAACAGCAGCTCTACACGCTGCGCCGCGGCTCGCTCGACAACCTCGTCGCGCAGCGCGTGCTGGCCGACGAGGCGAAGCGCCGCGGCGTCTCCGTCGATGAAGTGAAGAACGCGCTCTCGACCGTCCAGGTGAAGATCGCCGCCGACGCCATCGAGCGCGAGTACCGCGAGAACGTCTCCGCGTTCAGCGGCATGAGCGGCGACGAGGCGCGCCAGCGCATCCGCATCGACCTGGAGACGAAGGAGCGCATGCGCGCCTATCGCGACGCGGTGACCGCGCTCGTGGCCGCGGCCTCCGTCGACGTGCGGCTGCGCGAGCCGCGCGTGCAGCTCACGGAGTCGCTCGAAGGCTTGCCTTCGCTCGGACCGGCCGACGCGGCCGTGACCATCATCGCCTTCTCCGACTATCAGTGTCCGTACTGCAAGGAGTCCGGCAGCGTCGTGCGCGAGCTGCTGGCGATGTTTCCCGACGACGTCCGCCTCGTCTACCGCCATCTGCCGTCCCGCGGACATGCGCAGGCATTCGCGGCGGCGCGTGCGGCGGCGTGTGCCGCGCCGGCGGGACGCTTCTGGCAGTTCCACGACGCGCTCTTCGCGGCGAAGAGCCTCGACGACTCCGCGATCCGCGCCGCCGCCGCTCGCGCCGGACTGCAGTCGCCGCAGTACGCCGCGTGTGTCGCGTCGGACAGCTCCGCCGAGGCGGTGATGCACGACGTCGAAGCAGCGCAGCGCCTCGGCGTCACCGGCACGCCGACCCTGATCGTCAACGGCGCCGTCATCCCCGGCGCGGTCGATCTCCGCACCCTGAAAGAAGTCGTGCTGCGTGAGCTGTCCGGCACGCGGCTGTCGAAGCACAACCACTAACCCTTGGAGGACCGATGAGACACACCCGCAGTCTGTTGCTGTTGTTCCTGCTCTCCCTGGCCATGACGATCGGTGCGCGCGAGCGCCTGCCGGAGCCGCGTGCCGTGGAGACGAATGCCGAGGAGCGCGCCATCCGCTCCGCGTACGCGAAGATGACGCTGTACAACAAGGCCAATTACGTTCAGGAGATGTTCGGCGATCAGGAGTGGCTCGCCGACAACGTGGCCATGCAGTTCCAGCTGCGCGATTTCCGCAGCGGCCCGGTCGACGAGATCCTCGACGCGCGCTGGAACGAGCTGGTGACGCTGCCCGCGGGCGAGATCATCCGCGGCGACCGCATCACCTCGCGCATGAACGAACAGCAGTACTTCTCGTACCGCGCGCGCTGGGAGCCGGGCTACTGGTCGTCGCTGAACGACGACCGCTGGACCGTGCGCGAGGTCTTCCAGATCGAGCCGGAGGCGTTCCTCGACTACCGGCGTTACACGTCATTCGAGGTGACGGTGCGTTTCGAAGGGCGCAGCCGCACCTATCGCGCGATCGCGTTCTATCGCGACGGCGACGGGCGTCCCGAGATCCTCGACAACGTGGTCGGGCTGGCCGGCGACGTGACGGTCCTCGGGCGCGAGACGCTGCCGCCGGCAATGGCCGTCGCCGACATGCCGGCGAAGACGCGGTCGCGCATCGCGTCGAACAACCCGGTGCCCGAGGCGTGGAACGCCTTCGACGCCACGGATCACCGCGACGGCTACCACGGCACGACTTTCTACTTCAATCCGACCTGCACCGCGCCGCTGAACGGACGCCATCGCTGCCAGATCCTGGTCAGCCACGCCGGCGGCGCGAACTGCTACGGCGCGCGCACCACGCTCGCCAGCCACGTCGGTGCGCTCTCCGAGGCTGGGGACACCCAGGAAGGACCGCAGGACTCGGAGGTCAAATGCGGCGCCGCGGCCGGCATCGCGTTCAAGCGCTGCACCTTCTCCTGCAGCGTCACGCTTTCGGTCACCGCCAGCGGCAAGGGAGTCGGCTCGGTTACGGCGACGTGGCAGTCGTACGATTCCGCCGCGTTCTGGGGCGCGAAGTATCCGCATGGGCTGACGTGCCCTGCGCACGCACCCGAGGGGGACGATGAAGAGGATGATGTGACCGACTGCCAGCTCGAGGAGCGTGACCCCACCTACGCCACCGGCGGCAGCGGTAACACGGAGCTGGTGCAGGTCTCGACCGAGTGCGGCAACAACAGCCCGATCGTCATCGACGTCGACGGCGACGGCTTCGTGCTCACCAGCGGCGCGGGCGGCGTCTTCTTCGACCTCAACTCGAACGGCGTGCCCGACGCGCTCTCGTGGACCGCGGCCGGCGACGACGACGCGTTCCTCGTGCTCGACCGCAACGGCAACGGCACGATCGACAACGGGCGCGAGCTGTTCGGGAACTTCACGCCGCAGCTGCCCGGCACGTCGGCGAACGGCTTCCGCGCGCTGGCCGTGTACGACCGCCCCGTCAGCGGCGGCAACGGCGACGGCGTGATCGACGCGCGCGATGCGATCTTCGCGTCGCTGCGCCTCTGGCAGGACGCGAATCACGACGGCATCTCCGACGTCGGGGAGCTGCGCCCGCTCGCCGATGCGCAGATCGAGCGCCTGCATCTCGCGTACAAGACGAGCAAGCGCGTCGACGAGCACGGCAACGCGTTCCGCTACCGCGCGAAGATCGACGGCAAGGACTCCGACGCCGGCCGCTGGGCGTGGGACGTCTTCCTCGTCAATCCGTGATGTTGGAGGAGCGGCGGGTGTTCGCGCCCGCCGCTCCACTTCGCGGCTACGACTTGCCGCGCACGATGGCCATCACGTAGTTCTCGCCGCCGAGGTACTTCGCGACGGCTTTCTTCAGGTCGTCGAGCGTCTGCGTCTGCGCCTGCGCGAGGAAGCGCTCCGTGAAGTCGAGGCCGAGCTCGAGGAAGTGGTTCTGCGCGAGCTCGCCGACGTGCGACTGGTTCGTCTGCCGCTGCAAACGCGACTGCCCGACCAGCGCCGACTTCGCGCGCGTGAGGTGCGCCTCGGTGGCCGCGTCCTCGGCGTGGCGGCGCAGCTCGCTGAGCAATCCCTTGCGCGCCTCTTCTTCCTTCGCCGCGTCGGTGGCCATGTAGGCCAGGTAGGTCCCGCCCTGCTTCGCCGGCGCGATGTTGCTGAAGACCGTGTACGCGAGCGAGCGCTTGCCTCGCAGCTCGCTGAAGAGCGTGCCGGAGATGCCGGACGTGATCGACTGCAGGAGGCGCAGCGGCACGTAGTCGGGGCTCGTATAGCCGACCGCGGGGAAGCCGATGGCGATCGCGGACTGCTTGCGGTCGCGGTACTCGATGACGTCGGAGCGGCCGTTCGGCATCAGCGGCAGCTTGGCCGTGACGCGCGGCGTGGTGCGCTTCGGCAGGTTGCCGAACGCCTCCTCCGCGATGTGCTTCGCGTCGTCCGCGTGCAGGTCGCCGACGATCACGATCAGCGCGTCGTCCGCGGTCACGTGCTGCTGCCACCACGCGCGCAGCGCGGCGGCATCGATCGCATCGACGGAAGTGAGGTAACCCTCGGCCGTCAGCGCGTACGGATGATTGCGATACAGCGCTTCGTACATGAGCTGCGACGGGCGCGCGGTCGCGGAGTCGGCGGTGCGGCGGATGGCGGCCTTCTGCAGGTGCTTTTCTTCGGTGATGCCCTTCTCGTTGAAGTTCGGATTGAGCACGACGTCGGCGAGGAGCGCCGTCGCGGGACGGACGTTGCGCGACACGACGTCGACCGCGTAGCCGAAGTAGTCGCGCGCGAGGTCGCTGCCGATCTGCGTGCCGAGGAACTCGATCTCGCGATCGATCTGCTCGGCGGAGCGTGAGGTCGTGCCGCGGCGCATCGAGCCGGTCATCAGGCGCGTGATGCCGGCGTTGATGCTGTTCTCGCCGGTGCGGCCGCCGCGGAAGTAGATGCCCACCGTGACCGCCGGCGCGACGGCGCGCTCTTCGACGATGAGTGTCGCGCCGTTGGACAGCTTCGAGACCTCGGGTGCACGCGTGCCGCGCGCGGCGCGGGCCGGCGTCGCGGAGGCGGGATTCGAGACCGCGGCCGGCGCCTCCACCGCCCCACTCACCGCCGCCTTCACGAACGCCAGCGCCTGGTCGCGCGTCTGCTCCGGCGTCCCTTTCGCGCGGTAGTGGTAGAGCGTCATGTTGTCGACGGTGAGGTACTGGCGGGCGACGCGGGTGATGTCCGCGGGCGTGAGCGCCATCAGCGTCGCCAGGTCCTTGCCGAGCGACTGGTAGCCGGTGCGCACCTCGTTGTAGCCGAGCGCGGAGGCCTGTCCGAGAACGCTCTGCAGGCCGAGGATGGTCTGCGACTCGGCGAGGTTCTTCGCGAGCTGCAGCTCGAACGCCGTCGGCCCGTGAGCCTTGATGCGCTCGATCTCGCGCAGCAGGCGGCGATCGACCTCGGCACGGTTCTTCTCGTCGAACGACGACTGCACTTCGAAGAGCCCGACGTCCTCGAACGTGAGGTTGTTCGCGTTCGCCGTGGCGGCGCCTTCGGGTCCGATGACGTTGCGGAAGAAGCGCGACGAACGGCCGCCGCCGAGGATCAGCGAGAGTGCCTCGAGCGCGGGATTGTCCGCGTGTCCCACGCCCGGCGTGTGCCAGCCGAACGTCGAGTAGCCCTGACGCAGATCGGCGGCCGACTGGCCGTAGCGGAACGCGGTCTGTGCCGGCTCGGCGGGTCCGCCTTTCTTCGCCAGCTTGCCCCTGGGGATCTTGCCGAACGTCGCGTCGATGGCGCGCGCCGCGTCGTCGTGCGTGATGTCGCCGGTGACGACGAGGATCATGTTCTGCGGCTGGTACAGCGTTCCGAAGAACGCGACCAGGTCGTCGCGCTTGATGTTGCGCAGCACCTCGTTCGAGCCGATGCGCCAGCGGCGGACGCGGTGCTTCTCGAAGGCCGTCGCGTACATCAGCTCCGAGGCCATGGCCGGCGGGTTGTCGTGCTTGCGGTTCGACTCCTCGATGACGACTTCCGCTTCCTTCTTCAGCTCCACGGGGTCGAAGATCGGATTCGCGATCGCGTCGACCTGCAGCTCCAGCGCGCGGCGCAGCCCTTCCTTCGGCACGGTGAAGTAGTAGTTCGTGGTGTCGTAGATCGTGCCGGCGTTGAGGCTGCCGCCGACGGCGGCGATCTCCTGGGCGATCTGCTCGACGGCCGGGTAGTTCTTCGAGCTCTTGAACAGCATGTGCTCGAAGAGGTGCGCCATGCCGGCGACTTCATCGGGCTCGTGGAAGTAGCCGGCCTTGACCCACGTGTTCACCGCGACCACGCCGGTGCCCGGCGCCTCGCGCGTGATGACGGTCAGCCCGTTGGGGAGCACGCGGCGTTTCGCGCTGGCGAGGAATGCATCCAGCGGCGTGGTGGCCGCGTTCGTGGGGAGGGCGAGGAGGAGTGCGAGAGCGAAGAGCGTGCGGCGCATGGACCGCGTTTATAGCAACTCTTCTTCGCTCCCGTCGTGAACAAGCTTCTCCAAAACGAGCGCGGAATGGCGGCCGGCGGCGGGCTCCGGCGGCTCGTCCTCGAGTGTGCTGGTGAGGGCGAGCGAGGTCTTCGTCACCGATTCGATGAAGCTCGGCTCCGGCGGCGGGATGATCGACATCTGCGACTGCGCCTCGGCGCGCATGCGGCGGTCGCGCTCCTCGGCGTTGCGAAAGTCGTTGTTGAACATCAGCAGCGTGGCCGCGATCTTGTCGTACAGCTCCGCGGTGGCGCGCACGTCGTCGAGGCAGTAGTCGGCGATCTCGCGATGCCGGCCGGCGCGATACCACGTCTCGACCGACTTGCCGTCGAGTCCCTCGCCCTTCGACGTCTCGACGCCGAAGGCCTTGCAGGCGAGATCGAGGTTGAACTTGAACTGCCGCGCGTTCACGGTGCCGAAGAAGTTCAGCGCCTCGCGCAGGTCGCAGTTGGGATGGAAGCCGTAGCGATAGCCGACCAGGTCGCGCTTGGGCACGATGCCGTTGATGGCGGAGCGGATCATCAGGAACGGCCCGTCGAACTGGCGGCCGTTGAAGGAGATGAAGCGGGAGTCGCTGTCGAAGAACTCCCAGAACTTCTCCAGGATCTGCTTCTCGGTGCCGGAGATGAAGGTGCGTGCGCCGACCTTCTCGACTTTGACTTCGGTCTGCCCCGGCATCTCGTACAACGCGCACGACCGCCCGTCGCCGATGTTGATGACGCCGATGGCGACGATCTTTCCGCGGAACGGCGAAAGCCCCCCCGACCGCTTCGCCTCCTCCGCGTCCCCCTCGGAGAGACCTTTGATCATGTACTCGCGGACGTAAGGATCGAGCTCTTCCCACGGCAGGCCGACGGTTTCGATGTCGATGACGAGCTTTTTCATGGCGTGTTCAGAAGCGGAACAGGGAAGGAAAGGCAATCAATCCACCATTACAATGATGGAGATGGGAACGAAGTATCTGATCACGACGGACTTTCCCACGCCGGAACAGATCGCGGAGTGG
>DASUSL010000372.1:0-21966 GCA_036375135.1 Thermoanaerobaculia bacterium | reverse complement strand
GCGCATCCGCGCGCGGAACATGCCGCAGCAGATCATGGTCGAGGTGCGCGACACGCGCGAGCTCGACGAGGCGCTGTCGCTGAGGCCCGACTTCATCCTCCTCGACAACATGAGTCCCGACGAGCTCCGCGAGGCGGTGCGGCGCACGAACGGCCGCGTCCCGCTCGAGGCCAGCGGCGGCATCAACCTCGACACCGTGCGCGCCGTGGCGGAGACGGGCGTCGACCGGATTTCCGTCGGGGCGCTCACGCATTCGGTGACGGCGCTCGATATCTCGATGCGGGTAAAGGTGTGAGGGATGAGGGATGAGGGATGAGGCATGAGGCATGAGGCATGAGGGATGAGGGTGAAGCACTCATTCCTCATGCCTCGTGGCTCATGCCTCGGCCGTAGTGGCCCGTTCGTTGCTGCGGAGACCGCTCACCAATGTCCGACTTCACCATAGCCATCGTCGATGACGACGCCGCGATCCGCCGACTGGTCCGGCTTTTCCTCCGCCGGGCCGGATTCGACACCGTCGAATACACCACCGGCGACGAGGCGCGCGCGGCGCTGCAGTCCGATGACTGGGACCTGGTCATCCTCGACCGGCGGCTGCCCGACATGGACGGCGTCGTCCTCGCGCAGGAGCTGAAGGCGAACCCCGAGTTCCGCACGCGCTACATCATCATGCTCACCGGCGAGGACGAGCAGGAGGACAAGGTCGAAGGACTCGAGCTCGGCGCGGACGACTACATCACCAAGCCGTTCCAGTATCCCGAGCTCCTCGCGCGCATCCGCGCCGGCAAGCGCATCGTCGACCTGCAGAAGGAGCTGCTCGAGACCAACAAGCGGCTGGAGCTGCTGTCCATCACCGACGGCCTGACCAAGCTGCACAACCACCGGTACTTCCAGGACGAGCTGGCGCGTGCGTTCGAAGAGTCGCAGCGCTACCAGCGTCCGCTGGCGCTGGCGATGATCGACCTCGACTTCTTCAAGAAGATCAACGACACGTACGGCCACGCCGTCGGCGACGACGTGCTCAAGAACGCGGCCGCGCTCTACCGCGACTCGGTGCGCAGCACCGACCTCGTGGCGCGCTACGGCGGCGAGGAGTTCGCGGTGATGATGCCGGAGACGGCGTTGCAGGACGGGATCGCCTTCGCCGAGAAGATCCGCCAGCTCATCGAGTCGTCGCCTCTGGAGACGCAGGCCGGACCGGTGAAGGCGACGGTGAGCGTCGGCGTGGCCAGCGTGCCGCACTCGCGCATCCACTCGGCCAAGGAGCTGATCATCGCCGCCGACAAGGCGCTCTACCGCGCCAAGCGCAACGGCCGCAACCAGGTGCAGGCCGAGAAGCGCCGCGACCCCTCGCGCGCCCCGCGCCAGGCTGCGGCAGTCTAGGAGTGCGGCGGCGCTCAGCCGCCGCTTTGGTACGGGCTCGCGAGACCGATGCAAAAGCGGCGGCTGGACGCCGCCGCACTCCTAGACGAGCTCGCGAGCGGCGCGGTCGATCTCGGTTCGGAGGTTCAGCACGTACTGCTGAATCTTCTCTTCCTGCACCGCCGATGAGCCGTTCCCGTCGATCGACTCCACGACCTTCTCCAGTTCCGCCGCATCGGTCGAGATGCGCTGATAGCCGTAGCTGCCGCCGGAGCCTTTGAGCTGATGAGCGAGATAGGCCAGACGCTCGAGCGACTCGCGCTCGGCGACGCGCTCCAGCGCGCTCTGCATCTCCACGACTTTCTCCCGCGCTTCATCCAGGAACTCGCGCTTGAGCTCGTTCAGTTCGTAATCAACCACCGTCGTTCCCCGGCGGCGCGTCGTTGCACGCGGTATGCCGCGCCCGGCTATGATGCAGCGGCAATGACCGAGACGCTCGTCGTGCCGCGCGCGCCCTTCGACATGGAGGAGCCGTGGTCGACGCCGCGGGGCTGCGCCCCGGTCCGGCTCCGCCGCGCCACCGACGCCGCCGCCCCGCGCCTGGCCACCAGCCTGGCCGCGTGGCACGACGACGAGCTCGTCACGTTTCTCTTCTCCGGCGCCGACGACCACATCCACGCCACCTATCACCACCGCGACGATCCTCTCTACGAGCAGGACGTCGTCGAGCTCTTCCTCGCCCCCGAGAGACTGACCCGCTACTTCGAGTTCGAGATCAGCCCCCTCGGCGTGATCTTCGACGCCATCATCGACTCCCCCGACGGCATCCGCGCCACCATGCACGCGGAGAAGAGCTGGACCTGCGAGGGCCTGGTCGTGGCGGTGCGCAAGGTGATCGAGTCGAGCGGGGTCATGACCTTCGACACGCTCATCCGCATCCCCTTCGAATCCCTCGGACGCGGCACGCCCGCGGACGGCGAAGTGTGGCGGGCGAACTTCTTCCGCATCGACCGCCACACCGAGCACGGCGACGAGTACAGCGCCTGGCAGCCGACCCTGAAGGCGCCGCCCGATTTCCACGTCGCGGCCGCGTTCGGCGCCGTGCGGTTCACTCGCTGACCAGACATGCCCTCACGAGACGCGTGATTCAGGCGATCAGCGTGCGGCCCGGCTATGCCAACCAGCGCTGCCGGCCGCGCCGGCCCTTCGTCGTCCCTCGTTTTGGGCGGCGTGTCGATTGCACCGGCGGCGAACTGATGCGACGGTCACTGCTCCTCGTCTTCCTTCTCCTCACGAATGCGCTCGCGGCCCAGGGCATCTGGGGCCAGCGCGGCGCCACGAAAGCCTTCGCGGTCAACGCCTCCAGCAGCCGCCTCTACACCGCTGACGGCCGCGGCGTCTCCGCGTACGACGTCAGCGGCAATCAGATCCTCCGCATCGACACCGAGTGGGGCGACGACGAGACGTACGACGTCGCCCTGATGGGCAGCACCGATCTCGTCCTCGCCACGAGCACCGGCGTCGAGCGCTTCGCCATCGACGCGAATGGCGCACTGGAGCGCCTGAGCTGGATCGGCGGACCGGGCGCCGTCTCCGACGTGGCCGCCAACGCGCGCTACGCCGCCGCCGCCGCGGGGAGCGTGCTCACGATCCTCGAGCGCGACGGCAACGAGCTCACCGTGGCGCGGCGCATCACGCTTCCCGCGACCATCACCGCCCTCGCCTTCGTCGGCGACCATCTCTACGTCGCCGCGGCGGACCAGCCGCTGCGCGTCTATCTCCCGCCCGCGGCCTCGCCGCTGCGCATCGTTCCCAGCGTCGACGCCGCCGACCTCGCGTACGCCAACGGCATGCTCTGGGCCGCCTCCGACAACGACGCCCTGGTCGGCATCGACGTCCACGATCCCGCCGACCCGCGTGTCATCGCGAACGTCGGCCTCAACGAGCTGCGGCTGCGCGGCGTGGCCGCTGCCGGCACGCGCGTCTTCGCCTTCGAAGGGACCGACCGCCTGCACGTCTTCGACGTCAGCGACAAAGCCGCGCCGCGCCTCCTCGAGACGCGCACGGAGTGGGTGAACGCCATCGCCGCGTCCGGCGACCGCCTCTTCCTCTCCGGCGCCATCGTCACCGAGTCCGGCCTGGCCTTCAACCCGGGCCTCATCGCGCGCGAGACCGGCAAACCGGTGCGGATCTTCGACGCCACGACGCTCGACCTCGAGGCCGAGTACAGCGATCTCGCCGGACCGGTGAGCGGCGTCTGGACCGACGGCTCCGTCGCCTACGTCATCGATCCGCCGTATCTGCGCGTGCTCGACGTCTCGAAGACCGACGCGCCGCGCGAGGTCTACACGCTGGCCGTCCCGAACCTGCAGGACAAGATCCGCGTGAAGAACGGCCGCGCCGTCATCTACGGCCGTGCCTTCGTCAACCTCCTCGACGTCACCACGCCGCTGCGCCCGCGCTACCTCGGCACGTGGGACGCGCAGGGGCATCCGCCCAGCGTGGCCGCGATCCTGCGCGACCGCGTCATCGAGGCGAACGAGCACAGCGGCATGCACGTCATCGACTTCAGCGACCCGAACCGGCCCGTGCAGATCGGCGGGCGCATCTGGCACTACGTCGACATCGCCGCCACCGACGACACCGCGTACGCGCTGCAGGCCGAGATCATGGTCGTAGTCGAGATCGAGAACGAGCGGAAGATCGTCGACCGCGGCCACGTCGGCGTGCGTCACGATCAGGTCGACACCGCGCCGCCGAACTCCTCGCAGCCCGCGTTGCTGCTGTCGCGCGGCGGCGAAGGGCTGCGGCTCTACTCCATCGCCGGCGAGGAGCGCTTCGCGCCGCGCGAGCTCGAGTTCTTCCCGATGACCGGACTCGACCTCTTCGCGACGGGCGACGACTTTGCGTACATCGCGAAGGACGGCCGGCTGCATTTCATCGACCTCACGAAGCGCATCGCCCTGCAGGAGACGGAGTGGCGAGTCACGTCGCCCATGCAGATGTCGGTCGCGGGCAGCAAAGTCGTGGTCGCCGACCGCTATCAGGTCCGTGTTTACGGTCCCGACACTGCTCCGCCACCGCCTCTCCCCACGAAGCGACGCTCCGTACGGCAGTAAGCGGAATCAAACGCACATTTTCTGATTTGTAAATGGCGTGCCCGCAGGAAGGTCTTAGAGTGACCTCGGCCTTAGGGAACCCTTTCGTCTGATGGCGCATCAAGTCTCCAGAATTCTCGTCCTCGTGTGGATCGCCGCTGCTGCCCTCGTCATTGCCGACGAACAGAAGTGCGCCGGAGCCGCGCGCGAATGCGAGCAGCAGATCCGGCAGATGCTCGGCGGGCGCCGCTTTCTCGGCGCCACGATCGGCATGGAGAAGAAGGGACTGGTCGTTCAGTCCGTCGCTCCCGACGGTCCGGCCGCACGCTCCGGACTGCAGGAAGGCGACCGCCTGATCGCCTGCAACCTCAAGTCGCTCATCGGTGCCTCGCCGCGCGAGTTCAAGCAGATCCTCGCCGACGCCCGCCAGAACGGCACGTTGCGGATCATCGTGGGACGGCCGGGCGGCTACAAGACGATCGTGACGCGACTCGAGCCGTACACGAAAGAGCAGATCGAGAAGATCATCCACGCGCACCTCTCCCAGAGCCACACCACCTCGGCGGGCGCGCATCGGTGATTCGTTTCGACCGAGGGCCATGTTCAACGCGATCCTCTCGAAGTTGAGGGTTGCCTCCCGCCGCGGAGGCCGGCCGGACCGCGTCTCGATTCTGCTTCCCTTTTTCATCATCTCCATCGGCCTCGGCGTCCTCGCCTGGCGCTCCTACAACCTCTCTGCGCGCACCGAGGAAGGAGCGAAGCTGCTCGCCGTCGAATACGCGCGCTACGCCTCCGAGATCACGGCCAGCCGCGTCGACGCCGCCGCGCGCGCCGAAATGGCCACCGTGGCGGAGGAGTGGCAGCAGCTGGAGCGGCGCCTCGCCGATCCGACCTTCGCCATGCTCAGCGAGTGGATGGCGCAGTACGAGTGGATCTCGTCCGCGGTCTACGTGCCCGACGACGATCCGGCCAGCTCCATCTTCGCCCGCGAAGCGACGCCGGCAGGCAAGGACGAGCTGCGGCTGCGGCGCGCGTTCTTCACCTCCACCGGCTCCATCGAGTACACCTTCGATCCGCGCCGCCTGCTCAAGCAGCCGGCCGTGCTCACGCAGATCCGGCAGCAGCCGCAGGCGCAGAGCAGCGGACCGCTGGCCATCGAGCAGGCCACGGAGCTCAACCTCGTCGTCGGTGCGCCCGAGGGGCCGCGCGTCGTCGAGGGTGGCTACGCCTTCGTCACCACGCTGGCCGCGCCGCTGAACGGCTTCGGCATCCGCTCGGTCGTGCGCATGTCCTACGTCGGAGGCACCGGGTGGGAAAACCAGCGCACCATGAGCCTCTGGGTGAGCTTCCTCGCCCTCGTGCTGCTCGGCATCGGCGCGGCGCTGGCGCTGCGTGGCATCAACAAGGAAGCGGAGACGATGAAGCTGCGCGGTGCGCTCATCGCCAACGTCTCGCACGAGCTGCGCACGCCGCTGGCCATGATCCGCCTGGGCGCGGAGACGCTCAAGCGCGGCAAGGTCCGGGACAAGGACCGCGCCGAGATCGAGGAGCAGATCCTCCGCGAGGTGCTCCTCCTCTCGCACCTCGTCGAGAACGTGCTCGACGTCGCGCGCATCCAGAACAACAGCGCCCGCGCGCTCGCCTTCACTCCCGTGCATCCGCGCGATCTCATCAGGAATCTGCTGGCCACGTACGAGTCGTGGATCCGCAGCAAGGGTTTCACCTGCGAGGTGGAGATCGACGAGACGGTGGGGGAGCAGTACTGGGACCGCGACGCGGTCTCGCGCGCGCTGCTGAACCTCGTCGACAACGCCATCAAATACTCGGGCGACGAAGACAAGCACATCGAGGTCGCGCTGCGGCAGGACGACGAGCACGTCATCATCGAGGTGCACGATCACGGCATCGGCATCTCCACCGTCGACCAGGCGCGCATCTTCGACCCTTACTTCCGCGCGCAGTTCTCCGACACCATCTCGCGCCGCGGCGCGGGACTCGGCCTCACCCTCGTGCAGCAGATCCTCGCCTCGCACGGCGGCAAGGTCGAAGTGGAGTCGGAGGCCGGCCACGGCTCCACGTTCCGTCTTCTCTTCCCCCGCGACTTGGCGGGGGATGCTCACACTGTTTCCGCTCTGGGCACTCCGCGGGAGGCCTTCTAGAAACTTGTTACGGGTTCCAACGTATGAGGCGTTATGACGCGAATACTGATCGTTGAGGACGAGGCCGGCCTGCGCCAGGGTCTCGAGATCAACCTCCGCCACGAGAATTACGACACGGTCACGGCCGGCGATGGCGAGGAAGCCATCCGCCTCTTCCACTCCGAGTCGCCCGACCTGGTCCTGCTCGACCTCATGCTGCCGAAGAAGAGCGGCTTCGAGGTCCTCGACCACATCCGCAAGATCTCCAAGGTGCCGGTGATCCTGCTCACCGCGCGCGGGCAGGAGACCGACAAGGTCCGCGGCCTCCGCGGCGGCGCGGACGACTACGTGACCAAGCCGTTCGGCGTGCAGGAGCTGTTCGCGCGCATCGACGCGGTCATGCGCCGCAGCGAGGTGGCCACCACCGGCGCGAAGACGGTCTGCGAGGACTCGCTGATCCGCCTCGACCCCGCCACGCGCGAGGCCACGGCCAACGACCAGAAGCTCAAGCTCTCGCCGAAAGAGTTCGACCTGCTGATGTACCTCTTCAAGAACAAGGAGCGCGTCGTGCCGCGCGACGAGCTGCTCTCGCGCGTCTGGAACTACCGCGTCGACCTCAATCTCAACAGCCGCACCGTCGACACGCACGTGACCCGTCTGCGCCGCAAACTGCAGAAGGCCGTGGGCACCGACGCGGCCGTGATCGTGGCCGTGGCCAAGATCGGCTACCGCTACCTCGGCGCGGCCAGCGGTGCGGCCGTCGCGCATTAGCGCTACAATCTCGCTCATGTTTCACCAGGACTTCCCGGCGTGCATCTGTTGTCCTCACGCCGGAGGTCCATAGGCGAAGCACTTCGCACGTCTTCGAATCTGGACCCGATGCTCTCGGGTCCTTTTTGTTTTTGTACGACCTTGAAAGGAGACAACGTCATGCCCCACGGAAAGATCTACGACAACATCACGGAGCTCATCGGCAACACGCCGCTGGTCCGCCTCAACCGCGTCGCGCCCGAAGGGGCGGCGGAAGTGGTGGTGAAGCTCGAGTCGTTCAACCCTCTTTCGTCGGTGAAAGACCGCATCGCCATCTCGATGATCGAAGAGGCGGAGCGCGCCGGCGAGATCCGTCCCGGCTCGACGATCGTCGAGGCCACCAGTGGCAACACCGGCATCGGCCTGGCCTTCGTGGCCGCGGCCAAGGGCTACCGCTGCACGCTGTTCATGCCCGACTCGATGTCGGTCGAGCGCCGCAAGCTGCTGCAGGCCCTCGGCGCGGAGCTGGTGCTCACTCCGGCCCCGATGGGCATCAAGGAAGCGCAGCGCCGCGCCGGCGAGTACGCCGAGCAGACGCCCGGCGCGTGGCTCTCGAAGCAGTTCGACAATCCCGCCAACCTCAAGATCCACCGCGAGACCACCGCGCGTGAAGTGATCCGCGACACCGACGGAAAGCTCGACGGCTTCGTGGCCGGCGTCGGCACCGGGGGCACCGTCACCGGCGTCGCGCAGGTGATGAAGAAAGAGCTGCCGCACGTCGTCATCGCCGCGGTCGAGCCGATCGAGTCGACGGTGCTCAAGGGCGGCACGCACAGCCCGCACAAGATCCAGGGGATCGGCGCCGGCATGGTGCCGGCGATCTACGACGGCACGCTGGTCGACAGGATTTACGACGTGAAGTTCGAAGACGCGATCGAGGTCGCGCGGCGCCTGGCGAAGGAGGAAGGGATCTTCGTCGGCATCTCCGCCGGCGCGGTGGCGTGGTCGGCGTTCGAGCTGGCTAAGGAGCTCGGACCGGGCAAGCGCATCGTGGCGGTGCTCCCCGACACCGGCGAGCGTTATCTCTCGACGGCGCTCTTCGAGTACACCGACCTCGTGAATCAGCCCGCGACGACGCCGCAGATGCTGGCCGAGCAGCAGGCCGCCGCCGCGGCGGCCGCCGGACGTTGAAACACTCGCACGTAGCCTGGCTCGCCGTGGCGACCCACATCGTCGCCTCGGCGGCCATGCTGCTGCTGCTCCGCCGCGGACTGCCCGGCTTCCCGGAGGAGGAGCGCCTGGCGTACATCGCCGCGAACCGCGCGGCCTGGATGTTCGGCTGGTTCCTCTGGCAGGTCGCCGCGGTGTCGCTGATCGCGTTCTACGCGACCCTGGCCCTGCATGTGGCGCGGGCTTCAGCCCGCGCAGCTTCAGCCCGTGAAGCTTCAGCCCGCGAAAGCGGCGGGCTGAAGCCCGCCCCACATGTCCTGTCCATCACCGCGATGTGCGTGGCAGCGGCGGGCGTAGCGCTCGACATCGCCTGCGAGTCGCGCTACATGGCCGTGCTCCCCGAGCTGCACGGCGACGCCTTCGAGCAGCTCGACCGCGAGCTGGAAGTGCTGATCGGCTACGGCGCGAACGGCCTCTACACGCTCGCGCTGCTGTTGCTCGTCGTCGCCGGCTGGCGCGTGCTGCCGAAGACCGCGCTCGCTCTCGCGGGCCCGGTGGCCGCCGCCGGCGTGGCGCTGGCGCTCGCCTCTCTGCGAGGGGATCCGCGGCTCGAGACCATCACCTCGGCGATTCTCTTTCCGCTGTTCACGCTCTGGCTCATGGTGATCGCACAGTGGATGCGGAAAAACGAAGAGTCGTCGTAGCCGGCGCGCGCGGCGTGTTCGGATCGCTGCTCGTCGACGAGCTGCGCGAGGCGTACGACGTCGTCCCCACCACGCGGGACACTCTGGACCTGCGCGATGTTGCGGCCGTCGCTCGCGCCGCACGCGGCGCGTATGCGTTTGCGTGCGCGGCGGGCCCGTTCCAGCAGCTCGACCGCGCCATCGTGCGCGCGGTGGTGAACGAAGGCGTGCACTGGCTCGACATCGCCGATGACGCGCAGTGGTTTTTCGAGCTCATCGACGACCCGTCGCTCGATGCGCTCGCGCGCGAGCGGGGAGTGGTGGTGATGCCCGGCCTCTCCTCGCTGCCGGCCATTTCGTGCGCGCTAGCGCGACGCCTGGTGGAGGACAGGCAATCCTGCCTGTCCGGACAGCCACGATTGCCTGTCCTCCACATCACCCTCTTCATCGGCAACGACAACAAAAAAGGCGCCGGCGCCATCGCCAGCGGCGCGGCGCTCAACTCTCCCGACCGCGAGCTCCTCCGCCGCGAAGGGATCGACGCCACCGCCCGCGCGAAGTTCGAGCTTCCCGGCGCCGCCCTGGCCATGCGCGCGCTGAGCGTCCTTCCGGTGAGCGCACGCGTGCGTCTCGCAAAAGCGATTTCGCGCTTCGTGCCGCGCTTCGGATCATCAGGCGGCTACGTGGCAGTCAACGGCGTGCGCGTCGAGGGAGGACAGCGCATGGCCATCCTCCCGCTCGTTTACGCGCTCGCGCATCTCGACGGCCGCAGCGGCTGTCTTCCGCCGACCGTGCTCGATGCGAAAGAGCTGTTAGAGTTTTTGCAGTGAAGCGCCGCCGGTTCCACCAGATCACCTTCGCCCTGGCCGGCGCGTACAACCTCGCCTGGGGTGCGTACTCGGCGCTCGATCCGCAGTGGCTGTTCCGCTACGCCGGCATGCCGCTGTCGAACACGCCCGAGATCTTCGCCTGCCTGGCCATGGTGATCGGCATCTACGGCTTCCTCTACTGGCAGGTCGCGCGCGACCCCGAGCGCGGTGCCGCCATCGCCGCCGTCGGCCTCCTCGGCAAGGTCCTCGGCCCGATCGGGCTCGCGCAACTGATCTGGAGCGGCGCATGGCCGCTGAAGTCGATCGTCCTCTGCATCACGAACGACTTCATCTGGTGGATCCCGTTCACGCTCTACCTCATGGACGTCCGTGCAGCCGCATCCGCATCCGCGCGAACCGCGCCCGCTGCTCGGGCGTGAGCACCTTCTCGATCTCCGCGTTCGTCGCATCGAGCTCGTTGCGCAAGCGCGCGTGACGCTGCTCGAGGATCCGTCCGATCTCCGCGTGCTGCGCGTCGGTGAGATCGAGGCGCAGGTCGAGATGCCGCAGCATCATCCGCGACGCCTGCGGTCGAAGCACGCGCACGGCCACGGCGCGATGCGCGAACGCGCCCGCCATGAAGCCGCCCGCGAACGTGAGCAGCAGCACGAGGACCGCAACGACGGTGGTCTTAGTCCGCGACAACGTAAGTCTCCCCTCCGACCGCGATCTCGATCCCACCTTCCGGAATCTCGATCGTGGCCAGTCCCACACCCGCCACGATGGCCACGACGGCGATGGCCGCCGCCAGCGGCCGGAACCACGAGGCGATGACCTCGGCCACCGTCGGCTGCGGCGCAATGCGCTCCTGGATGCGCGCGCGGATGCGCGCCAGTGTGGCCTCGTCCGGCCGGTGGCGCAGCGGCGCCGCATCCTGCCGCAGGCGTGCGAGGAAATCGTCGTGCTCAGTCATAGAGGTCCGCCAGTTTCGTTTTCAACTTCGTCCGCGCATGCGAGAGGTGCGAGCGCACCGTGCCGTCGCTCAGGTCCAGCAGCGCCGCGATCTCCGCATGCTCCATCTCTTCCACGAGATGCAGCCGCGCCACGATGCGCTGCATCTCCGGCAGCTCGTCGAGCGCGGCGTCGATGCGCGACGCGAGATCGTGCTGCAGCGCCGGCAGCTCCGCGTCGTCGCGGCGCGTGGCCCGTTGCGTGTCGTCGATGGTCTCGTGCCGGAACTTCGTGCGGTGCCGGACCACGTCCAGCGCCAGGTTCGTGACGATGCGTCCGATCCACGGGCCGAACGCCGCTCCCGCGCGGAACCGGCCGATGCTCTGGTACGCCTTCACGAACGCCTCCTGCGCGAGGTCTTCAGCATCGTGCGCGTTCCGCACGATGCTGAAGGCGATGGCGACGACCCGCCGCAGGTATTCTGACACGAGGGCGTCGTACGCCTCGGCATCCCCCTGCTGCGCGCGCGCAATGAGCGGATCGTCATTCAAGCATTACCTTCCGAAACGTCCGTGGCGCTCTTCGATCATCGTGCGCAGCTTCGCACGCTGATCGGCGTTGAGCACAGCGAACGCCTTCGACACCGTCTGCAGCAGGTTCGCGCGCAGCGCGCGCTCCGCCGCGGCCTGACGGTCGATTGCCGCCTGCGCGCCGGCGATGTCGCTCGGGTTGGCGAGGAGGATCTGCGCCGCTTCATGAAGGCCGCCGTGCATCTGCTCGCGCGACGCGGTGTTGGCCTCACGCATCTCGCGGAAGATCTGGTGGATCGCGGCGGCCTGCTGGTCGGTGAGGTCGAGCTCCTCTTTCATCCGCTGCAGATGCCCGAGGGGGCCGAATCCGTGCATGCCCGGGCCGTGTCCGCGCCCGTGCGGTCCGGCCACGACGAGCGGCGCGGCGGCGATGAGACCGAGGGCCAGGATCGACGCGATGAGGATGACGTTGCGTTTCTTCATTTCTTTGTTCTCCTTCGCCTGCTTTACGACCGAGAGACGCAATCGTTGAATGCGTCGTTTACCTTAGAATCGCCGCACTCCATGCGGATCTCCCTGCTCTCCTTGCTCCTCGCGGCCGCTGCAGGTGCGCAACAGGCGCCGCTGCTCTGCCCGCCCGCGCCGGCTGGCCGCCCCTGCGAGGCCTTTCATTACCACGTGGCCATGTACCGCCCCGACCCGCGCGGCTTCTCCGAGCTCGCCGCCGTGCAACCGTACGCGACGCAGGCCGCGTGCGAGCGCGCGAGAGAGCTCGCCGTGGCCGCGAACGAGACCGTCGTCGCCGCCATGCGCGTGCGCGACCAGAAATACGAGGCCGACAAATTCGGCCCCTGCCACTGCGACATGACGTCACTCACCGACGCCCAGCGCGCGCAGCAGTTGCGTACCGCGGAAGACATCCGCCTCCGCGTGCGTGAGCGCCTCCTCGATCACAAGGTCGCGGCCGGCGCGGAACCGATGCGCGCCCTCTACTCCGAGCCCCCTGTGACTCCGGCGCTGAGCCTCCCCAGGCACGTCCCGTTGCCGGACACGCAACCCGCCCCGCTCGTCACGTCCGTCGACGACCTCAAACCAACGCGAACGTTCGACACCACCAGACCGACCATCGCCGCCATCGATCTCCCGCTGGTCGAAATCGCAAGCGGACCGCCGGCGTCCCCGCCGGCTGCCGCGGAGGCGTCCCCGCCTCCGCCCCCGATGGAAGCCGTAGTCGAAGAACAAACCGTCACCGCCGAGCCCGAAGTCGAAGTCGAATCCCCGGAAACAGTCGAAGAAGACCCCGAGCTCTCCGCCGAAGCCGCCGCCGAACGCTTCATCTCCTACGAAACGGAGCGCATCCAGAGCGTCCTCAAAGCCTCCGCCGCCATCACCGACGAGGACGTGAAGACGAAGATCTTCGAAGCCTGCATGCAGCGCATCCAGCTCCTCTCGAACCTGCGCCTGCTCATCGAAGGCTCCGGCTCGCGCAGCGCGCTGGCCGCCGCCGCGCGCGACGCGCAGTCCGAAGCGGCCCGCCTCGCCCTCGTGGCGCGCCTCTTCGGCGAAGACATCAAGCCGCACTGGGCGCCGTCCGACGCGAGCGAGGTCGTCTTCGAAGCCGACCCGCGGATCGCCGCCGCGCCGGAGCGTGCCCTGCGCGACACCACCGGCCGCTTCTCGGAGGAGCAGAAAAAGCGCGCGCTCTACCTCGTCCTCGCGCAGACGCAGCCGAGTGAGGATCAGCGCCTCTGGCTCTCCACCGTGGTGGAGGGCTTCCTCCGGTGAAGATGCGCGCACTCATCCTCTTCTTCGTCGCCGCCGGCCTCTTCGCGCAGGAGGACGAGTTCACGAAGTCCGTCTTCTTCGGGAAGAAGTTCGCCGACATGGGCGACTACGCCTCCGCCGTCGAGCAGTTCGCGAAGGCCGACGCGGCGCAGCCCGACCAGCCGGCCGTGCTGTACAACCTCGCCGTCGTGCTGGCGCGCGCGGGGCGGTACGCCGAGGCGCAGGTGAAGGCCGACCGCTACCTCGAGCTCTTTCCGGAAGGCGCCGAGCGCGCGAACGTCGACAAGCTGCAGCTCGAGCTCGACTTCCAGCGCGAGCTGCAGAAGAAGCGTCAGGCCGATCAGGACTACGCGGACCTCTTCAACCGCGCCCGGTTCAGCTACGGCCGGGGCGAGCTGGCCGAGGCGCTGCGGTTGTACGAGCAGGCCGCGCAGATCCGTCCCACCGACGCGGCGGCCGTGTACAACCAGGGCCTGGTCCTGGAAAAGCAGGACGACTACGCGAAAGCGATCGAGCGCTTCCGTCGCTACTCCGAGCTGGAGGGCGATCTGGAGAAGAAGGCCTCCATCGACGAGCGCGTCTTCGCGCTGCAGCGCGAGCTGGATGACCGCGCCACGAAGATCGTCTGCGGCTTCTGCGGCCGGAAGCTCTCGGCCGGCGCGACGTGGTGCGAGCGCTGCTGGCACGGCCCATACGCGGTGCAATCGCCGGTGTGGAATTCACGCGCCTGCGCCGACGGGGCGTCCGCGACGCGCGCGACTTACTTCGCCGACGGCCGCTTCAACCGCAACGACGTCCTGCCGTGCCTCTGGAAGGGGGGCAGCATGCACGAGTCGCTGCGCTGGAGCGCCGCGAAGCAGCGCGAGATCCAGAACGCGCGCAAAGCGGAAGGATGGACCTACTCCGGCGACGTCATTCAGGGCAACAAAGAGCTCCGCTTCGTGCAGGGGCCGCGGTACCTCGAGAAGATCACTGCCACGAGCGGCGGCGAGATCCTGACGTACGTCGCGCACGAGCAGGGCGAAGGGATGTGGCTCCTCGACCGCGAAGACCTCGTCGTCGACGCCACGCGCTACACGAATCGCTACACGTTCAACGAGTCGGGACGCATCACACAGCAGCGCGTCGACTACCAGAACACCGCCGCCTGCAACCACCTCGTTTCGATGACGGCGGACTATGCGTACGACGGCGACACCCTGATGTCCGCGAACATCGGCAGCGCTTACGAAGGTTTCCCCGCCGAAGGGTCCCCCTCCAGCAACTGGACCGCCACCGTGAGCTACGCCTACGACTCCGCCGGCCGCCTCTCCTCCGAGGAGCTGAACGTCACGTCGCAGAGCAAGACCTACAACGTCAAGCCGCACGGCGAGCTGCGCGACGAAGTGAACCGCCTCTACCCGGCCATGCGCCTGAAGAAGTCGATCGAAGGCCTCCAGCGCACCGGCGACCTCTGCACCGCCTCCGGCGCCGCCACCCTCGCCAACCCCATCGACCTCCGCCCGTTCTACACCCTCTCCCCCAACCTGGCCATGCAGCTGCCGATGGGGGTGACGAAGGCGGTGGTGACGTTCACGTACTGAATGTGGGGCGGGCTTTCAGCCCGCCGTTCACGTGCGCGGGCGGGCTGAAGCCCGCCCCACATGGAACGGCACGCAGTACGGGTCGTCCTCCGCGCACATCGCGTACTCGAACTGGATGGTCGTGTGCACGATGCGGTACTCCTTCGCCAGCATCATGTTGATGTCCTCGAGCATGCGCGCGGTGCTGCTCATGGGGACGTCGCCGACCATGAGGTGACAGGACAGCGCGGGGGAGGAGGGGCCGAGGGCCCAGATGTGGAGGTGGTGGACGCCGAAGACGCCGTCGATGCGGCCGAGGGACTGCGTGACGTCCTCGGGGTCGATGCCGGCGGGAGTGCCTTCGAGGAGGAGGTTCACCGACTCGCGCAGCACGCCGTAGCTGCTCCAGAGAATGAGCACGCCGATGAGGATCGACGTCACCGCGTCCCAGATCACGTTGCCCGTCAGGCGGATGAGCAGCGCCGCGACGATGATGCCGAACGACGACACCGCGTCGCCGACCATGTGCACGAACGCGCCGCGGATGTTCACGTCGTGGCGGCTCTCGTGGCGCAGCGACAGCGCGGTCAGGCCGTTCACCAGCAGCGCCACCGCGGCCGTGACGAGCATGAGTGAAGTCTCGACCGCGTGCGGGTTGCGCAGGCGTTCCCACGCCTCGCGGAAGATGAGAAACGTGAACGCGACCAGCATGGCCGCGTTGATGAACGCGGCCAGGATCCCGGCCCGCTGGTAGCCGAACGACTTTTCGCTCGTCGGCGCGCGCTTTTCGAGGCGGACGGCGATGAGTGCGATGACCAGCGCCAGCGCGTCGGTGAGGTTGTGCAGCGCGTCGCCGATCAGCGCCAGCGACCCGGCCCAGACGCCGATGGTCAGCTCGGCGACGACCACGATCACGTTCGCGATCGTGGCGATGGTCAGCTTGCGGGAAACGTCCTGGTGATGGTGGTGATGGTGCCCGTGCCCCATCGCATCACCGCCGCGTCGACTTTTCCACCTTCTTCGACTTCGCCGCGACCTGCTCCGCCATCGCGCGCCGCGTCTCCTTCATCTTCGCCGCGAGCTCGGCATCGCACGTGGCGATGATCTGCGCCGCGAGGATGCCCGCGTTGCGCGCCCCGCCGATGGCCACCGTCGCCACCGGCATGCCCGGCGGCATCTGCACGATGGCGTACAGCGCATCGAGTCCGTTCAGCGCGCCGCTCGCCAGCGGGACGCCGATCACCGGACGCGTCGTCAGCGATGCCACGACGCCCGGCAGGTGCGCGGCCATCCCCGCGCCGGCGATCATCACCGCGCAGCCGTTGGCTTCGGCGTCGGTGACGATCTGCTTCGCGCGCTCCGGACTGCGGTGCGCCGAGGCGACGGTGAACTCGTACGGAACCCCGAGCTCGTCGAGGGCAGTCGCGGCCTGCGACATCACCTCGGCGTCGGAGTCGGAACCCATGATGATGAGAACCCAAGGTTTGGTCATGCTTGATTCAGTTTATCCCGAGCGCAGCGAGGGATCTCGGGTGCACTTGCGCCGCGCGGGCCCGGGATGAAGTCGGCCTCAAGTCGTTGCTGCCCGAGCTTCCAGAGCACGATATCCGATGTCGCGGCGATAGCGCGCCCCTTCGAAGCGCACTTTCGGCGCGGCCTCATACGCCTTCGCCAGTGCCTCGGAGAGCGTCGCCGCGCGCGCGCAGACGCTGACGACGCGGCCGGCCTGATTCACGAGCCGTCCGTCGCGCTTGACCACGCCGGCATGGAACACGACCACGGCCGGATCGTCGATCGCGTCGAAGAAGACTTCCTGTCCCTTCGAGAAGTCGTCGGGATAGCCGTCGACCGCGACGACGATGCACGCCGCCGCTTCCTTGATGAAGTTCAGCGCCTTCATGTCGCCGAGGTTGCCGCGGGCGACGCGCAGGCAGACGTCGGCGAGATCGTCCTCGAGCCGCAGCATCTGCACCTGCGTCTCGGGATCGCCGAAGCGGCAGTTGTACTCGAGCACCTTCGGCCCCTTCGCGGTGAGCATCACGCCCGCGTAGAGCACGCCCGTGTACGGCCGCCCTTCCGACTCCATCCCCTGCACGGTGGGGATGATGATCGAGCGCATGATCTCCGCGCCCGCCTCGCCGCTCAGCACGACCGCGGGTGAGTGCGCGCCCATGCCGCCGGTGTTCGGCCCCTCGTCGTTGTCGAAGGCCTTCTTGTAGTCCTTGGCCGGCGGCAGCGGGAGCGTCTTCGTGCCGTCGGTGATGCAGATGAACGACACTTCCTCGCCGACCAGGAACTCTTCGACGAGGATGCGCGTCGCGGCGGTCCCGAACTTTTTCTCGTCGAAGACCATGCGCACGTACTCTTCCGCCTCGGCGGCCGAGTGGACGATGACCACGCCCTTGCCTGCGGCCAGGCCGTCGACTTTGAGCACGCACGGAAAGCCCATCTGCTTGACGGCCTTCTTCGCCTCGTCGACCGAGTTGCAGGCCACGGCGTCCGCGGTCGGGATGCCGTACTTGCGCATGAACTCTTTGGAGAAGACTTTGGAGCCCTCGAGCTCGGCAGCGAGGCGCGTGGGGCCGAAGATCGGCAGGCCGCGCTTCTGGAACTCGTCGACGATGCCGAGGGTGAGGGGGAGCTCCGGGCCGACGATGGTGAGGTCGACTTTGAGCTTTTCGGCAAAGTCGGCCAACTCGATGATGTCGGCCACGCCGATCGGGACGCAATCGGCGACCTGAGCGATTCCGGCGTTCCCCGGCGCCGCGAAGACCTCTTTCACGAGGGGCGACTGCTTCAGTTTCCAGCAGAGCGCGTGCTCGCGCGCACCCTGACCGACGACCAGAACCCGCATGTTCCCCGGATTGTAGCAGTTGGGAAGGCCGCGCCCGTCCCTAGACGTTCCGGCAAGAGCGTCCGTAAATAGGACGACCATGTCCACGGGACTCCGCCTGATGATTTCGACCACGCCGACGCCCGAGCCTGACGATCGTCAGCTCGTGGAGACGATCCGCGGCGGCGACACCGACGCGTTCGAGACGCTCGTCCGCCGCAAGACGTCGAAGGTGTATGCGCTCTGCTACCGCATCATCGGGAACGCCGAGGACGCGAAGGACATCTCCCAGCTCGTCTTCATCAAGCTGTGGGAGAACCTCGAAAAGTACGACGCGAAATACGCATTCGACACCTGGCTCTATCGCATGGTGACCAACGTGGCCATCGACTTCATGCGCAACAAGCAGTCGCGCGACAACGCGGTGAACTCGAACCTGCGGCTGGTCAAGACGGCCGCGGACGCGGAGCAGAGCGTGATCGTGCAGCGGAAGGAAGTCGAGAGCGTTTTCGAATCCGTTTCTTCCGTGCTCTCCCCGAAACAGAAGACGATCTTCGTGATGAATCAGATGGAGGACCTCCCGTCCGCCGAGATCGCGAAGGTCCTCGGCTGCCGCGAGTCGACGGTCCGCAATCACCTCTTCAACGCACGGAAGCTGATGCAGACGCAGCTCGCCAGGCGCTTCCCCGAATACGCGCAGCTGTGGAGGGAGAAATGATGAATTGTGACTCCTTCCGCAAGCGCTTCCACACCGGCACCGAGGATGCGGCGCTGCTCGAGCATCTCCGCTCGTGCGACCGCTGCCTCGACTTCGCCGCGCACGTCGATCCGGACGTGCTGTTCCGCTCCCTCGGCGGCAGCGAGATGACCCCGCCCGGCGGCCTCGATGCCTTCGTCTCCGGCGTGATGCAGCAGGTGCGCGTCCGCGATGCGGAGACCGTGGTGGCCACCAGGCGCGTGGTGCTGTGGCCGCGCCGCCTGGCCATGGCCGCGGCGGTGGGCGCGGCGGTGTTCGGCGCGACGATGGTGTATCGCGTCGACGCGCCGGTGGAACAGGGGCGCCCCCGCATGGCCGCGCGACAGACAGGACAGGCAGGATTGCCTGTCCTCCACCACCAGGCGCTCACGACGAAACCGGTCGTGGCCGCGTATGACTCTCAGAATGCGACGATCGTCGAAGTGCCCAGCGAGGGAACGGACGACGTGAAAATCGTGATGGTGTTCGACGAGAACCTCCCGGCGGATTTATGAAGCGACTTGCAGTGATGTTGATGGCCCTCTTCCTCGTTTCGGCGACCGCCCTCGCCGATGCGGCGGACGTGGGGAAGAGCCTGTCCGTGCGGACGTTCACGTTCAAGCACAAGCAGGCGGAGAACGCCGCGGCGATGATCAAGTCGCTGATGAGCGCGGACGGGACGATGTCGATCCAGTCGAAGGGCAATTCGCTGGTCGTCACCGATGATCCGGAGAACCTGAAGAAGATCGCCGCCGCGCTGGCGGAGTTCGACACGGCGCCGCAGCCGTTCCGCGTCAACGTGCGCCTCGTCTCTGCCGGACGCAATCCCGCCGCGAAGCAGGGACGCGTGGCCGAGGAGCTGCGCGACATCGAGTCGAAGCTCACTCTGCTGCGCTACAACGTCATCGAGCCCGTCGGCGCCGCCGAAGTCACCGGCAAGGAAGGGGAGCCGGGACTGATCGACCTCACGCAGTACCGCGCCGATTTCCAGTTCGGGCAGTACGACCCGGCCAGCGACACCATCGAGATCTCGAACTTCAAGCTGTCGAGGCTCGACGGCGATCAGCTCGCGCCGATGATGAAGACCACTCTGAACTTAAAGCTCGGACAGACCGTGATCATGGCCGTGACGAGGGACGCCAGGTCCAATCGTGCGCTCATGCTCGTGCTGTCCGCGAAGCGCTAGGACGAAGGCGCACCATTTCTCCTCACTTGCGGTAGCCGCGGCGCACGGGGCGCTCACCCACGTGCGCCGCGGCGGCTGGACAGGCTGAAGCCTGTCCTACGTACGCAGGGCGGGCTTCAGCCTGCCCGGCGCTCGCGTCGCCCGCGCAGGAACTCCTCCACCTCTTCCACGCTCTTCGTGTTGAAGATCTGCTTCGGCGACAGCCCTCCCTTGCGCGCCACCCACGTCCCGGTGATGACGGCGTTGTACTCGCCGATCGAGTGCGCGTCGGGGTGGATGCTGAACATCACGCCGCGGTCCGCCGCCTTTTTCAGGTAGCGCCAGTCGACGTCGAGGCGGTTCGGGTTGCCGTTGATCTCCACGATGACGCCCGTCTCCACGGCCTTGTCGAAGATGCGGTCGTGGTCGACTTTGTAGCCGGGACGCGAGAGCAGCTTGCGCCCGGTGAGATGGCCGAGGAAGGTGACGTGCGGATCGTCCATGGCGCGGAGGATGCGCTCGGTCATCTGCTCCTCGTCCATCTTGAACTGCGAGTGCACCGAGGCCACGACGAAGTCGAACTTCGAGAGGATCTTCTTCCCGTAGTCCATCGTGCCGTCGGGGAGGATGTCCGCCTCCGTGCCGCGGAAGACGCGCATCGGCGCGACTCCCTTCTCGTGCCGCGCGATGTCGGCGTGCTGCGCCTTCAGCTTCTCCTCGGTCAACCCTCCGGCGTAGTACGCGACGACGGAGTGGTCCGAGATGCCGACGTACTCCCACCCCCGCTGCGCCGCCGCGCCGAGCATCTCCTCGACGCTGTGGCGGCCGTCGGAGTACGTGGTGTGGACGTGGAACGTGCCGCGGAGGTCGTGCACCTCGACGAGCTTCGGGCGCTTTTTCAGCTTCAGGTCTTCGGCGGACTCGCGGCGCTCCGGCTCGACGTACACGTAGCCGGCTTTCTTGAAGAGCTCCGCTTCGTCGGCGGCTTTCGGGATCGTGCCGAAGGCCTCGACGAACTCCGTGCTGCCGGTGGTGCGCAGCAGCGTCGCGCCGAATTCGGCCGGCGTGCAGAGGTGGAAGAGCACGTCCATCTCGCCGCGCGCCTGGCCTTTGTAGGTGCGCTCGTCGATGGCGGTGAGGCCGGAGACGACTTCCTCGAGCTTCTCCGCGACGACTTTCGGCTTCTTCGTGACCACGACCAGGTTCACGTTGCGGATGACCTCGAGGCGGCGGCGGATGCTGCCGGAGACTTCGGCGTCTTCGACTTCGTCGAAATCCGCGAGCCGCTCGCGCAGCGTCTCCGCCACTTCCAGTCCGACGGGGAGGAGGAACTGCGACTCGCGCATGCGCGCGAACTCGATCCCCTGCAGGATCTGTTCGGCGGTCTTCGCCCCGAAGCCTTTCACTTTCGCCACGCGTCCTTCTTCGATCGCGTCCTGCAGTTCGTCGAGGGAGGCGATGCCGAGCTCGGAGTAAAGCACGCCGATTTTCTTGAGGCCGAGCTTCGGCACGCGCAGCAGCTCGAAGATGCCGGGCGGGTACTGTCCGCGCAGCTCCTCGAGGTATTGCGAGGTGCCGGTGCGGATCACTTCCTCGACCACCGCGCCGGTCGCTTTGCCGATGCCGGAGACGCCTGTCAGGCCGCCGCGCGAGACGAGGTCGAGGAGGTCTTCGTCGAGGTTTTCGATCGCGCGCGCCGCTTTCTCGAACGCGCGCGCCTTGAAGGGATTGGAGTCACTCAGCTCGATGTAGCGGGAGATCTCATCGAGCGTGCGGGCCACGGTGAACTTGTCCATCGGATTTTCAGTTTATCCCGAGCCAAGCGGGGGCTCCGGAGATCGACTTCGCCCGGGATAGACTCGAGACGATGCAAGCCGTCGAACGTCTCGTCGTCGCCGTCGATCTCTCCGCACGCGAGGACATCCTGCGCCTCGCCGACACGCTCCACGGCGCCGCGGGCGTGCTGAAAATCGGTCTGCAGGCGTTCATCGCCAACGGTCCGTCGATCGTGCGCGAGCTGGTCTCGCGCGGCGAGAAGGTGTTCCTCGACCTGAAGATTCACGACATCCCGAACACGGCGCAGCACGCCGTGGCCGAGGCCGCGGCGCTGGGGGCGTTCATCGCCACGGTGCACACGGCCGGCGGGGAGTCGATGCTCCGCGCCTGCGCGCACGACTCGCTGCTGGTCCTCGGCGTGACAGTGCTGACCAGCCTGGATGAGGGCGAGTTGGCGGCGATCGGTTTCAGCGGCGATCCGACGTCCAACGCGGTGCGGCTGGCGAAGCTCGCCCAAACATCGGGGCTGGGCGGTGTGGTGGCCTCGCCGCTGGAGATCGCGGCCATCCGCGAGGCGTGCGGCGAGGGATTCGTGATCCTCACCCCCGGCATCCGGCC
>DASUSL010000371.1:0-11649 GCA_036375135.1 Thermoanaerobaculia bacterium | reverse complement strand
AGGCCGTCGAGCCACGGCTGGTCGGGAGCGACGAGGTAGTTCTGCGGGTCGCTCTTCAGCTCCTCCGACCAGGGCTCGCCGGTGAGTGCGTCGATGCCGCCGATGCCGACCTTCACCGCGTTCGGCTTCCACCACGCCCCTTCGAACGCGATCCAGAGCGCCTCGCGCTGGTACACCGGAATCACGAAGTCGCCGCCGATGACGCGGATGGGAAAGAGGCCGAGTCCGGGTGGCAGGGGATACTTGCGCCCGTCGTTCGGGATGCGCAGCGTGCGCTCGAACGAGATCGCCAGATGCTCGCCGGCGCGGAGGCGGTCGCCCTCGAGCCGCACGCTCACGGCTTCGTCTCTTTCTCCAGCGTCTCCAGCCATGCGTCGATCGATGCCATCGGGATGCCGAGCTGCTTGACCAGCCGGCGGCGGCGGTCGGCGTCGAGATGCATCAGGATGCGCGGCACGTCCAGCGCCTCGCTCTTGGCGCGCTTGACGAGCTGGCCGATCACCTCGTGCTCCGGGTGCTTCTCCACGAAGCGGTCGACGATCTTCGTGAACCAGTCCGACGCGGGCGCGGCCGGCTCCGGCGCGGCGGCCTCGGTCTGCGGACGCGTCGCCTCGTCGAGGTAGCGCAGCATGCGCAGCGCGCTCTCCTGCCACGCCGCGGTGCGGTCGATGCGGTCGGTGGCGGGATCGATCCACTGCAGCCAGACGCCGTCGCCCCAGAGGCGCATGGCCACTTTCTCGCCGAGGCTGCCGCGCGGGATGAGCTCCGGCTGCTGCGCGGTGGCCTTGAGCAGCAGGCGCCAGCTCAGCGTCATCATCGGCGGGATGGCGAACGTGTAGCTCGCGTCGCCCACGCCCGCGCCGATGGCGATGGCCTCGACGTCGGGATGCCTGCCGATCGCGGCGCGGAGGTTGGCGACGATGGTCTGCACGTCCGCGATGTTGTTCGTTTCCGCGATGGCCTCGGTCGGGTTCTGCGCGCGCTTCTCCTTGTTGCGCTTCGCCTCGCGGATGAGGAGATGCATGCCGAGGATGCCGAGCATCGGCGAGACGCCGGGCGCGGCGAGGCGCGCGCGGAGCTCGCCGGAAAGCACCTTGCGGTCGTGGCCGAGAGCCTGGCGGGTGATCTCCTCGAGGCGCGCCTCGATGTCGTGCGGATCGAACGGCGTGCCCTCGCGGCGCATGGAGATGGCGGTGTGTGCGAGGTCGTCGGGGATGAAGACGCGGGTCTGCCATCCCGGCGCGGCGAGGAGCGTCTGCTCGACGGTGCGTCCGTCGGGAAGATCGACGGCCAGGCGATAGCCGCCGGGATCGACCTGCATGTGCGTGACGACGTCGGCGAGCTGCGCGCCGTCCAGCGTCCGCAGGCGCATCTTCTTCTGTGTGCTCAGAATGACGATCGCGCTTCCGGCGCCGAGCTTCACGTCGACGTTCGTCACGGCGCGCTGCGCGGCTTCGATGAGAGCGTCCGTCGTGCCGGCGGTGTGCGCCAGCGGAACGGCCGAGGCGAAGACGAGCGGCGCGAACTCCACCTTCTCGTCGCCGCGCACGATCACCAGGCGGTCCTCCTGCTGGATGCCCGCGCGCGCCTTGATCTTGTAGATGCCGGGCGTGACCTCGAAGACCTTCGCGCCGATGCCGCGGTCGATCAGATTGAAGTCGCCGTCGATGACGTACAGCTCCGTCGCCGCATCCGACGCCGTCACCTCCAGCCGCACCTTAGAGCTCGACATCGACACCTCCGGACGCTCCCGTGACCTCGAACTTCTTCGGCGGCGCGCCGTCGACGAAGAGCGCGTAGATGCCGCGGTCGAGCTCCAGCGCGTTCTCCACTTCCAGCGCGATCGTCTTCACCGGCTCGAGCGTCTTGTCGAGGATCTGCGCCTCCTTGCCGGCGTGCTTCGTGGTGCGGATCGTGACCTTGAACTTCGGCACCGTGGCCACGCCGGCGAAGCTCTTCAGCTTCGCGAGCATGGTCATCGACGGCGCCGCCGCGACCACGAGCTTCTTCGGCGGCTTGCGCTCGTACACGACCTCCGGCTCGTTCGGCACGTCGGGATCGGCGCGCAGCGCGGGATCCATGTGATCGGGGTAGGCGTTGTAGAGGAGGTTCTGCAGCGACTCCGCGGTGATGTTCGACGGATCCTCGGGGTCGTACGCCGCGCCGCGCAGTCCGTCGAGCAGCGTGCGCGTGAAGACGCCGTGGAAGTTGCCGTCGCCGAAGTCGCGCTCGCGCGCTTCCTTGCCGGCGCGCGCGCCGTACGCGTAGAAGCGGCGCACCTTGTGGAAGTCGGGCGCGGTGTCTTCGCCGTACGGCATGAAGAGCTGCGCGCACTCGCTGCTGGAGCGGCAGCAGTCCATGAAGAGGAAGACTTCGTCGAAGAGCCGGAGGAAGTAGAGGGTGTCGGCCATGTAGGTGCCGAGGACGTGGGCGAGCTGGCCGGCGTTCGTGTCGGCGTCGGCGACGAGGAGCGCGGTCTGGTCCTGCCGGTGCGACGGCGCGAAGCCGTGGCCGGCGAAGAAGAGATAGACGCGGTCGCCGACGTGATAGCCGATGTCGGGATTCTCGGCGTTGGCGGCGGCGCGCGCGCGGAGGGTGTCGAAGAGCGCCACGATCTCGTTGACGGTCGGCTTGGCGTCTTGCAGCGAGGCGAAGGGGCGCGGGAACTTCGAGGAGAGGACGAGCAGCGCCTGATCTTGCGGCACGTCGCCGCCGTCCGCGGCGATCACCCAGTCGTAGAACGCGCGCGCGTCGTTCTCCGGCCCCTTCAGGGGCGGCAGGGAGGAATCGAAGTAGGTATCGATTCCGACGACGACGGCCCAGTCGTTCGCGCCCATGTCACTTGTACTGCTCCTGAATGAATCGCCGGTCGATCTCCGACAGATCGACATTCAAATCGCGCGCGAAGCCCGGCTCGGTGACCCAGTTCGCCGCGATGGGATACATCATGATCGACTTGTCATCCACCTCGGTGTGATTGGTGAGCTCCTTGTCGTACACCGCGAAGATGTTGCGGTCGACCTTCGGCGGGTCCCACATGTTCGGCGGGCCGGCCAGGTCGCGGTAGACCTGCGGCTTGTTCCACGGGATGACGCCGCCGGGGTTCTGGTGCTCGTGAATGAGGCCGATGGCGTGGCCGAACTCGTGGAGCACGACGCTGCGGAGCTGCTCGTCGCTGGAGTTGGGCGTGAGCCAGCCGAAGTTCATGGTCGGCTTTTCCTTCGGGACCTGCAGCGCCGTGTTGCCGAGGACCGACCAGGAGCCGCGCTCGTTGAAGGAGATGCGGATCTGCGCCTTGCTCACGTCGTTGACGAAGACGAAGGTGAGGCGCGCCGCGTCGGGACCGGTCCATCCTTTGGCCGCGGCTTTGACGCGATCCATCAGGTCTTCGTCGGCGTCGTCGTCGATGAAGGCGATGTTGATGATGCGGTTCTGCCACTTTGCTTTCTTGTCGAGCGCGGCGCGGGTGGCGGGTCCGAGCTTCTGCGCGGCCCAGGCGAGACACCACTGTCCTTCGGCGGTCATGGCGTGATGGTACGGTAAAGCGCAGTGGAGGACAGGCAATCCTGCCTGTCCCGCCGGGCAGGTCCCACCGACAGGCAGGATTGCCTGTCCTCCACCCGCGCTATCCTCCACGCATGTTCTCCCGGGCACGCACCGTCGCCGCGGTGCTGGCGGTGCTGACCGCGTACGTGTACTTCGGCAGCGGCCGGACGTGGTCGTTTCCGCGCGTGCCGTGGGAGCGGACGCACCAGCAGCGCTTCACGGAGCGCTACTACGCGGGACAGGCGGAGGGCTTCCTGCGCGGACGGCTCGACCTGCCGTATCCGATCGACCCGCGCTGGAAGAACGTCACCAACGCCTACGACTTCGGCGCACGCGACGCGCAAGGCCTCGGCTGGGAGATGTGGGACGCGAGCCTCTACAACGGCCGCTTCTATCTCTACTTCTCGCCGGTGCCGGTCGTGCTGTTCTACCTGCCGTTCCGTTTGATCGGCGGAGGGTATCCGTCGGATCCGCTGGCGGCGACGTTTTTTCTGTCGTGGGCGTTTCTGGCATCCGTCGCGTTTTTGAGGCGGGCTGAAGCCCGCCCCACATGGATTCTGGTGGTGGGGTTGGCGAATGTCGCGCCGTACATGCTCGGGTTCGTGCGCGCGTACGAGGTGGCGGTGGCGGCGGGGATGGCCATGACGGCCACGTTCGCGTACATGCTGCTGCGCTGGTACGAGTCGCAGCAGACCAGGCACGCGGTGTGGGCGGGGCTCTGGCTGGCGCTGGCCATGGCCACGCGGCCGAACCTGATCGTGCTGGGCGTGGTCTTCGTCTACGTGCTGCGCAGGCATCGCCGCGCGCTGGCCTTCGCGCTGATCCCGCTCGTCGCCGTCGGCGGCGCGATGATGCTCTACAACTACGCGCGCTTCAGCAACCCGTTCGAGCTGGGGATCACGTACCAGATTTCATACGCGCCGATGTGGCGCGCCGCGCCGTGCAGCCTCTGCGACGTGCCGACGGCGATCCGCTTCGTGAACAACACGGTGCACTACGTCTTCTGGGCGCCGCGCTTCGTGAGCGAGTTCCCGTACGTGGCGATGCAGAAGAACGCGCTCGATCCATCCGTCTCGTTCGCCGGCGGCGCCGAGGAGATCCTCGGCGTGGCGGCGCTGAATCCGCTCACGCTGCTCGGATCGTTCGTCGCGCTCGCTCTCCTGTCGCGGCGCGAGTCTCGTCTGCGCGCCGCGCTCGCGGTGATGGCGTGCGCGTGGCTGGTGCTCTTCGGACTGGCCACGTGCCGCTGGGTCACCGCCCGCTACGCGCTCGACTTCATGATGCTCATGACCGTGGCGGCGGTCGTCTGCATCGAGCAGGCGCGGGCGCTCATCCCCGCACGCACGCGGCTGCTGGCCATCGTGATCGGAGGGGTGGCGCTCTACGCCATCGTGGTCGGCCTGCTGCTCGCGTTTAGGAGTGCGGCAGCGGCGTAGCTGCCGCTTTGGTACGCCGCGGCGAAGCCGCGACGCGCGCCGGCTTTGCCGGCGCGTACCAAAGCGGCGGCTCAGGCCGCCGCACTCCTAAACAGCATCGCCGCACACAGGCCCAACGCGAGCAGCAGCAACCCCCACTCCGAGGCCGTCGGGATCGCCGCGGCGGGGGCGACCGCCTGGATCGTCACCGCGCCCGCGTTGTTGTTGGGCGTCGGGTCGGGGGTGGAACTGGTCACCGTGGCGGTGTTGACGACGGGGCCGGGTGTGTTGGGGAGCGTCACGGTCAGCGTGAACGTCGTGCTCGCGCCGGCGGCGAGGGTGCCGACGTTGCACGTCACCGTGGTCGTGCCGGTGCAGCCGGGGGCGGAGTGCAGCGTCGTGCCGGCGGGGAGGACGTCCGTCACCACCACGTTCTCGGCGACGCCGGGGCCGGCGTTCTGCACGAGCAGCGTGAACACCGCGCTCGAGCCGGTGAGCAGCTCCGGCGCGTTCGCGGTCTTCGTGATCGACAGGTCCGCCGGCGCGATGCCGATGCCCGTCAGCGCGCTCGCGGAGTTGTTCTCCGGCACGGGATCGGGAGTCGTCGACGAGACCGTGGCCGTGTTCGTGATCGTCCCGACCGGCGCGGTCACCGGCACCGAGAAGGTGATGTCGAACGTCGCCGGCGCGGCCGGATCGAGCGTCGCGCGCGTGCAGGTCAGCGTCGTCGCGGACGGCACGCAGGCGAACGCCGGCCCGCCCGTCTGCGTGAACGACGAATACGTCGCGCCGGTGGGGAAGGTGTCGACCAGCGACACGTTCGACGCCGTCGACGGACCGAGGTTCGTCAGCGTGACGCGCCAGGTCACGTTCGTCCCCGCGGTCGCGGTGACGGGCCCGCTCTTCGTCACCGCCAGGTCGGCCGATGCCATCACGTTCGTCGTGGCGGTAGCGAGGTTGTTCTCTTCGATCGGATCGCTGGTGGTGGAAGTCACGACCGCGTTGTTGGTGGTCGGGCCCGTGGCCGTCGGGGCGATGGCCACGGTGATGTTGAACGTCGTCACCGCCAGCGGCGCGAGCGTCGCGCGCGTGCAGGTCACCGCCCCCGCGGCGGGGGTGCAGGTGAAGGCCGGCCCGCTCTGCGTCAGCGAGACGAAGGTCGTGTTGGCCGGGAGCGTGTCGACGAGCGACACGTCGAACGCCGTCGATGGGCCGTTGTTCCGCAGCGTGACCACGTACGTCGCATTCGTTCCCGCGACGGCGGAGGCCGGGCCGCTCTTCGTCAGCGCCAGGTCGGCACTCGGCACGACGAAGACCGTCGGCGCGGTGGAGCTGTCGTTCGACGGGTCGTTGTCGAACGTCGACGTGGTCACGTTGGCGGTGTTGCTGATGGTGCCGATGTCGCCCGCGCGCACGACGAGCGTGTACGTCGACGACTGTCCGGCCAGCAGCACGTTGAACGTGCATGACACGGTGGGTCCGGCCGTCGCGCAGTTGCTCGCCACCACGCCGCTCGTGTGCGTCAGCGACACGAACGTCGTCCCGGCCGGAATCGCGTCCGTGAAGGTGACGTCGTTCGCCGGCTCCGGTCCCTCGTTCGCCACCGTGATGGGGAACGACGCGTTGGTGCCCGCGACGATCGCGCCGGGAGTGGTGGTCGTCTTCACCACCGACACGTCGGCGGAGGCGACGATGAGTGAGGAGGTCGAGAGGTCGTTCTCCTCGTTCACGTTGTTGTCCGCGGAGACGGCGGCCGCGTTGGCGAGCTCCGTCCCGGCCGCGGTGTCCGCGGGGATGTTCGCGGTCAGCGCGAAGCTCGCGGTCGCGCCGGCGGGCATCGTGGCGCTGCTGCAGGTGATCGTGCCGCCGGCGCCGACCGCCGGCGTGCTGCACGTGAAGCCGGGCGCCTCGGCCAGCGAGACGAAGGTCGTCGCGCCGGGCAGCGTGTCGCTCAGCGCGACGTTCGTCGCCGCTGCCGGTCCGCCGTTGATGACGGTGATGGTCCAGGTGACGTTCGAGCCGGGGCCGGCCGAGGCCGGGCCGGTCTTCGTCACACCCACGTCCGCGCGCGCTTCCGGCACGGTGGTCGGCACGCTGCTGCCGTTGTTCTCGGGATTCGGGTCGTTGGTCTGCGCCGACGCGGTGGCGAGGTTCACGAACGTGTCGCCGGGCGACGCTTCGTCGGAGATGTGGAAGACGAACGTGAACGTGATCGTGGCGTTCGGCGCGATGTCGCCGCCCGTGCAGATGAGCAGCGCAAAGTCCGGGTCTTCGACGCAGTCGAAGCCGGCCGGCTCCACGGCCGACACGAAGCTCATCCCTTCGAATTCGTCGGTGACGGTGACGGCCAGCGCCGGATCGGGACCGAAGTTGGTGACGGCCACCGTGTACGTCACGTCGGTGTCCACCGCCGCCTCGGACGGCCCGCTCTTCAGCACCGACAGGTCGGCCTGCGGCCCCGGCGGCGGATCGGTGGGCGGATCGCCGCCGGGAGGCGGGTCCTGCGCGAGTGCGGCGGAACAGACGACGAGCAGAAGGAGGAGGAGTACGGCGTAATGTTTTCTCATACAGCGGACCGCAGCGCTTTTACGCCGAAGCGCTGCGCTGCGCAAGCGGCGCGTCCGTCAGCGGAGACGGACGGTGCACGAAGAAGCCCTGCGCGTAGCGCACGCCGAGGACGCGCAGGCGCTCCATCGTCTCCTCGTCCTCGACCCACTCGGCGATGCACTCGATGCTGCGCATGCGCGCGATGCGCACGAGCGATCCGATGATCACCTCGCCCGCCGGATCGCTGCGCAGCCGCTGCACGATGCGGCCGTCGATCTTCACGTACGTGACCGGCAGGTCCTGCAGGTAGGCGAAGCTGGCCACGCCGGCGCCGAAGTCGTCGAGGGCGAGATCGAAGCCGCGCGCGCGGAGGCGCTTCATCGCCTCGACGGCCTGCCCGAGGCGGTGGATCATCACTCCCTCGGTCACCTCGAGGCAGAGGCGCCGCGGGTCGAAGCCGTAGCGCTCCGGCATCTCGGCCACCGTGTCGTAGAACGTCGGATCGTTCAGCGTCGAGCCGGTGACGTTCACACTCAGCCGCAGTTCCTGGTCGCGCGAATGGGCGAGGTGGCGGCAGGCGTTGTCGAGCACCCAGCGGTCGATGCGGTCCATCAGTCCGAAGCGCTGCGCCACCGGCAGAAAGTCGGCGCTGGTGCGCACGACGCCGTTCTCGCTGAGGCGCAGCAGGACCTCGGAAAAGTGCGCGGAGACGCGGCCGTCGATCTCGACGATGTCCTGCCGCCAGAGCTGCAGGCTGCCGTTCTCCATGGCCATCTCGAGCTGCGAGACCTGATGCAGCGACGAGTGCCAGCGCAGCATGGCCTCGTCGCGCGGCAGGTAGACGTGCGAGCGGTGGCGGCCGTCTTCCTTGGCCACGTAGCAGGCCACGTCGGCGCGCCCGAGGACCGCGTCCGCGGTGTCGCCTCCCTCGGCGGGGAAGAAGGTGATGCCGATGCTCACGCCGACGGCGAAGCTCATCGAGCCGAACCGGAAGCGGTAGTGGTGGAGCGTGTCGTGGATGGCGTTGGCCACGTCGGCGGCGTCGTCGCTGGAGGCGTTCTCCACGATGCACGCGAACTCGTCGCCGCCGAGGCGGGCCAGCTTCGCCTTCGCGCCGCGCGGCACGGCGTGCTCCAGCTCGCGCGCCAGCTCCTGCAGCATGCGGTCGCCGGCGATGTGGCCGCAGGTGTCGTTGACCAGCTTGAACTGATCGAGGTCGAGGTAGAGCAGCGCGTGCGCGGACGGCGGTCCGGCGGAGACCATCTCGTGCAGCGTGCGCTCGAGCTCGTGCCGGTTGTACATGCCGGTGAGCGGATCGTGATGGGCGAGGGCGAAGAGGCGCCGCGCGTGCTGTTCGCGCTCGCCCCACACCACGGCCAGGATGTAGCCAGTGGCGGTGGCGGTGCCGACGAAGACGATGCGCACGATGCCTTCGGTGCTGGTCGGCTCGTAGCCGAGGTGCATGCCGACGAAGATCAGCAGCAGCAGCGCGCCGGAGGTCGCGGCGCCGGGTGTGCCGGCGACGATGGCGGTGAAGATGACGATGGGGAGGAGGAGGAAGAGCGCCGCGGACGCGCTCTGGCCGCCGACGGCGATGACGCCGCCGAGGAGGATGAGCAGCAGCGTCAGGGCGAGCCAGCCGTAGAAACGGGCCCGCGTCGGGAAGGGCCAGCGCCGCCAGGTGAGGATCAGCGGCACGAAGACGAGGATGCTGATGAGGTCCGAGAGCCAGAAGGAGAGGCCGTCGGAGACGAGCGACGGCACGGTGTGCTCCTCGGCCGCCCACATGCCGGCCACGGAGGCGATGCCGCCGGCGCACGTGGCGGCGACCGCGCCGGCGGTGAAGACACCCAGGTCGCGGAGGCGCTCGAGGTCGCGCGAGACGCGCAGCCGCGTCATGGCGGCGTAGAAGAGCATCGTGACGCCGGTCTCGATGGCGGCCACGAAGAGCACGACCCAGGCAGGGTTGCCCTGGCGGATGCTCAGCGCACACTGCGCCAGGAAAATGGCCGGCCACCACCGCTTCCCGAAGCCCCACACGAGCGCAGCGCCGAGTCCCGTGGCAGGATAGACGAGGCTGACCCGCTGCAGCGGCTGCACGGAAAGCACGGCCAGGCTGACGAGAACGAGCGCCGCCCCCAGCGCCGTGACCGTCGCGACGTACTTCAGAATGGATTGCAACCGCATTTCGGAACCGACGGACGGAAGTTTATCAGGTAGGGATTTCCTGCCACGGATCGCGCGGCTTCAGCCCGCCCATTTAGGAGTGCGGCGGCAACAGCCGCCGCTTTGGCAAGCGTGTCGTACGCGGCGCGTTTCCCAAAGCGGCGGCTCTCGCCGCCGCACTCCTGAACAGCGCATGGCGGACGCCGGCGTGCAGGCGTACGATTTCCTGCACCTCATGCGATTCGCCAAAATCGTCTTCACCGTCGCCGGCGTCTACGGCGTGCTCGTGCTCGTGCCGCAGTACTTTTTCGAGGAGCGCATCGGGCGCGACTTTCCGCCGCCGATCACGCATCCGGAGCACTTCTACGGCTTCATCGGCGTCGCGCTGGCGTGGCAGATCCTCTTCTTCGTCATCGCGCGCGATCCCGTGCGCATGCGGCCGGCCATGATTCCGGCCATCCTCGAGAAGCTCGCCTTCGGCATCGCCGCGCCGATTCTCTTCATGCAGGGGAGAGTGCCCGCGGCCGTGTGCGGATTCGGTATCGTCGATCTGGTGCTGGCCGCGCTGTTCTTCGTCGCCATGCTGCGCACGCCCGAACCGGCCAAGTGATGGCGTGGAAGCTCGAGTCGGCGACCTCGTGGTGATCGCACGGCCGGGTTTCCCCGGCCGTGCTGCGCCACGTTCAGTCGCCGAGGTTGCCGTCGGAGTCGCCGAAGAGCGCGTAGTCGCCGCTGCCCGACTTCGTGTGGCCGCCGCCGGCGGGGCAGGCACCGAGCGGGTTCGCGGTCGCGGCGGAGTACCAGAGGCCGTTGCACTTGCTGCACCACCGCCAGTTCCGCTGCGCGAACACGGTCGCCGAGAACGTGCCGTCCGGATCGCCGTAGAGCGCGTAGTCGCCGCTGCCGCCCTTCGAGTGCCCGTTGCCGGCCGGACAGACGCCGTTCGGGTTCGCCGTCGTCGCTGAGTACCAGAGCCCATTACACTTGCTGCACCACCGCCAGTTCCGTTGTGCGATCAATCCCATGAGAATCTCTCCTTTCAACCGCACAGACGGAACCGGAACCGGAGTTCCATGAAAGCCATCATCGATTTCGTCCTCGAGCTCGACAAACTCAAGACCGTCACACGAAAAACCCGCCCCATCGGGCTCGATCGCTACGAGAACTCCGCCGAGCACAGTTGGCAGATCGCGCTGCTGGCGGCGTCGCTCGCTCCGTATGCCGAGGAGCCGGTCGACGTCGACCGCGTCGTGCAGATGCTCCTCGTGCATGACGTCGGCGAGATCGACACCGGCGACACCATCTTCTACGCCGAAGAGGGGCTGAGTGATCGCAAGGCGGCCGAGCGCAACGCCGTCGTGCGCATCTTCGGCCTCCTCCCCGACCCGCAGCGCTCGAAGTTCCTCGCGCTCTGGGACGAGTTCGAAGAAGGAGAGACGCCGGAGTCGCGCTTCGCGCATGCGGCCGACCGGGCCATGCCCGTGCTGCTCAACCTCGCCAACGACGGGCAGAGCTGGCGGGAAAACCGGATCGCCTACGAGCGCGTCGTGTCGCGCGTCGGGCCTCCCATCAAACGAGGCTGCCCCGCGCTGTGGGAGTACCTCGAAGCGCGCCTCGACGAGAAGCGCCGCGACGGCTGGTTCGCCGATTGGATGTAGAGCGACGGCAATCCGTTTCCCTGCGACTGAGCGCTGACGGAGTCCTCCCGGCCGAAGAGCCACAGCGCCGCGCACGTCGCGTCGGTGCAGGCGCAGGCCCTGTTCGTGGTGGCGGATCGGCCCACCAACCCCCGCAAAGCGTGTCTGTCTTGCGGGGGTCGAATGCCAATTCGCATCACGTGTGTCCACAAGTCGCCCGGGGATCACGACGATCCGCACGAGGCGCTCAGCACCTTCGGCTGGAGAGAGGACGGCACCGGCAACACGGGACGCACGGGTCGCGAGGAGATGTGGCGCTGGGTCGCGAACGGCGGACA
>DASUSL010000370.1:0-4643 GCA_036375135.1 Thermoanaerobaculia bacterium | reverse complement strand
GCCCCACATCATGTTCGATCGTTTCGCACACGAACGCTCTTCGCCTCCACACGAGAACGCCGTCACGCTCACCGGGATCGACGACGTGCGTTTCACGACGTCGCCCGGCGCCGGCGAGATCTTCCTCGGACGCCTCGACGGCGTTCCCCTGTACGTCAGCACCGGCACCACCTTCGACTTTCGCGCCGCCGCGGCGGCGCTCTCTGCCGATGATGTGGCGCTGCTCTCCTGCGCCTACGGGATGCTCAACTGGACCGCGCGCACGCGCTTCTGCAGCGTCTGCGCGGCACCGGTGGAAGCGCGGCAGGGTGGACATGTGCGCGTCTGCACCTCCTGCAACGCGGAGTTCTACCCGCGCACCGATCCGGCGGTGATGATGCTGGCCACGCATCGCGGGCGCATCCTCCTCGCGCAGCACAAGGGACGCGGACACGCGTTCTGGTCGACGCTGGCCGGCTTCGTCGAGCCGGGCGAGTCGCTCGAGGAAGCGGCGAAACGCGAGCTGTTCGAAGAGACGGGGCTCGTCGCAAAGACGCTCACCTACTTCGGCTCGCAGTCGTGGCCGCTCCCCGCGTCGCTGATGATCGGCTTCGTGATGGAAGTGGAGAGCGACGCGCTGACGATCGACGAGAGCGAGCTGGCGGACGCGCGCTTCTACGAGCGGCACGAGCTCGACGGGCTGCAGCTGTCGGGGCCGATCTCGCTGTCGCGCTGGATGATCGAAGCGTGGCGAACGCAGGACAGGCTTCAACCCCCTGAACGTAGGACAGGCTTCAGCCTGTCCGGGACAGGCTGAAGCCTGTCCTACGTTCAGCTCGCTTTTCGCTTCGTGGTTTTCTTTTTCGCGGGCGTCTTTTTCTTCTTCGTCGGCTTGGCGGTCGCCTTGCGCGCCGGCTTGCGCGCCGCGGTGGCGCCGCCGCCGAGGCTGCGGCTGAGCACCGCCAGCAGGTCGACCACTTCGCCTCCGCCCTCGTCGTCGTCGGCACGCGTCTCCGCGGGCGCCTTGACGATGTCCTCTTTCTTCCGCTCCTTCGCCGCCACGAGCTTCTCCAGGCGCTCGGTGTAGTCGTCGAGAAACTCGTGCAGGTTGACCTTCTTCGCGTGTTTCGCGATCTGGGCCTCGAACTTTTTCACGTCCGCGGCGGCGACCTTCGGCACTTCCGGCAGTCCCACGTCCGCCGGTTTGCGGACCTCGTCCGCGAAGCGGAGCGTCTCGGCGCGGAGGATGCCGTTCTCCGCGAGGATGGCCACGAGGTACTCCTTGGCGCGCATGACGAACGTGGCGATGCCCGCCTGCCTGTTCTTCTCCATGACCTCGGCCAGGAGGCGGTAGGCCTTGTTCGTGCCGCCCGAGGGGACGAGGAAGTAGGCGCGGTTGAAGTACATCGGGTCGATGTCGTCGACGTCGACGAAGACGCGCAGGTCGATCTCGCGCGACTTGCGCGGCTCGATCGCCTCCAGCTCGTCGTCGGTGATGACGACGAACTTCCCCTTCTCGGTCTCGTAGCCGCGCACGATCTCGTCCGCGTCGAGGACCTTACCGTCCTTCGAGCAGACGTAGCGCCGCCGCACGGGCGACTCGTCGGGGCCGATCATCTTCAGCGCCACGCCGCGCGAGCGGGTGGCCGAGTAGAGCGCCACCGGCACGGTCACCAGCCCGAAGGTGATGGTGCCGCTCCAGAAGGGGCGCATGCCGCTGGGTTGGTCGAAATCTTCCGCTTCTTCAGCCACGGGCAGCCTTCTTCGTCTTCATGCCGGCGAGACTGGCCGCCAGCGCATCGGTGATGTCGTCGGACTCTTTCTTCGGACGGAACTTGACCACCTTCGGCTTGCGTCCGGCGGCCTTGGTCTCGATGAGCTCCATGACGCGCTCGCGGTATTCGTCCTGGAACTGCGCCGGATCGAACGTGTCGTGCAGCGCGGCCAGGAGCTGGCCGGCCATCTCCACCTCGCGCTGCGCCAGCGGGCGCCCGGCCGGCGGCTTGAGCGCCTCGGCGGCGATGATCTCCTCGGCATGCCGCAGCGTGATGAGCATCAGGTAGCCGTTCTCCGCGCGCAGCGCGCCGACGTACGACCGGTCGCGCATGACCCAGCGCGCGACCCCTTCTTTCTTCTTTTTCGCGAGCGCGGCCGCGGCGGCGAAGTAGCTCTTCGCATTGCCGTCGGGGCCGAGGTAGTAGGCGCGCTCGTACCAACGATGGTCGATGTCGCCGGCGTCGACGAAGCGCGTGACCTCGATGTCGCGCGAGTCTTTCGGCTCGAGCTTCTCCAGCTCTTCCTTCTCCAGCATGACCAGCCGCCCGCGCGCGATGGGGAACGCTTTCTTCACTTCGGCGTACTCGATGGACTCGTCGTTGGCGGAGCTGACGAGCTGCTGTTTCACGGGCTGTTTGTCGGTCTTGTGCAGCAACCGGAAATGGACCGTGTGCTCCTTGACCGCCGTGTAGAGCTTGACCGGCACCGTCAGGGTGCCGACGTGCACCACGCCTTTCCAGATCGCGCGCGCCGTCGCCATTCAGGGACCTCCTCCCGCCATGCATTCGGAGCAGACCGTCTCGCCGTCGACCACGTCGACGCAGAAGGGGCAGTACGTGCGATCGCACGCGGCACACCGCGCCTCGGCGTGATGCACATGCTTCCGCCCGCAACCGGGACACGTGCGGTCACCACCGCCGAGCCAGTACGGAAGGCGAAACAGTTTCTTCTTTTTGGCTCCCACGCACGGATGAGAATGCCGGAGTCGTACCAGCGGACGGGCTGTTGATCGATCGCGGCTTCAGCCACAAAGCCACCAGCGACGGAGCAACCCGGCAGCCAGCAACAGCTTCAGCAGCAAACTTGCACTGATCGCCTGCGTTTGCGTGTTGCGCTCATTGTCTCCATCGCCGTCGCGGCCGTGCTCGCGCTGATCCTCTGGTCGAGGACGCGCCGCCGCAACGTGCATTTCGACCTCGGCGGCGGCGACGTGCACTCGCTGATGCACGCCATCGCCGCGCTGACGTGGGGACACGTCGTCGAGGGGAACGCGGTGCGCATCATCCAGGACAGCACGTTCTTCGATGAGCTGATCCGCGACATGGAGCAGGCGCGGCATCACGTGCACCTGGAGACGTTCCTCTGGGAGGACGGCTTCGTCTCCGACCTGATCGTGCCGGCGCTCATCGCCGCCGCGCAGCGCGGCATCGAGGTGCGCGTGCTGGTCGACCATCGCGGCGCGATGACGACGAACCCGAAGGTGTGGGCGAGGCTGCGCGACGGCGGCGTCGACTTCCGCGTCTATCACCGCGCGCGGCTGCGCGAGCTCGGCTTCTACAACAACCGCGACCACCGCAAGATCGCGGTCGTCGACGGGCGCATCGGCTACACGTTCGGGCACGGCATCGCCGACATGTGGGGCGGCCGCAACGACGGCTGGCGCGACACGGCGGCGCGGTTCGAGGGACCGGTCGTGCGCGAGCTGCAGACGGCCTTTCTCGAGAACTGGACGAAGGTGCAGCGCACCGCACTGACCGGCGTCGAATACTTTCCGCAGCTCGAGTCGAAGGGACACATCCCGATGCACGTGGCCTGGGCCGCGCCTCCGGAGACGGCCAGCGCGGTGCAGCGGCTCTACTACCTGGCCATCTCCGCGGCGCGGCGCGAGATCATCCTGCAGAACCCGTACTTCATCCCCGACTCGCACGCGGTGCGGCTGTACGCGGAGGCGGTGCAGCGTGGCGTGAAGGTGCGGCTGATGCTGCCGACCGCGCGCACGAGCGACTTCCCGATCGTCCAGCACGCGAGCCACTTCTACTACGGACCGCTCCTCGCCGCCGGCGCGACGATCTATGAGTACACGCGCGCGGGACTGCACCAGAAGGTGCTGATCATCGACCGCGAATGGTGCACGATCGGCTCGACCAACTTCGACCCGCGCTCGTTCCGCATCAACGACGAGATCACCGTGGCCATCTACGACCGCGCCGTGGCCGAGGAGCTGACGACCGCATTCGAGGACGACGTGCAGCACTCGGAACAATGGACGCTCGAGCAGTGGGAGACGAGGTCCCTGTGGCACCGGTGCATCGATCGCCTGAGCGTGCTGGTAAAACGCCAACTCTAGGAGTGCGGCGGCGACGAGCCGCCGCTTTCCTACCGGACGTGCGACGCCCCGTGCACATTCACCAAAGCCTCGCCCGCAGCTTTAGGAGTGCGGCGGCGACCAGCCGCCGCTTTCCTACCGGACGCGCCACGCCCCGTGCACGCTTACCAAAGCGGTGGCTCGTCGCCACCGCACTCCTAGACTATTTCACCGTAATCTTTACGGTGTCGCGGTGACCGCGGGCGTCGACGGCGGTGATCGTGTGGCGTCCGCGCACCAGCGGCCACTCGTTGGGGACGACGCGGTCGTTGACCTTCCACGTCACGCGCGACGCGGCGTCGGCGCGCAGGCGCAGGGTCTGGAACGCCATCCGCAGCGTCGGGTCGATGAGATACATCGCGCCGTTGGGTGGGTTGGCGATGCGGAACGTGCCGGTGTGCTGGCTCGCCACGCGCGTGGGCGCGGGATGCGTCTGACGCGCCCATGCGCGGTACTCGGCGGGCCAGTCGATCGTGCCGTCGTGGTGCCACGCGCAGAAGCGCGCGGGCTCGGTCGTCGCGAG
>DASUSL010000369.1:0-38693 GCA_036375135.1 Thermoanaerobaculia bacterium | reverse complement strand
CGGCCGCGAGCGTACCCACCTTCCGGCAAGGTGGAGGACAGGCAATCTTGCCTGTCCTCAGTTGCTACGGAGCGATGGACAGGCAGGATTGCCTGTCCTCCACTTCGTTACGCCACTTTGGCGGCTTCCTGCGCCACGCGGCCGAGGTACTCCTCCTGTGAAAAGTCGTCGACCTGGATGGCCTCGTTCCGCAGTTCCTCGGCTCGCGCCAGCAGCGCGTGCTCCTCGGAGGTGATGACGTTCGCGGCCAGCGCGTCGTCGTACAGCGCCTTCCCTTTCGCCTTCGCCAGCGTCTTCGCTTTCACCGCCGCGCGCACCTTGCGATCCACCGCCTCGGCGCGCTTGACGATGCGGAACGTCTCCTCGAGCAACGCGAGCTGTCCGTCGTTCGGCATGTAAATGCCCTCGGTCAGACGCGTGCGCTGCTCCGAGTCCGTCATCATCAGCGACGCGAGCTTGTGCGTCTGCCGGTCGCTCGCATCGCGTGCGAACGCGTTCAGGTGCGACCACGCATACAGCGGGCCGCGGAAGAGCCACGTCAGCCCCGGCACCGGCAGGTTCGCGAAGATGCCGTCGAATGCTTTCTGGATCTCGTGCAGCGCGTGGTTCAGCGAGTACTCGACGAACGGCAGGTCTTCCCTGCGCCGTCCTTCCGCCTCATAGCGGCGCAGTACCGCGGTACCGATGTACATCCATGACAGCGCATCGGCGAAGCGTCCGGTGAGCTTCTCCTTCAGCTTCAGCGAGCCGCCGAGCGCGCCCATGGCGATGTCGGAGACGATCGCGAACGTGGCCGAGGCCCACGACAGCTTGCGGTAGTACTTCGCGGTTGGGCCGCTCACGGGACTCGACGCGAAAGCGCCGCGCGTGAGCGACAGCATCACCGAGCGGAAGAGATTGCGGACGATGTGTCCGATGTGGCCCCAGAAGGCGCGGTCGAACGCCACCAGGTCGCGCGCGGCGATGGCCTCCACTTCCTTCAGCGCGTACGGATGCGCGCGCAGTGCACCCTGACCGAAGATGATCAGTGTGCGCGTGAGGATGTTCGCCCCTTCGACGGTGATGCCGATCGGCGTGGCGATGTAGAAGTGCGCGAGCAGATTGCGCGGCCCGCGCGAGATGCCGGAGCCGCCGGCGACGTCCATCGCGTCGTTGATGACCTTGCGGCCGATCTCGGTCGCGTTGTACTTCGCCATCGCGGTGACCACGGCCGGTTTGCTGCCGCGGTCGATCGCGCCGAGGGTGAACTTGCGCATCGACTCGAGCAGATAGTTGTAGCCGGCGATGCGCGCCACCGGCTCTTCGATTCCCTCGAACTTGCCGATGGGGAGACCGAACTGCTTGCGCACCGATGCGTACGCGCTGACGACGCGCGCGCCGAGCTTCGTGCCGCCCGCGCTCTGCGCCGGCAGCGAGACGCCGCGTCCGGCGGCCAGCGACTCCGTGAGCATGCGCCAGCCCTTGCCCGCCCACTCCGGGCCGCCGATGATCGCGTCGACCGGCACGACGACGTCGTGTCCCTGCGTCGGGCAGTTGTAGAACGGCGTGCCGAGGGGATCGTGGCGGCGTCCGATGACGACGCCCGGCGCGTCGGTCGGCACGAGCGCGCAGGTGATGCCGAGCTCTTCGCCGCGGCCGAGAAGGTTCTCCGGATCGCGCAGCTTGAAGGCGAGGCCGAGCAGCGTCGAGATCGCCGCGAGTGTGATGTAGCGCTTGTTCCAGTTCAGGCGGAGATAGAGCTGCCCGTCTTCCCCTTTGAAGACGGTGCCGCTGGAGGTGATCCCGCCGGCGTCGGAGCCGGCGCCCGGCTCGGTGAGCGCGAAGCACGGGATCTCTTCACCCGTCGCAAGGCGAGGCAGAAGACGGCGCTTCTGCTCGTCGGTGCCGTAGTGCGCGAGGAGCTCGGCGGGGCCGAGGGAGTTCGGCACCATGACCGTGATGCAGAGCGGGATGGAGCGCGTGGCCAGCTTCTGAATGACTTCGCTGTGCGCGAACGCGGAGAAGCCGAGACCGCCGTACTCCTTCGGGATGATCATGCCGAGGAACTTCTCGCGTTTGATGATGTCCCACGCGGCCTGCGGCAGCTCCCGCGTTTCCCACACGTCCCAGTCATCGACGACGCCGCACACTTCCTCGACCGGCCCGTCGAGGAACGCCTGCTCCTCGGCGGTGAGCGACGGCCACGGCTCGCTCATCAGCTTCCTGAAATCGGGCTTGCCGGAGAAGAGCTCCGCTTCCGCCCAGACGGAGCCCGCCTCGATGGCGGTACGCTCCGTCTCCGAGACCGCGGGCATGATCGGCCCGAGGATCTTCATGATGACGTTCGAGAGGAGCGCGCGCCGGATCGGGCGGATGACGAGGATCGCCGCGATGACCGCGAGCACGACTCCCAGGATGATCAGGATCTGCATCGATTCTCCTTACCTGTGGCTCGCATTGTCGACGAATCCGCCCCATCGTTTCGACCGTTTGTCCCGGCGCTGCGCCACTTCGCGATCACGCTCGATCAGCAGAACCAGCGCGTGCGCTTCACCGGCAGCCCGGCCGTCATCGCACAGCCGCCGTCCTTGCGCTCGTTCGGCCTCTCCGTGCAGTCCTCCAGCGGAAAAGTGACCTCGGTCCGCGAGGGAACGCCGGCCGCGCGCGCCGGCGTGTAGGCCGGCGACTTGGTGGTGTCGCCGAAGAACCTCAACGCGCTCGCGGCGAGCAGCGCGCCGGTGAAGGTCGAACTGCTGCGCGACGGAACGCCACTCACCGCCACGCTGAAGAGCGAGGTGCTGGTGCAATGACGCTACAGGTCCTGCGCGCGCTTCAAAACCTCTTCCGGCCGCGCCCGCACGCGATAGTCCTCGGTCAGGTTGCGCCAGCGCACGGTGCCGGTGCGGTCGAGGAGGAACTCCGCGGGGCGGGACACGTCGGCGCCGTCGATGCCGACGCCCTTGTGCACGAGGTCATACGCGCGCATGACCGCGCCGTCGCGGTCGGAGAGGATCGGGAAGGTGTAGCCCGCCTTGCGCGCGAGTTCGGCCGAGACCTCCGGCGCATCGACGCTGATCGCAACGGGACGAATGCCGAGCCGCTCGAATTCGGGGAGACGCTCCTGAATACTCCGTAACTCGGAGTTGCAGAACAGTCACCAGTAGCCGCGGTAGAAGACCAGCAGCACGCCGTTCGAGCCGGCCAGCAACTGCGACAACGACGTCGTGCGCCCCTGCGTGTCGGCCATCGAGAACTGCGGCGCCTTCTGTCCCACACGCGGTGCGTTCGCAGACACCGGCAGCCCCTTCGTCCCCATCATCAGGTACGTGAACATCCCGGCGATGGACAACCCGAGCACCATCACGATCGAGGCGACGATCTTCCGCGGCGCCCGCCGCCATCCCCACACCAGCAGGAACAGCGCAATCGCGAAGAGAAGGATCGACGCCCACGGAAAATCACGCGTCACCGGCCAGCGCGTGAACAGCGCGAAATAGCTGATGAACGCGAAGACGCAGAGGAGGAGGCCCGCCCAGCTCGGCCAGTTGAAACGCGGTTTCATTGCGCCTCATGGTAGCTGACGATACACTCGCGGCCAATTCCTTCCCTCCGTCATCCCTCCTTCCCGCACACCGGAGGTTTTCATGGTGCAGCTACGGGGTATGGTCGCGGTGTATTGCGTTCTGGCGATTTTTTCCGGCTGCTCGCAATACGCGCCGCCGGCGCAGGCCGAAGCGACGTTGTCGCGCTGCGCGCCGGGGAGAGGCGTGGTCGACCTGAACTGCCCGGCTCCTCCTTCGACATTCTCGACGGCCGGCCTTCAAGGCACCTACGTTGGTCAGTCCTGGGATGCCTGGGCCTGGAGCTCGTTTGCGGCGTTGAACTGGCCGGCGTTGGCCACTCCCGAGAGCAGCCTTTTCCAGACCGGATTCGTGCGCGGCATCCCGGACGTCCAGAAGAAGTTCGTCACGGCACAGTCGAGGGACGTGACGGTGTGGGAGACCTTCAAGGAGAAACGCGAGCTCTTCAACCCCCTGGCCACTCCGCGAAGCTGGCAGGCGCGCACCTTCGACCCGAAATACGCCCCGTCGATCCACGGCGGAGAAATCGCCATGTGCGCGGGTGCCGAGCCGAGATTTGCTGCCTTGACGACCGCGCCACGAGTCTTTGCGCGGCTCAGCAAAACGCCCTCGGCCGGAGGCGCCAGCACCGAGGATGAAACCGCCGAAGTGGCCTCTCCCGCCCAGGAGAGCACGAACCAGTTGTGCGCCGGATATTCGGGCAAGGCGCTGAGCGACTGCCGGCAGTTCCTTCATCCGCAGCAGGGGGGCAACGACTCCACGCCCTATACCGCCACCGGTCCCAATGGACGCAGTTTTCCGGTCGGGCCGCGCGTGTTCAAGGGCACGCCGTCGGCGGCGAACTTTCTCTATTACGAGGTCAAGGTCAATTACGACTATTACGCCTACGTCGCCCAACCGTTGCCCAATAATCCGGGCACCAGTCTGAACGTTTATACCTCCGCGATCGCGCAGGCAAAGAACAACGGCATTTTCCTTCCCTATCGCACCAGCGCAGCCGCCAAACCAAGCAGCAGGAATCCCAACGCGGTGGCCAATTACAGCGCGCTCGCCACCGCCAACTGTTACGCCAGCAATCTGAAGGATTGCGGCCTCGCCGGACAACCGAATGTTTCCGTGACCAGCCTGCCCGCCCTCGGCTCGATTCAGCTCAAGGCGGCCTGGGTGCCGGTCTCTCTGCTCGACGGCAACCCCGATGATTACCATCTGACCGACGCCATTTATTACAAAGACTCGCCGAACCAGCGGAACGGCCTCTGTTACGACGTACAGACGTTCGGGCTGGTGGGACTGCACATCATCCAGCGGGTCCACGCCGGTGCGCCCGGCGGCGTGGCCGGAAGCACCGGCGGCACCTATATTTTTGCCACCTGGGAGCATCAATCCGTTGGAAATGGCGCGGACTATACGTATGTGAATTACTCGAAATTCGCCAGAAATACGGAGATGCCGTACCCCAACACGGCTGCCGGTATCCAGGTGGCGCGCCTCCAGAATTACCCGCTGCCGACGACCGCGCGTCTCAACGCGCAGGTCCAATCGCAACTGGCGGGCTCCGTGTGGGCCAACTATCGCCTGATCGGCACTCAGTTCCAGGCGATCGGCCTGGGCTGCAGTCAACCGATTCCGCCGAATCCCGATTGTGCGACGCAGGCGCATAAGGGTGAAGCGATTTCCCTCGCGCTGGGCCAGCCGGTCTATCTGGCCAACCTGGTGATCGAGACCAATCGAGGATTGCAGCAATTCCAGGGTCAGCCGCCGGGTCAGACGCCCAATGCACATTTCGCCGGCAATGGAGTGCCGAAGAACTATCAGTTCTTCTCACCCGGCTCCGCCAACATGTCGTTCAGCAGCCAGGCCGTCAACATGGGCGGCTGCATGGGCTGCCACGGGGTGGCGCAAACGCAGGGTTTCGCGTTCAGCTTCGTGCTGCAGGACGGCGACAAAGGGACCGTCCCCGACACCGCCACCTCGATCTCGATTCCACCGGTGGCGCTGCCGACGCAATAGGGGAACAGCCGCGGTCCGAGTCTCGCAAAACGGCCGCGGACATCGCGATCGGGACTCTCAGTCCGGATGAGCGCGTGATCGAGTCGCGTCTGCTGCGTCTCGATCACGCTGCGTGCATCCTGGAGCGCAAAGGTTCGGCGCGACCTTCGCCGGGTGTCGCTCGTCACCGCGCGGCGTGAGTGAAGGGACCATCGTTCGTTCATGAAGTGGCTGCTCGCCTCGGCCGTGCTGCTGGCGATCGGAATGACCGTGGCCGGAGTCGTCGCGGGCAAGACGTTGCGCGCGCGCGATGAGGCCGTCCGCGTGGGGATGCTCACAGAAGCGGCGCACGATCTCGAGCGAGAGCTCCGCGAGCGCGGCCCCGCAGATGCGGCGGACGTGCTGCGGGAACTGCTTGCGAATGACGAGCGCGTCGGAGCCGTCGAACTGCGCAGCGATGAGCGCGTGATCGAGCGCGCCGGTCAAGCGCGCACCGGCACGCCCCTGGAGATGCCGCTGTTCCTCGGCCCCGCGTGGCGGGCAATGGCCGGCGCGCCGTCGATGCCACGGCGGCAGCCGCCGTTCCACCTGCGCATCTGGGTAGCTCCGGGCACGGGCAACTCGTCCGGCGTCGCCGCGGTGGCGACGTGGGGCTCGGTCGTGGCCGCGCTGGCGCTGCTCGGATTCGCCGCCGGCGCCGCTCGAGGCGTTGCCGCGCGGCAGCAGGCCGCATCACTCGATGCCGAGCGTGACCGGCTGCAGCTCGTCTCCGCCGCCGGTGCCGGCCTGGCGCACCGCATCCGCAACCCGCTGGCAACGGTGAAAGCGACGGCGCAACTCCTCGCGTCGCACGGCGATCCCACGGTGCGCGAGCGCGCGGCGCGCATCGTCACGGCCAGTGCCCGCATCGAGTCGCTGGTCGACGATCTTCTGCGCTTCGCGAAGCCGGTCGAAGTGCACGCCGAGGAGCTCGATCTCAACGAGCTTGCGACGGAGGTGTCTGGTGCTCCGCACCACGGACCGCCGCTTCGCGTGCGCGCCGATCGCGAGCACGTCGTCACCGCGATCGAGGAGCTCGTCGCGAACGCGCGCGCCGCCGACCCGCGCGACCCTGAGATTCTCGTCGTCCGTCGAGGCGCGCACGCCCTGGTCGAGGTGCGTGATCGCGGCGCGGGGCTGCAGGTCGAAGCCGAGCGCGCATTCGAGCCGTACGTGACCACGCGCGCCACCGGCACCGGCCTCGGACTGGCGATCGTCCGCGGCCTGATGCGCGCGAACGGCGGCGACGTGACGCTGCGCAACGCCGACGGCGGCGGCTGCGTGGCAACGATCCTTCTGCCGGCGGTGAGCGGATGAGCACGATCCTGATCGTCGATGACGAGGCGCCGTTCCGCGCCGTCCTCCGCGAGATCCTCGAGCCACAGGGCTACCGCGTCGTGGAGGCAGGCAACGGCGACGAGGCGATGGAACGCCTCGCGCGCCTGCGCGTCGATCTCGTCATCTCCGATCAGCGCATGCCCGGACTGGACGGGCTCACGTTGCTGCGGCGCATCCGGCAGATGCCTGCGCCGCCCGCGGTCGTGCTCCTGACCGCGTACGGCTCGATTCCCGAGGCGGTCGATGCCGTTCGCGCGGGTGCGATCGATTACCTGACCAAACCGCTGGCCTCGCCCGAACAGCTCATCGCTGTTGTCGAGCGTGCGCTTGCGATGGATGACGACGACATCGCCGGCGAGAGCCGGAGCCTGCGTGAAGTCGTGGAGACCGCGGACCGCGTCGCGGAGAAGGACGTGCCGGTGCTCATCACCGGCGAGTCGGGAACGGGCAAGGAGTTGATCGCGCGCCGCATCCACCGCCGGTCGCGCCGGGCGAAGAAGCCGTTCGTCGCCGTCAACTGCGCGGCGCTGCCGGAGACGCTGGCCGAGAGCGAATTGTTCGGCCACGAGCGCGGCGCGTTCACCGGCGCGGCACGGCAGCGCGCCGGGCGCTTCGAGGAAGCCGCGGGGGGCACGCTGTTCCTCGACGAGGTCGGCGAGCTCTCGCCTGCGGTGCAGGCCAAGCTCCTCCGCGCGATCGAAGACCACGTGATCCGCCGCGTCGGCGGCACACGCGACGTCGGCGCCGACATTCGACTCATCGCCGCGACCAATCGCGACCTCTCGGACGGCGGCTTCCGCTCGGACCTCTACTTCCGGCTGGCCGTGGTCCGCCTCGACATTCCGCCGCTGCGCGAGCGGGCCGACGACATCGCATCGATCGCGCAGCATCTGCTCGCGCGCCTCGCCACGAAGCACGGTCTGGCCGTGCCGGCGCTGAAGAGCGACGCGCTCGACGCGTTGCGGCGGCATCGCTGGCCGGGCAACGTACGCGAACTGCGGAACGTGCTCGAGCGCGCGCTCGTGCTGCGCGGCGCGGAGCCGATCCGCGCCGCGGACCTCGCACTCGCTCCGGCCGCGGCGACGCTCGCCGCATCGCACGACGAAGTGGAGAAGGAGCGCGTGCTCGAAGCTCTCCGTCAGGCGCACGGCAACCGCGAGCACGCCGCGAAACTGCTCGGCGTCTCGGTCCGAACGCTCTACTACCGTCTGAACCGCCTGAAGCTCGCATGACTGCAACCTGCAATGGCCGGCCTGCAATCGTCTGCAGTGCGCGCGGAACGGGCGACGCGATTTCAACGACTTACGCGCTGGCTGGCCTACCGCAATGGTCATCGAGCGGAGGTCAATCATGAAACGCACTCTCTTCGCCATTCTCGGAATCGTCGCGATCGTCGCCGGAGCCGTCATCGTCGCCGGCGCGGCGTTCGCGCAGCAGCGCAACCGGCCGATGACGCCGTCGTTCGGACCGCAGTCGGTCATCTCCGGCACCGTCGTCAGCTTCACCACCGTTGCCGGTCAGGGCATGCCGTCGCTCGTCGTCCGCCAGGCCGGCGCCGACGTCACGCTCGTCCTCGGCCCCTTCTGGTTCCTGCAGGACGCGAAATTCGCCGCCGCCGCGGGCGACGCCGTCGAAGCGACGGTGATGTCCTGCGCCGACTGCCCGAACGGCCTCGCGGTCGTCGCCGTGAAGAACATCACGAACGGCTCGGCGGTGACGCTGCGCAACGCGGACGGGCTGCCGCTGTGGATCGGGAACGCGCGCGGTCCGCGCAACGGACGCGGCTTCGGCCGCGGAAACGGACCGGGCTCCGGCGGGCCGGGCTTCGGAACCTGCAATGGCAACGGCCCCGACATGACGCAGCTCGCCACGTTCACCGGTACCGTCAGATCGTTCACCGGCGGCGCGGGAGCAGGGCGACCCACGCTGGTCCTCGTCATCGGCGGCACGGAACGCACGTTCCTCGTCGCGCCGTACCGCGTGGTGCTCGACTCAGGGATCGAGCTGGCCGAGGGCGCGACGTTCACCGTCAGCGCCGCGCCGAACGTGAATCAGGAGTGGGTCGTGGTGACCCTCAAAGATCACGCGACGGGTGCGGAGCTCGTGCTGCGTGACGCGCAGACGGGACTGCCGATCGGCGGACGCCGCGGCCACTGAATTTTCAACCGCGCCGGCGGTGCGCACGCACCGCCGGCGCGGGGTTTGTTCATGACCAGATCGCAATTCCATCCGACGACCGCTCGACGGTGTCGCCGCACTTCGGTCCAGATCGCGCCCGTTGAAGCGCGCAGTCACGAACAGACCGACAGGATCTGTTCCATCATCATCCGGGCGATGCGTTGCTCCTCAGGCGTGAGGCCGGGCGCGAACGTTTCGGCGAGATCCTGGCGGCTGGCCAGGCAGTAAGCGTCGAAGACGGGCGCGAGCTGCAGGGAGACCGCGAACGCTTCGAGGAGGCGGGCCGGGGACTCGAGGGCGGTGAGCTCGGCGAGGTACGCGTCGCGGACGGTGCGCCGCAGGACGTCCTGATCGCCGTCGCCGATCTCGTATCGGCGGTGCCCGGGCGGGACGGGCATGTACCAGAGGAAACGGTGGAGCATGAAGAACGGATGGGCGACCACGACGTCGTTCCAGTCGAGGACGACGATGGCGCCGCCGGCCGTGCGCTGCGCGTTGCCGTCGCGGAAGTCCTCGTGAAAGATCGACAGCGGCGGAATGGCGTAGCCGGCCAGCGCGCGGCACCGCGCCGCCGCATCGAACGACGCGATCGCGTCGCGCTCCCCGGCCGTGATGACGCCGGCGTCGTGGAGCAGTTGCGGGAGGTCGCGCAGCACGAGGTCGAGCGAGCGTTCGAGCGCGGCCAGGCCGCGGTCCGGGCAGCCGAGGGCCAGCCAGCGGTCGATGCGTCGCGCCTCGCCGAGCTGCATGCGCGCGCCGAAACGGGCCGCGTCGGCCAGATCGGCCGCGTTGCGTGAGTCGATCGGCGTGCTCCGGAGCTCGCGCATGAGCATCCAGTTGCGCGCCGTGTCGGCGGCGACGAGCGACGGGACATGCTGCGGCCAGGACTCGGAGAGGAGCTGGACGATCGCGGCCTCGCCCGGAATGCTGGTCCGGGAGGCCTTGAAGTACAGCGTTGCGGACGGCGTGCGGACACGCAGCACACACGAGCCGTTCCACCCCGCCTTCACCTGGCGGAGATCTTCGATCTCGACATGCGACGCGATCCAGTCCCGAGCTTCGTCGAGCCAGCCGGCGAACTGCCACGGCGAGAGCTGCCGCTCGTGGCCGCGGCCGGCACTCCAGTGGCGGACGGCGTCGGCCTGGCCGGCCGGCAACGTGTGGATGATCGGATCGCCCGGCCTCACCCACCTCGCGCCGGCCAGTGCACCGCCACGCGCCTCGAGCTCGCAGGTGACGTTCGACGGAAGCCACTGGATGATGCGCAGCACGGCGGCGTCGATGCCGTAGCGCTCGCGAAATTGATCGGTCAGCTCTTCGACCACTTCGGCGAGCCAGCCGCGTTCGCAGACGACGGACGGCAGCGTCCAGGCGTCGCCGTCGCGGACGATCATCAGCAGCGTGCCGTCGGGCGACGGCACGAGGCAGTCATAGCGCGTGCCGAGCATAGCGATAGATGTCGAGCAGATGTCCGTAGCGCGACTCGAAGCGGCGCAGTTGCTCCGCGGTGTACACGTCCTTCCAGCCACCGGCGGTGCCGCGGTGGAAGGTGCGCTGCGACGGATCGTAGAGATTGGCGGCGATGGCGCGCGCGTCGCCGTCGAGGCCGAGAAATCGCAGTGCGCGGCTCACTTCGGCGACATTTTCGGCGTCGTCGCGGAGCCGCTCGTAGCTCAGCGTCAGCACGTGCGGATGATGGAGCATCCAGACCGAGCCGAGGAAACTCTGCTCGAGGTAGTCGCCCATCGTGTCGATGGCCACCGAGAGCGCGTCGCCCTCGGTCGGCTGCGCGCTGAGGACGTCGGAGAACATGAGGTGGTACGGCGTGTTCGAGAACTCGCGGCCCTGATGACTGCGGCGGAGGTAGTTGACCTGCGAGAGGAGCACGGCGCGCGGGTCGCGGTATTGATAGATGAAGAGCGGGTCGTTGTGCGCGCGCCAGTGATCGAGGAACTGCCGCGGGAAGCCGTCGATACGCGCCTCGTGCAGAAAGTAGGCGGCGTCGGGCTCGAGGCGCGCCAGGAACTGCGGCGCGGTGTCGCGGCGCACGGCGTCGCGCAGCGGATCGTCGAAATAGCGGCGGACGTAGCCGAGCTGCTCGACGAGCCGCAGGATCAGATGCGTCCCCGCCTTGTGCAGCGAGACGACGACGAGCCGTGGGAGCGGCATGGCGGAGCACGTTACCATGGCCGAATGTGCGACGTGTGTGCGGCGCTGCGGGATCCAGATGCCTGGCGTGACGTGCGCGTGCACGAAGACGAGCTGGTGCTGCTCGCGCACGTGCCGCCGACGCCGGGAAAAGTCGACGGATATCCGGGACATCTGCTGCTGGTGCCGCGGCGCCACGTGGAGAGTCCGGCCGCGGTCTCGGACGCGGAGGCTGAACGCATCGGCTTGTGGCTGACGCGCGGCGCGCGCCTGCTCGAGTCGACGCTCGATGCGCGACATGTGTATCTGGCCCGTCTCGGCGACGGCTGGCCGCATCTGCATTACCACCTGATCCCGCGCTACGACGGGACGCCGGAGGAGTATCGCGGCCTCAACGTGCGCGACTGGCGCGGCATCGAGCGCTGCACGCGCGAACAGGCGGCCGCGATCGCCGGGAAACTGCGCGCGGCGCAGGAGTAGCGGTCAGCCGGGGAACGCCGGGACGTCGCGCTCGAAGAGGCGGTCGAGTCTCTCCATGAGCTCCGGCTCCGGCGTCCGCGCGTCGGCGAAGAGCGGCGCCTCGAACGTGACCGAGACGTCGGCGCGCCGCGCGCGCGGCAGGAAGCCGGTCGACGGCGTGGTGCCGAGGCGGACCGGGACGATGGGGACGCCGCATTCGCGCGCCACGATTCCGACGCCCTTTCCCTCGAACGCGATGAGACTGTGACCGCGGTCGATGAGGCGGCAGGCGTCCATCAGGCTCTCGCGGGAGCGGGTGAAGCGCGCGCTGAGGACGTTCGGAAAAAAGAGCGGCACGAGGAAGTGAAAGCCGAGACCGACCAGCAGGCGCTCGACGAGCTTCGTCTGCGCCCCCGGCTCGAGATAGTGCGTGAACACCCAGCGGCTGGTGACGACGGCCAGGCGGCGGCGGAGGCGCGGCGGAAGCGCGGCGTAGACGAGCAGCGCGTCGAAGCCGTGTTGATGGCCGGCGCCGGCGAAGATCACCGGCGGCTCGAGGCCGGCCAGATGTTCGAGTCCGCGGACCTCGAGACGGGTGCGGGCGTGGACCATCGCGCCGAGGATCGGCGGATTGATGACCCGGCGCAGAAGCTGGAGCGGCGGAAGCTCCGGCCAGCGCGGCGAGGCCGGCTCGTACAGCGGCGAGAGCGGCGCTGCCGGCGAGCGCACGAGACTCTGCAGCTCGGCGACCGTCGTCGACTCGCCGATGGGGAGGCGATCCATGCGCCGCCCGGACTGCCGCTCCAGCAGCGCGACCAGTTCGACGGTGTCGAGGGAGCTCAGTCCAAGGTCGCGCACGAGGCCGAGGCGCTGCCGGGGCTCGCCGTTCGGATGCGCGTTTGCGATGTAGTGCGCGAGCTCCGCGATGCGCGTGCGCGCGTCGTCGATCTGCAGCACTTCGTCGAGCGTCCGCAGCGCGGCCGCGGCGGGCGGCGGCGGCTCGCCGGCGATGCTCTCCGCGATCACCTGGCGCCGCGGCTTGAGCAGTGTCGTGCGCGGAAAGTCGGGCTCCGGCCAGACCGTCCAGCTCTGGATGCGCTGCTGCGCGAGCAGTTGCTGGTTCGCGGCGGCGACGATCGTGGCGGCATCGGCGCCGTCGCGCAGCAGCAGCGCGGCGTGGACCTGCGTGTGGCCGTCGCGGTTGCGGCCGAAGACGACCGAGTCGTTCACGCCGTCGATTCGATTGAGCACCTCTTCGATGTCGCTGCCGTGCACGGTGAAGCCTTCGCCGGTGACGATCGCTTCTTTCTTGCGGCCGAGGACGAACAAGCGGTTGCGGGCGTCGAGCCGGCCGATGTCGCCGGTGCGGAGGAAGCCTTCCTCGAAGGCCTCGCCACCCGCGCCCTCGCCGTAGTAGCGCGGCATGACGTTCGGGCCGCGCACGAGGATCTCGCCGTCGCCGGCCAGGCGCACTTCCTGGCCGCCGAGCGGCTTGCCCACGGAGCCGAAGCCGCCGAGCAGCGGAAAGTTCACGCTGACGATGGCCGTCGTCTCGGTCAGACCGTAGCCCTGGATGAGCAGGAGCCCGGTCACGCGCCAGAAAAATTCGTCTTCCTCGGGCAGCGGCGCACCGCCGACGAGCACGGCCCAGGTCGAGTAGCCGATCTCCGCGCGCAGATGGGTGAACGCGTAATGCCGCTTCATCGCCCACGTGCGCGCCTTGCGCAGCTTGTCGCCGAGCGTCTCCGGCCCTTTGCCGCGGTACGGCTGCGACTGCAGATGCATGGCCAGCACGTGCAGCACGCGCGGGACGGTGGAGAAGATCAGCACGCGGTTGTCGCGCAGGAGGCGGAGGAGATGGCCGGGATGCGCGAGATGCGTGTAGATCGCGCTGAGGCCGATCGACAACGGAATGGCCAGGCCGAGGACGAAGCCCTGGGCGTGGCTGAAGGGCGCCATCACCAGCATGCGCGCCTGCTTGATCCGCAGCGGCCCACGCCAGCGATGGAACGGAAGCGTCTGCGCGAGGACGTTGGCGTGCGTGAGCACGACGCCGCGTGGCGTGGCGGTCGTGCCGGAGGTGTAGAAGATGATCGCGGCGTCGTCGGGACCGACCGGAACGGCGGCAGGCCGTTCCTCCGGGCCCTGCGCGTAGAGAGCGTCGAAGTGGATGGAGGCCGTCTCCTCGCGCTCCGAGCTGACGAACGCCTTGGCCTCCACGATGGCCGCGATGCGCGCGACCAGCTCCGGCGGCGAGTCGAAGTCGAGCGGCACGGCCACCGCGCCGCGCAGCATCGTGCCGAAGAAGAAGGCCACCCATTCCGGCGAGTTCTGCCCGCGGAACAGGACGCGGTCGCCCTTCCCCACCCCGGCCTGCGCCAGCAAGGCGGCCGCGCGACAGGCGTCGCGGTAGAGGCGCTCGTAGCTCCACCAGCGCAGACCCAGATCGCCACGCAATCCGGCCGCCGGCCGCGAGCCAAAGGCGGGCAGACCTTCGACGATCGTTTGCAGGGTGCGTGGCATCGCTACCTGAACTTCAGCGCGAGCAGGGCGTTGTTCGTGAAGTGCGGCTGGCAGTACGAGAGGAACACCGTCCTGCCGGAGTCCGGCGAGAAGCGCGGATGCTCGAAGCCGAGGTAGACCATCTCGGTCGTCTCCGCGTGCGGCACGGCCACGATCGGGCGCGGCTCGGAGTACGGTCCGGAGATCTGCTCCGCGGTGCGCATGGTCAGGATCTTCTCATAGGGGTCGATGTACAGCATGAGGTAGCGGCCGAGGTGCGCGTTCCAGGAGACCGAGTAGTCGCCGGCGCAGGGGCCGAGGCTCACGGCTTCGTCGAGCGATTCGGACCAGCGGTCGCCGGCGGCGAGATACGTGTACGCCTCGACGTTGCCGAGCTCCGAAGCCTTCACCTTCGCCAGGACGGCATGGCTGAAGAGGTAGTGGCACATGCTGCCGAAGACGTAGCAGTCGTCGCCCTCGCGGAGGACCTGCACGCCGAAGTGGAGATCGCCGCCCGACCGCCAGAGCCTCCAGTCGCCGTCGCGCGTCAGCTTCTCGCACTCGCCCGTGTACGGGTCGAGGCGGGCGATGCCGCAGCCGGCGTTGCGGAACCCCCAGATGGTCGACGGGTCGACGGTCTGGATGCCGATGTAATAGAGGTAGACGAAGCCGTCGACGAAGATGCCGTGCTCGGGCCAGAAGCGGATCTCCAGGGCGCGCTCGTGGAAGCCGGCGGGGAGGATCTCGCGCGGAAACTCCATGGCGTCGAGGTAGTAGTCGACCTTCGCGGCCGCGTCGCGCACGGTCGTGCCGTCCGAGAGCCCGGCGCAGTTGGCGAGGAACACGCCCTGATTGCCGACGTCGCGGCGGAACACGGCCGGGACGCTCTTGTCCGGCCGCGAGCCGGTGCGCGCGGAGAGGAGCGTGTCGGAGAAGACGAAGAGGGTGCGGTCGCCGAGGTCGATGGACTGGCCGCCGTCCTGACCGACCATCGCCCAGACGTCGGTGTGGCGGCGCGGCAGCGTGCCCATGTAACGCACGGAGTGCACGGGATTCGGCTCAGACGGTCTCATTGGCATTCGCTCGCGCGGAAAAGAACCAGCTCCAGACGTGGCGGCAGCGTTCGGAGCGGCGCTGCCGCCGCGCCTTGGCACTCGGATGGAGAAGCGTCTCTTCGACGAGGTCCGCGAAGCGCACCAGACCGCCGCGCTGCGGCTGCAGCGCCGCGCGCTGCTCGCCGTCGAAGGGACTCTCGGCCAGCCAGGCCCGCGCACGCTCCAGCGCCTCCTCCGGCTTCTCGGCGAAGTGCACGAAGGGCGTGAAGCCGGCGTGGAGCGTCCACCCCTCCATGCCGATGCCGCGGTGCACGGCGAAGACGGGACAGGCCAGCGCGACCGCCTCGCAGATCTGCATGAAGCCGTTCGCGACGACGGCCACACCACTCTCCGCGATCAGGCCGAAGTAGTGGGCGTCGTGCTGCAGCGGCAGGGCGAGGAAGTGCGGCACCCCCGCCTCCGCGAAGAGACGCGCGGCCTCCGCGGGATCAGCGCTCATCGAGATCGCCACGACGCCGTCGAGCCGCGCGGCGAGCTCGATGCCGGCGCGCAGCACGCGCGGATCGAAACCGACGATCGTGATCCACGGCCGCTCCTGAAGCTCCGGCGGCACCGGCAGCTCGTGGCGCGGGGTCACGCGCTCGATGAACGGCGGGATGACGGTGTTCGACGGATGCATCAGATGCGCGGGCCAGAGCGATTGCACGCCGTACATTACGTAACGGTCGACGCCGGGCATCACGGCGCCCGCCCATTCGGAGTAGTACTGATCGACGATCAGCACCGGCGGCGTCACCAGCACGCGCGCCGCACGCAGCAGCGGCTCCATGAAGTGCAGCGGGTGCTCGCCGAAGACGACGACGTGTGGATCGATGCGGCGGAACGCGGCCAGGATGTGCTCGAAATCGCGATGGGAGTCATCGGAGTGGAGCCTCTCGATCGACGCGCCCCGGGCGATCACGTCCGCCACTTTCGGATCCTCGGGAATCGGGCCGTAGTTGTAGATCGTGCACGACCAGCCGCGTCCGATCAGCTCCTGCGCGACGCGCACGGCGCGGAAGAACACGCCGACCGCGTACGGATCGAACATCGTGTAGGTGACGAGGAGCGCTGTTCGCCGTCGAGCCATGGCCTCCTCAGAACGTCGCCGTGGGTTTGAGCGGATACGGCCGCTGCGCCACCATCGCGAACTCTCCCGATTCGTCGCCGCCCAGCTCGCGGAAAAGCTGCATCCACTTCGGCTTCATGGAGCGCGGCAGCGGCGGGAAGCGAATGCGCTCCAGGTTCACGAAGCCGCTGTCCTGGAGCAGCCGCGACATCGAGGCCTCGTTGAAGTACTGCATGTGCACGAGCGGATTGATGGCGTCCCAGTGCTTGCCGAACATGCGGAACTGCAGCGAGTCGATGTCCGGCACGGCCACGTAGAGGATGCCGCCGGGCGAGAGCTTCTGCAGGACGTCGCGGAGGATGCGGCCGGGATCGGTGAGGTGCTCGACGACGTGGCTCATGACCACGACATCGAACTGGTCCCACGGAATCTCGTCGCTGCCGAGGATGCCGCGGTTGAGGCGGATGCCGAACTCCGGTACGAGCTGCTCGACGAGGTAGCTCGAGCTGTCCATGCCGTACACCTCGAAGCCGTAGGCGCGGGCCATGCGCATGATGTGGCCGCGCCCGAAGCCGAGGTCGAGGAGGCGGTTGCCGGGAGCGCGGAGCCGGATCAGGTGGCAGATCGGCTCGGCGAAGATTTTCTGGATCTCCAGGAACTCGTTCTCTTCGTCTTCGTGCTCGAGCGCGGCGGACATCTCCAGCAGCAGATCGAGCCGGACGCGCGGCGCGACGTAGACGTGCGTGCAGCCGAGGCACGTGTGAAACGTGAAGCCGCGCTGCTCCATGATCCGCTTCCGCTCGCGCGAGCCGCACACTTCGCAGGCCGCGTCCTCGAGCGCGCCGGCGCCCCACTGCCCGATGATCTCGTCGAGCGACGAGTACCAGAAGAGCGGCATGTCGAGCGTCTTCGCGGCCGGGGGCTCGTCCGGCGCCGCGGGCGGCTGCGGAACGGCGAAGAGGCCGAGTTGCTGCGCGCTGCGGATGCTCTCCCCGAGCTTGAGCAGGGCCACGGACTTTTCCATGGGTGGCATCGACTCCGCGCGCTTCGCGAGATCGAGCACGGCATCGGCGAGCTGGCGCTCGACCTCGGGCGGGACGGCGGCGTTGCGCGCCTCGCGGCGCAGCTCCCTGCCATTGCCGTTCTGCGCGCGCAGGTGCACCGTCAGCAGGTTCGGCTGCCCGCGTTTCAGGTCCTCGGGGAAATCGAGCACGTCGTTGAATTTCTGCGCGAGCGCGTAATAGCGCTCCAGGAACGGATAGAGCGGCGACTGCTTTTCGGGATCGACGGCGTTGTACAGGCAACGCCAGAAGTCGACGTTCTTGAGGACGATCAGCCGCTCGTAGAAGTCGGCGTCCCAGTGCTCTTCGCCGGTGTGCTCCATCATCGCGCCGATGACCGCGCGGCGGAACGACTGCAGCACTTTCTGCAGCACGACGAGCATCTCGTCGCCGGGCACGGCCAGGCGCGACAGCCCTTCGCCCAGCAGGAGCAGGCCGCTCAGCACCGCCAGGCTGTCGGCGCGCTGCGCGGTGGTGCTCTGCTCGACGGTCAGCGAGAAGAGCGTGGCGCGTTTCGACTTGTAGCTGAAGTGGCGGTCGAGCGCGTCGTCGAGCACGCGGCCGGCGAGATAGACGTAGCCGCAGCCGGCCAGGCGCTCGCGGAACGCGTCGCGGTCGATGCCGATCGGCACCGCGAAATACGGGAGGTCCCACAGCGACCACTGCAGCCATTCGACGTAGTCGACGAGCTGCTTCGTGATCGTGGTGCAGAGTAGATTGTTCGCGGTGATGTCGCCCACGTCGGCGAGGAGCTTCCGCCCCGCGGCGTCGATGGCGGTGGAGATCTCCTTGCGGTACGCCTCGACTTCCTCGCCGTGCGCGGCCATGAACTGCTCGCCGGCGATGCGCGCGTCGCGCTCGAGCGCCGCGAGGCGGAGGCTCGACTCGCTCAACGGCCCACTCCCGACCGCGCCAGCGCGGTCATCGCGAATGCCGAGGTGACGGCCGGCGCGCCGCCGTGGTCTTCGAGGAACGGCGCGTATCCCCACCCGCCGCCCGGAAGCACGACCTCGAGGAGATGCTGCCCGGCCGCGATCATCTCCGGGCCGCGGTAGTCGAGATCGATGCACGCGTTCAGCGCGAGCGCGGTGGTGAGCGCGCCGTCCGGCGTCTGCAGTTGCTCGAGGATGCGCGGGAGCAGGAGCTCCGCGACACGGGCCCGGTTCGGCAGATGTCCCTGCGCCCACGTCCGCGCCACGCAATACGGCAGCGTGAGCGGGTGCTCGTAACGCGTGGTGGCGGGCGGTGCGTCGCCGGCGTCGGCCAGCGTGGCCAGGATCCGCTCCTCCAGTTCCGCGGTCGGCTCACCGACCAGCGCGAGAAAGCGCAGCGTGTTCACCTGCGTGGTCAGATCGCCGCCGCCGGCGAGCAGCGTGTCGGTGTGCGACTGCCACCGCGGCGCGGGCCGCGCGCGGGGCGCCTGCGTCACCGAGGCGGCGGCGCACGCGGTGGTGTCGAGATCGGGACCGAGTCCGCTGCCGCGGCCGTGAAAGCACCAGCCGCCTTCGTTCCCCTCCTCCCACATCAGAAAGGTGCGGATGCGGTTGCGGACCCGCGCCGCCGCGCGGACGAACCGCCCTTGCGCGGCCGCGGGGATGGCGTCGAGGAAGTCGACCTCGACCCAGCGCGAGCGCAGGTCGAAGCTGCCGAGCGCATCGTGCACGAACGACGAGAGGAGCGGACTGCGCCGGTATTCGAGCGCCGTGTTCGCGCCGAAGCGGAAGTAGGTGGCGATCTCGCCGGAGGGCAACTGCTCGCGGAGGATGGCCCGCATCGCCGACTCGAGCGCGTTCGCCATCGGCGAGACGGCGGACGGCTTCGCGGGCGGCGCTTCCCGCCGTGGCGGCCGCCGCGGCGCGGGATCGGGATCATCGCCCCTGTCGGCGCGCTTCGCGGCGCGGCGGACGTACTTGGAAAAATTCGTGTTCTGCCATCGCTCGAGCTGATCGCGCAGATGGACGGACATCTCCGGCAGCACACCCGCTTCCGGGGCGCGCACCTCGTCGCTGAAGCTGGTGCGGAAGAGCAGCTCCGCCGGTGCGCCGTCTTTACGGCGGTGTTCGGTGACGGCGCGGTGATGCACGGCGAAGCGGCGATAGAGCTCGGCGTCGATCTCCTCGGACTGCATGCGCCGTTCGAGCTCGTCGCCCCAGGCGCAGAGGTCGAGCTCCGCCTGCGAGAACGACGCGGCCAGCTCGACGCGGCTCTTCGGCGAGAGCGTTTCCCCGAGCAGGCCGGCCATGGTCGCCGCCACTTCGTCCACCGGCGACGCGGCATCGAAGTAGAAGCTCGTATCGGACGGTACGTGCCAGTCCTTCAACTCCGCCTTCGCCACGACCAGGGCCATGCAGCCGAACAGCGGGCCGGCGTGGGCCGCGAACGAGTCGGCGCAGACGACGGCGTGACAGCGGTCGAGGAGGTCGTACACGCCGTTGAGCGTGAGCGACTGCTTCCCCTCGTCGCGCGCCAGGCGCACCTCGACGTTCTGCGGCAGCGTCGCGGCGACGGAGCGGGCCAGCTCGACGGCGAAGCGCTGCGTCCTGGCGTTGTTGCCCGTATCGAGATGCAGCGTGAGCGGCGCATCTCCCACGCGGCGCGCGAGCGTGGCCAGCAGTCGCCCCCAGTAAGCGCCGGAGGGATCGTATTTGGAGGTGAACGGACTGACGAACACGTCGAGCCGCCCGCCGGCCTTCTCATCGTTGCGCCGCACCACGTTCGCGAAGCGATCCGTCGCCCGCGGCTCGAGTCCGAGCGCGCGGAGCAGGTGATTCAGCGCGTAGTAGTAGTTCGCGAAATAGGGATCGAGATGATGGAGGCGCCAGAGCCATTGGCGCGCGGAGTCCAACAGATACGCATTGCGCGCACCGAGCGAAATCTCCAGGTACTTCGGCACGCGCGTGCCGGCCGCCACGCCGCGAAACAGCTCCGGCGACTCGAAGTCGGCGAAGACGACGACGTCGTAGCCGTCGTAAGGAGGCAGCCCGCTGAGCGCCTGATGCAGATCGACGAGCGAGCCGTATTGCAGCTCGCCGTCGACGGCTTCGACGCGATTCCAGAAGCCGCGATAGCCGGAGAGAGTGTCCACCTGCAGCTCCGGATCGGCGTTCTTCAGCCACCGCGGCACGGGCGCGAAGATCAACTCGTCGCCGATGCCGATGCCGGGACCGAACACGAGTAGCGCGCGCTTCGCGCCGTGCATCCAGTCGCGCGGCGGCGGCACGTCCTGCACCACCAGTTGCCGGGGCAGCCGCCACGCACCGCTGACCAGCGGCATGAGGCTCAGTTGCAGCGACGGAGCGAGCCTGCGAAAGCCGGCCGGATGCAGGTGGGCGAGCTGCCCGATCGCTTGATGGACGACCGGATTCTGCGAGTCCGCGAAAAGCGGTGCGAGCGCCTTCAGCGCCTCCAGCCGCGACACGAGGTAGTGGAGATTGCTCTCGCTCACCGGACGCCGGCTGAGGAAGAAAACGTATTGCGAGAGGAGCAGGACCGGCAGGCGGTCGTGTGCCGGCAAGCCTTGCACGTTGTCGCCGAGGAAGAGGTTCTGCGTCATCGATCGACCTTCGGCATCCCGACAATCTTCCAGATCCCCGAGCCGTCCTGGCGCAGGAGGGCCACGCGCCGCTCGACGCGGCCGCGCCTGGAGCCGTCGGCGCGATTCGCGGCGTCGAATTGAATGATGATGTGGATCAGGACGCCGGCGCGGTAACTGACCGGTTCCGGCGCAACGGCGAGCGAGACTTCGAAGTCCCAGTGGCGGAGCTCGTCGATCTGCTGTTGCAGCCCGTTGATGAAGGTGGGCTTGTCGACTTCGACGCCCATCTCGATGGTGTGGTATCCGTCGTCGAGGAGCGCGCTGGCGGCACGGACGTCGCGCTGCCCGACGGCATGGAGAAAGTCGTAAACGCAGTCGACGGCGCCCTGCGCATGCTCGTCGGCCAGATGCTCTTCCGGCTCGGGAAAGAGCAGCGACAACTCGCTCCAGCCGTCCAGCTCCGGCGGGGGCTCCGGCTCCCGTTCCGGACCGCGCGCGGCGACGGCAGAGGCGGCAGGGAACGTCTCGGCGCCGCGCCCGCGGCTCTGCGGCGCGCGGAACCACCAGTTGAGCAGGTCGGTCGAGCTGAGGCGGCCGTCGACGTCGGGCGGCGGGAGGATCGGCAGCTCCCAGTGGCTCGGCGTTTCCTGCGCACCGGCCGCCCCCCCATTCTCGAGGAGGGTGTTCAACAGTGCCTGGACTTCCCGCAGTCTCGAGTCCAGCGAAGTCATGGTCGTCCCTTCATGCCGGCGGCGGCGGCACGGACGCGGTGGCGCCGTGGTGCGGCGCGGCGTCCGTGGCGTGAGCGACGCGCGGAACGTGATACGCAGCGAGCGGGCGTTTGCTGACGAGGACGGAGCCGAGCGCGAGGACGTCGATGTCGGTGCCGGCGAAGCATTCGACGGCGTCTCGAGGCGTCTCGACGATCGGCTTGTTGGCGATGTTGAACGACGTGTTGAGGACCACCGGAATGCCGGTGATGGCTCGGAACGCGCGGATGATGTCGTAGAAGCCGGGGTTCTCCGCGCGCGAGACGGTTTGTACGCGCGCGGTTCCGTCGACGTGCACGGTGGCGGCGATGCGGTCGGCCTTGCCGGCGCACGCGGCCACGACGCGCAGCATGTATGCGCTGCGTGCGTCGAGCTCGAACCACTCCGCGGCCTCCTCCTCGAGCACCGCCGGCGCGAACGGCCGGAAGCCCTCGCGATGCTTCACGCGGTCGTTGAGGTAGTCCTTCATCTCCGCGGGTCGCGGATCGACGAGGATGCTGCGGTTCCCGAGGGCACGCGGACCGAACTCCGCGCCGCCCGCGAAGCGCGCCGTGATGTAGCCGTTGGCGATGATGGCCGCGATCTCTTCGGCCATGGCCGGTGTCTCGCTGATGGCGAATCCCGACGCGCGCGCCGCCTCGGCCAGCTCGGCGTCCGTGTACGTGGGGCCGAGGTACTCGGGCACTTCGCGGAGCGGGGCCGGCCAGCGGGCGATCTCGTACGCGCCGAAGAGCGCGCAGCCGAGGGCGTGACCGGGATCGCCGGGGTTCGGCGCGACGTAGAGCGCGTCCGGCATGGTGGCCTGATGGGCGATCTCGTTGGCGACGCTGTTGAGGGCCACGCCGCCCGCGTAGGCGATCTTCCGTTTGCCCGTCAGGCGCATGGCCGCCTTGAAGGCGTTGACGACGATCTTCTCGAGCAGTGCCTGCCCCGCGTAGGCGACGTTCTCGTGCTCGCGGAGCATCGGCTCGCCGGCTTTGCGCGGCGCGACGTAGTCCGTGTAGACGCGCTCGAGCTCGTGGTGCGACATGAACTCGTACCAGCCGTCGGGATGGAGGCGCAGCATCGGCTCGAGGCGGCGGAAGAGCTCCGGCTCGCCGTACGGCGCGAGGCCCATCGTCTTCCCTTCGTCACCGGTCCTGAAGCCGCAATGACGGTTGGTGATGTCGTAGAGCAGTCCCGGGCTGGACTCGGGGAAGAAGATGTTCTGATGCGTGACGCAACGGCCGCTCGCGTCCATGGAGGAGATCGTGCCGGCCAGCGCGCGGTTGCCGAGGCGAGGCAGCGTCTCGCCGCAGGCATCGAGCGTCAGGACCGCGGCGTCCTCGAAGCCGCTCTGCCAGAACGCCTGCCGCTGATGGATCTCGTGATGCTCGATCCCGCTGGAGAGCCATGCGTTCGGAAACCACTGATGCAGCAACTTGCCGAGACGGCCCTCGCACGTGGCGAAATGGGAGTCGCTGGTGACGACGAGGTCGATGTCGCCGAGCGTCAGTCCCGAGCCGCGCAGCAGCCACGTCGTCCACTCGAGGATCGTCTCCTCGAAGATCCTGGTCGGAGGGAAGTGGCCGAAGCCGTAGCTGAGGAGATAGTTGATGACGCGATCGACGTCCGTCATCGGCATGCGCAGCGCGGCGTCTTCGTCGCGCGAGAGCAGCAGCACGTGTTTGATGCCGCTCCACCGGTCGAGCACCGAGCTGCGAATCACGCCGTCGGACGTGATCAGGGAGAGGCTCGCTCCGTGGCCCGTGCAGGCGATCCCGAGGATGGTCTGGAAGTCGCGCGGACGCAGCCCGAGAAGCTGGCGCGCGGGGCGGCGCCAGTTGCGCGGCGGCAGAAGACGCACCAGATTTTTTTGGGAGCGTGGGGAGTCCACGAGGCGAAATGATAGCCGACGGCAAGCGAGGCGACAATTCATTCCTTCCGGAAGGCTGCTAGAATCAGCTCTTCCCCAAGGCGGTGACCGGCATGAACTACGTCCGAGACCTGCACTCGCATCGCGCACGGCATTTTTCGCAGAACGGCGAAGACGGCGTCATCGAGCGTCTCTTCGAGCTCCTCGGCACCACGAACCGCCGCTACGTGGAGATCGGCGCCGGCGACGGCAGCGAGTGCAACACGCGCTGGCTGCGCGAGCAGCACGGGTGGGGGGGCGTGATGATCGACTGCGCGCACGGCGATCCGTCCATCGGCCTGCAGCAGGAGTTCGTCACCGCGGAGAACGTGAACGAGATGCTGGCCAAACACGGCGTGCCGGAGGAGCCCGACCTCCTTTCCATCGACATCGACGGCCAGGACTACTGGGTGTGGCAGGCGGTGTCGCCGCGGTGGAAGCCGCGCGTGGTGGTCATCGAGTACAACGCCGGCGTGCCGCACGACCTCCCCGTCACCATCCCCTACGATCCGAACTATCGCTGGTGCGGGCAGCCGAACGTGGGACAGAGCCTGCTGGCGCTGCAGAAGCTGAGCGAGAAGAAAGGCTACTCGCTGCTCTACGCCTCGGCGCCGAACGCGTTTCTGGCGCGCACGTCGATCCTGCCCGCCGGCTACCGCCAGGTGTCGGCGGCCGAGGCGGCGCAGATCTCGTTCGTCGAAAAGATCTACCTGCGCCGGCGCTGGAAAAGCGACCTGCGCAAGCTCTCGTGGGTGACGGTATGACGCCGCTGCCGCCGCTCGGTCACGACGTGCGCGCACTGCTGGTGTGGCCGCGCTTCCCGCCGTCGTTCTGGGGCTTCAACTCCATGCTGGACGTGCTGCCGGAAAAGTCCGTGCTGCCACCGCTGGGCCTGATCACCGTGGCGGCGCTCTGCCCCGCGGAGTGGAAACTGCGGCTCATCGACCTGGCCTTCGACGAGCTGCGCGACGAAGACCTGGAGTGGGCCAACCTGGTGATGATCAGCGCCATGCACGCGCAGCGCACGGATACGGTGGCCACGCTGGCGCGAGCCCGGGCCCGCGGAATCCGCACGATCGTGGGCGGGCCGTTCGCGAGCAGCCAGCCGTCGTTCTTCGACGGCATCGTCGATCATCTCGTCATCGGCGAGCCCGACGAAGTGTTCGCGGACATCGCGCGCGACCTCGAGAACGGCACCGCCAGGCCGGTGTACCGCGTGGAGGAGAAGCCGGACATCTCGCACACGCCCGTGCCGCGCTTCGACCTTCTCGAGATCGGCAACTACTCGTCGCTCTCGGTGCAGTTCTCGCGCGGCTGCCCGTTCCAGTGCGACTTCTGCGACATCATCACCATCTACGGCCGCAAGCCGCGCACGAAGTCGCCCGAGCAGCTCATCGCGGAGCTCGACGCCATCCGCGAGGCGGGCTGGCGCAAGCAGGTCTTCATCGTCGACGACAACTTCATCGGCAACCACAAGCGCGCTCTCGAGCTGGCGCTGGCCCTCGGCGACTGGCAGGAGAAGCACGAGCATCCGTTCATCTTCTACACCGAGGCGTCCATCGACCTGGCGCAGCGGGAGGAGCTGATCGACGCCATGGTGGCGGCGAACTTCTTCTACGTCTTCATCGGCGTGGAGACCCCGGACGCGGCGGCGCTGCGCGATTCGAAGAAGTACCAGAACCTCCGCCAGAATCCACTCGACTCGATCCATTTCATCCAGCGCCGCGGCCTGTGGGTGACGGCGGGATTCATCGTCGGCTTCGACTCCGACACCAGCGACATCTTCGACCGGCAGGTCGAGTTCATCGAGCAGTCGGCGATCCTCTGGGCCATGACCGGATTCCTGCAGGCGCCGCCGACCACACCGCTCTTCGACCGCGTACGCAAGGAAGGGCGGTTGATCGAGACCAGCCAGGCCACGAGCAACTTCAGCCCGCCGAACTTCGTCACGCGTCTGCCGCTGCCGGTGCTCCTCGGCGGCCTGCGCGGCATGCTGGCCCGCATCTACGATCCGGCCGCGTTCAAGCAGCGCGCCCTGCGCACGCTGGAGTACTGGAAGCCGCGCCGCGCGCAGCACGCGCCGCCGGTGTCGTTCTGGTACCAGGTGAAGGTGGTCACCGGCTCGATGTGGAAGCAGGGGATCCGCAGCGACTACCGCGCCCAGTACTGGGACTTCCTGGGCAAGCTGGTGGGCCGCTGGGGGCGCGACCGCCGCAAGCTCTATCTCGGCTTCGTCATGCTGCTGTCGGCGCACCACTTCCTGCGGTATGCGAAGGAAGTGATGAAAGAGCTCGACGACGAGCTGGCGCGCACGGCCACCGACGCCGCGGCGTGACGCGCCTTCCCGCCGCGTGAGCAGCGGGAAGGGCGCCCGCTGGCGTTACTGGCGGTTGATGGTGACCTGAATCGAGCTGCCCAACGCGGTCAGCGTGCCGGGGATGGAGTTCGGGCTCGCGAAGGAACCGCTGAAGGTAACCTGCACGCCGTTCATGTTCCCAGCCAGATTGACGGTCGGGTAGTTGTTCGTGCCGGTGACGGGGAACGTCGCGCCGAACGCGTTGGCCGTACCGGTGACGTTGTTGCCGCTCTGTACGAGCTGCAGCGTGACGGTGATGCCCTGCGCGGAGCCGGACCAGTTGCCCGTCATGCTCGGGTTGGCCGTGAGCCGCCCCTTCAGACGTCCCAACTGGATGTCGCGGCGAATCGCGTCTTCGTACGTCTGGAGGCCGACGATCTTGCCGTCCTTCACCGTGGCAACGCCGGAGCCGGTCCAGGTCGCGGCCTTACCGCCGCCGGCGGAGCCCTTCGCGGTGTACGAGAAGTGGACCTGATCGCCTTCGGCGTGAACATGCTCGAGGTCGTAGGTCAGGTCGCCCAGATCCTTGCGGACTGCGTCGGTCGCCTTGGCGGCGTTTTTTCCGAGTCCGCCGCCGAACATCTTTCCGAGCGCTCCCCCATCACCTTTGTTGAATGCCTGGATCGCTTCTCTGATGACTTTCTCGCTCATGTAGCTCTCCTTCGTTGACAGGTTTCCCGGAAGGTGCGTGGCCTCGGACCAGGAGGGGCGACACGCATACATTGCTCTGAGCCCGCAAACATACTCCCCGCTCAGGAATGCAGTCAAGGCTGCCTTAATGAAGAAACACTGAAAGTCAAGGTTTCTGGAATCGCAGTTCCTGCCATTCCCAGCACTCGAATGACGCGACGCCGGCGTAGAGATCGAAGTGATGCTTGCCCGCGAAACGGCGCCAGACGGTGTCGTCGTCGATGAATTGCAGGCGATGCGCGAAGAGCTTCAGGAAGCCTGCCTCGCGCAGCTCGCGCTCGATCTCCGCGACCCACGGACTCTTCACGGCGAAGGTGCGGTCGACACGCTCGATGACGTCGAGCACGCGCCGCTGCTCTTCCTCGGTCGGCTGCGGCAGGATGAAGAAGTCCTTGATGTAGACGATGCCGCCGGGCTTGAGGACTTCGTACACCTCGCGAATGACGTCGCCGGGCCGCGAGGAGTGCGAGAGCGACTCGAGGAAGTAGACCAGGTCGAACTGCTCGCGCCCGTAGAGTTTCACGAGCTCGTGAAAATCGCCGAGCACGGGGCGGATGCGGTGCGAGAGGTCCGCGGCTTCGTTCCGCTCGCGGGCGATGCCGAGCTGCACGGGCGACACCGTGACGGCGTCGATGACGACGTCCCTGCGCGCGGCGAAAAACCGCGCGGGGCCGCAGATCCCGCAGCCGGCGTCGAGCACGCGCTGGCCGTCGCGGATGCCGGAGTGCTCGAGCAGGTAGGAGAGAAGGTCTTCCTCGCGCGAGGGGCGATGCGCCTGGATCGACTCGCCGAAGAACTCGAGGTACTTCTCCGTCCAGACGTCGTAGTACGCGCGCACGTCGGCAGGCTCGAGATCGCTCATGGTGAAGGGGGTGATGCTACGCTGCTATCCTTCCCTCCTGCAATCCGGACATGCGCGTCGCACTTTACTGCGGACACAACTTCATGCCCTGGGGGCCGCAAAGCCTCTGGAAAGGCATCGGCGGCTCCGAGGAAGCGGCGATCCTGGTGACGCGCGAGCTGGCACGGCTCGGGTGCGACGTCACGGTCTACGCGGACCTCGAGCCGGGGGCGCAGGGCGTGCACGACGGCGTGCGCTGGCTGCCGTACGAGTCGTTCGGCAGCGAGCAACCCGGCGACGTGTTCATCGCCTGGCGCACGGCGGCGTACGTGGAGCTCGCGGATGGGTGGAGCCAGGTGCATCACTGGCTGCATAACCGGCAGGACGAGCCGTATCCGGCGCACATCACGCCCCGCGTCGACCGGCTCTTCGTCGTGTCGCGCAGCCATGCCACGGACAGCGGCTTCTCGCCGCGCGAGCGCGAGAAGTTGTACGTCACGTCGAACGGTCTCGATCCCCGCTGCTTCCGCGATGCGGGGCGCAACGAAGCCGATCGCGCGATCTACGCGAGCTGTCCGGCGCGCGGGCTGCTGCACGTGCTGGACATGTGGCCGCGCATCCGCCGCGCGGTGCCGACGGCGAAACTCGACGTCTACAACGGTTTCACGCCGGTCTACGAGGGGATGGCCGCGCATTACCCCGGCTTGCTCCTGATGAAGCAGTGGATCGTGGCCAGGCTGGACCAGCCGGGCGTGACCTTTCACGGCATGGTCGGGCAGGACGAGCTCGCCGACGGCTTCGCGCGCGCCGGCGTGTGGGTGTATCCGACGTCGACGCGCGAAACGTCGTGCATCACGGCCATGAAGGCGCTGGCCATGGGCTGCATCCCGGTCACCTCCGGCATCGCCGGCGTCGGCGAGACGCTCGACGGCCGCGACTTCGGCCCCACGCATCCGGAGCGGTCGATCGACGACAGCCGCTGGCGCCTCTGGCTGTTCCGCCGTCGCGTCGTGCGAGCCATGAAAGAAGGAGCCAGCGACGCGTGGCTCGCGAAACGGAGGGCATGGTCCGCATGGGCGCGCGAGCGCTACTCCTGGAGCCAGGTCGCCGCAGACTGGCTCGCGCTGTTCCGCGAGATCGAGGCGAGCAAACATCCGCATGAGCGCGTTGCCTGAGCTCGTCTTCGTCACGTACTACCGCGTCACGCCGGTTGGGCAGATGGGCGTCTTCAAACGCTGCACGCGTCTCATCGAACGGCTGGCCGGCGACTACGACATCCACCTGGTGAACTTCGGCCCGCTCCCGGAACGGGACGCGCAATTCGCCGCCATTCGCGACTCGATCACCGTGCACGCGGCGGAAGGAAACGCCGACGCGCTGCTGCGCCTGTTCGGCGCGCTGCGCCCGCAGGCGGTCGTCTTCGGCGAGGCACCGCTCCGCGGCGCGATGCGGCTCGCCCACCGCATCGCATCGCACCTCGGCCTGCACCAGATCGCGATCGAGAACACGTACGACCGGCGCTTCGCGTGGACGATCACCAGCGAGTATCCCGGCATCGACCAGTGGCTGCTGATGGGCCCCCTGGAGAACGGTTTTCCGGAACGGCTGTCGGAAAAAGTGCTGGCCGTCCCGCCGTTCATCCGCTATCCGGAGCACTTCGGGACGCTCGCGCGCGACCGGGTCACGGTCGTCGGCTACGACCTCGCCTCGCTGGCGCTGGGCATCCATCTGCTGCAGTTCCTCGAGCCCGGCGAGGCGGTCGACTTCTTCGTCACGCCGGAAGGGCGGGCGATGCTCGAAGGGATCGAGCGCCCGAACATGCGCGTGCTGGAGCTGCCGGACGACGCGACGATCTTCGACTCGATGGCGCGCGCGAAATACGTCGTCGGCAAGTCCGGCTACGGCCAGATCACGGAGGCGCTGATGCTCGGCGCGCCGATGGTGGCCAGGCTGCGCGGCGGCGGCATCGGGGACGAGACGCTGCCGCACTTCCTGAAGCCGCACGTGCGCATCCTCCGCGGCGAAGACGAATTGCGTGGCGTACCAGAGCTCCCGCCGCCGGCGCGCTTCGCGGGCGTGGCGTCGCTGATCCCCGACGCGGTGGACTTTGCGGCTCGCGCGCTGCGCTCCCTGATCGACGGCACGCCGCTGCAGCTCCCCGGCACGAACGAGATCTACGACCACCCGACGCGGCCCGAGCTCCGCGGCGTGTACGAGTGGAAGGACCGCTTCGAAGCACGCCACTGGGACACCTTGCGCGCGGGAACGATCTGGCTGTTCGATCGCGCGTTCACGTTCGACGACTTCGTGGCCATCCTCGAGGACCTCTTCTCCGCGGCCGCCGACATCAAGCTCCTCCTCCTCGACACGCGGAAGGTCGAGAGTGTCAACGATGTCGTCCACGTCACGGCGAGCGCGGTGATGCTGTGGGGCGAGCGCGATACGTGGAAGGAGCACGAGCTCGAATTCGATCTGCACCTCGGCTGGGGCGTCGACGACGGCGCGGTGCGCTTCGAGTACTTCGGCACGACGCAACCGATCGTGTCAGGCTGACGCCAGCACGTCCCACAACTGCTTCGCCACGTCGCACGGGCGATAGCGCTCGCCGACGAAACGCGGTCCGCGAGTGTGCAGCTCGTGCCAGGCCTGCTCGTCGCTCGCGATCCGCAGCGCCGCGTCGCTCCACGCATGCGCGTCGCGGCCGTCGAGCATCATGGCCGCATCGCGGAACGCGCGCAGGCCTCCCGTGCTCGAGGCCAGCACCGGCGCGCCCATGCGCATCGCCTCGAGCGCGACCAGTCCGAACGGCTCGTAGCGGCTCGGCACGAGCACGAGGCGCGCCGCGCCGAACAGCGCGTCGAGCTCGGCGCGGGGAAGCCAGCCGCGGACGTCGCAGTGGCGCGCGAGGCGCTGCGCCGCGGCCGTCCCTTCGTCGTCGCCATGGCCGCCCGCGAGCACGAAGCGCAGGCTCGTGCGCGGCTTCATCAGCCGCACGATCTCCTCGAGCAGCAGCATCCCTTTGCTCGCCGCAAAGCGTCCGGCGAAGACGATGAACGGGCGCGCGTCGCGTCCCGGCAGCTCGTGCGGCGGCGCGGGCACGCCGTTCGGGATCACCGCCGCCGGCGGGAGGTGGGGAAAGAGCGTCTGCGCCGCGGCGTGCTCGGCGTCGCTCAAAAAGAGCGCGCGATCGCACGCGCCGAGGAGGCGCGCCTGCGTGTCGAGCCAGAATCGCGCGCGGCCGTTTCCCGACCACTCCAGCCACGGCTGCGTGTGCACGGTGTACGCGAGCCTCGCGCCCGTGCGCCGGCGCAGCTCGAGCGCGAGCTCCGCGAGCGGCAGCGAGTGCAGGTGGATCCAGTCGACCGGGCCGATGGCCGGGATGGCCGCATCGCGCGACCGGGCCACGACCACCTGCACCTCCGCGCCGAGCTTCTCCAGCTCACTCACCTGCCGCTGCACGGCGACGCCGATTCCCGACCAGACGTCGGGCGGATAGTCGGCGGTGAGGACGGCGATCTTCATTTGCGCCGCAGGATCCCGAGGCTGCCGAACACCCCTTCGTCCGCCCACTGCCCGCTCGCACGCGCGGCCTCGAAGACGTCACGCGGTGCCTGTCCGCCCGCGGCGGGATCGAGGTAGACGTCGTGGAACACCAGCAGTCCGCCGCGCGCGATCAAGCCGCTCCACGCGCGATAGTCCGCCTCCACCGTGGCCCTGGCGTGTCCGCCGTCGATGAAGACGAGAGCCAGGTCCGCGCCGGGCCAGCTCGACGCCACCGTCGCGGAGCGGCCGACCACGGGCAACACCCAGTCGTCGAGTCCCGCGTCGCGCAGATTGCGCACGAGATGCGGCAGCGTGTTCACGCGTCCGAGGTCCGCATCGAACAACTCCGGATCGAAGTACTCCTGCCCCGGCTGCTGCTCCTCGGAACCGAAGTGGTGATCGATCGAGAACAGCCGGTGCCTGCCGCGCATGCGACAGCCTTCGCCGAGGTAGATCGCCGACTTGCCGCAGTAGCTGCCGATCTCCACGCACGGCCCGCGCTCCGACGCCTCGAAGGCCAGCTCGTACAGCCGCATCCCTTCCGCTTCCGGCATGAAGCCTTTCGCGGCCAGCGCGATGCGGCGGGTATCGGGGAACATCGGCAGCGGCTTCACGTGGGCCCTCCTCCCATGACGAGCCGCGTGAGCGTCGCGCGCAGGCCGGACGTCTGCTGCCACTCGCTGCCGTAGTGATTGCCACGCAGCGGGATGAATTGCTTCGGCTCCGGCGCGGCCGCCAGGATGCGCAGGCTGTGCGCGGCCGGAATGTGCGTGTCGGCGCTCGAGTGCATCACCACGATCGGCATGCGGCACATGCGAATGTAACGGAGCGTGTTGAAGCGGATGTAGCAGAAGTAGCGTACCGGAAAGTACGGGATCAGCGCGGCGGCGACGTCGGGGACCGAGGTGAACGCGCTGTGCACGATCAACAGGCCGCAGTCGGGATGCCGCGCCGCGAGCCACGCGGCGACCGTGCCGCCGGTCGAACGGCCGAACGCGATCACGTCCTTCGTGTCCACCCCTTTCTCACGCGTTGCGAATTCCCACGCCGCCTCGGCCGCCTCGTAGCAGCCGCGCTCGCGCGCGCGGCCGGGCGACCGGCCGAAACCGGGATAATCGACGATGAGAACGCTCGCGCCGAGCGCGTGGAGAAACGCCACCGTGCGCAGCTCGTGGCTGATGTTGCCGACCGAGCCAGGCAGGCAGATGATCACCCGCCGGCTGCCGTCGCGCGGCACCCACCAGCCGTGAATCGTAGAGCCGCCGGCGAGGCGGGGCTGGACTTCCTCGAACGGCAGGCCGACATCCGACGGATCGCCGATCATCTCCGCGGCCGGCTTGAAGACGATCACCCGCTGCCGGGTGATCAGAAACCATGCGACGGCGAGGGAGAACAGCGCGGCGCCGATCCACCACAGCGGAGCGGCAGACACGCGTCAGTGCTCCGGCGCCGCCGCCAGGACCGCGGCGTTCTTGATGCCGCGATCGGACGTCCAGACCAGGACGCGTTTCATCGACGCCGCCCGCGGCTCGCGCACGAGATCGACGTTTGCATCGGCGGCCGGCTCCTCGCAGTTGATCATTGGCGGCATCACGCCGCCGTGGATGGCGAGCATCGCGTGGACGAGCGAGAACGCGCCGGCGGCCGCGCCCGGAAATCCGAACGAGCCGGTGAACGCGGAGTACGGCACCGGCCGGCCATTCGCGACCGCCGCCGCGGCATGCAGCTCGCGGCCGTCGTCGAGCGCGTTGGCGAGGCCGTCGCCGAGGATGAGGTCCACGCCCTGATCGTCGTCGTCGAGCGCCTGCCGCGCGCACGCGGCCAGACCATCGTCTTCGGCGCGCTGCTCGAGGAAGTTCTGCGGCACCGCGGTCTGCCCCGACGCGCGCAGCTCGCCGTAGATCCGCGCGCCGCGCTTCTGCGCGTGCTCCGGCGTCTCCAGCATCAGGAACGCGGCGCCTTCGGCGAGCGCGTAGCCGGAGCGGCGGCGGTCGAAGGGACGGCACGCTTTTGCCGGCTCGAGGCCGTTGCCGGCCAGCCGTCCGGCGAGGAGATGATCGACGACGGAGTCCATCCGCAGCAGCGAGTCGTAGCCGCCGGCCAGCACCATCTCCGCGTCGCCGCGGCGGAGCGCGTCCATCGCGCCGATGATGGCCTGCAGCCCCGACACGGAGCCGTTGGTGATGTTGGCGTTCGGACCGAGCGCCTGATGCTGGATGGCGATGGCGCAGAGTCCCGCGTTCGGCAGCGACTTCACGAGGAAGAGCGGGTCGATCAACTTGATGCCGTGCGTGGCGAAGCGGCCGAGGTCGACGTTGTCGGTGGTATCGATCGACTCCCGCAACGCCGGGATGAACGCCTCCGGATCGGCGTCGAGACAGACCGAGCCGATGTAAATGCCGCAGTCGATCAGGTTCGTGCCGGCCAGCCCCGCGTCGCGCAGCGCTTCCGTGGCCGCGGCCAGCGCGTAGGCCGGACTCGGCGAGAGCAGCTTGCGCAGCATGCGATCGGGGATGAGCTCGCGCCGGTCGAAGTTCTGCACGCGCGCGTGCAGGATGGGCGGGTAGTTCCGGTACGCCGGATCGTCGAGCTTCTCTACCGCCGATTCGCCGGCCAGCACGCGCTCGAAATGACGCGGCGCGGTGAGCGCCAGCGGCGAGATCGTGCCGAGGCCGGTGACGACAACGCGAGTGCCGCTCATGCCTGGCCTCCCCCGAGGTATCGGAAAAACTCTTTCGACTCCGCGATCCTCGCGGGATCGGTGAGCGGGCGGCTGGCGAAGACGAGCCGCTCCGCGCGAAGAATCTCGCTGCCGTTCACGCGCGCCACGCCGCGCAGCGTGGCCCCTTCGCGATGGTGAAACTGCATCCACGCCTCGAGCTCCAGCGTCTGGCCCGGCCGCGCGTCGCCGAGGATGTGCACGCTCTCGACGAGGCCGAGGACGGTGCTGATGGCGAAATTCGACGTCACGATGTAGAGCCAGCCCGCCACCTGCGTCACCGCTTCCAGCACGAGCGTGGACGGCATCACCGGCTTGCGGTCGTAATGCGATGGCAGGAACTCGTCGCCGATGGAAATGGCCTTGGTGGCCAGCGCGTGCTTGCCGGGCGTCATCGAGACGATGTCGTCGTAGAAGAGGAACCTCACGACGGCACCCCCTCGAACTCGCTGAAGAGCAGCGCGCCGTTCTGCCCGCCGAAGCCGAACGAGTTGGACATGGCGTGCTTCACGCGCGCCGGCCGCGGCGTGTGCGGCACGTAGTCGAGATCGCAGTCGGGATCGCGGTTCTCGAGGTTGATCGTCGGAGGGATGACCTGCGACTCGATGGTCTTGATGCAGAAGATCGCCTCGACGCCGCCAGCCGCACAGACCAGGTGCCCGAGCTGCGACTTCGTCGACGAGACCGGCACCTGGTACGCGAAGTCGCCGAAGGCCTTCTTGATCGCCTTCGTCTCCACTGAATCGTTCTGCGGCGTCGACGTTCCGTGCGCGTTGACGTAGCTCACGTCTTCCTTCTCGATGCCCGCGCTCTTGAACGCCGCGGTCATGCTGCGCGCCGGCCCTTCCCCCTCGGGGTGCAGATCCGTGAAGCGATAGCCATCCGACGACGAGCCGTAGCCGGTCAGCTCCGCATGCACGCGCGCGCCGCGCTTTCGCGCGTGCTCGAGCTCCTCGAGGATGATCACGCCGGCGCCTTCGCCGATCAGGAATCCGTCGCGCTTCAGGTCGAAGGGGCGCGACGCTTTGTCGGGGCGGTGGTTCTGCTGCGTGAGCGCGCCGAGGAGCGTAAAGCCGGTGACGCAGATGACGCCCATCATGCTGTCCGTGCCGCCGGTCACGACGACGTCGGCGCGCCCTTCACGGATCGACTGGAACGCCTCGCCGATGGCCTGCGTCGCGGAAGTACACGCGCTCTGCACCGTGCAGCTCGGGCCGCGCAGGTCGCGGCTCAGCGAGAGCAGCGTGGAGATGGAGGGAATGTCGCGCTGCGCGAGGAGATCGGGCCGCTCGCGGCAGATGGCCAGGTAGGCGTCGGCGTTGTAGCGGTTGCCGTCGAGCAGGTTCCGCGGATCGGGCAGGTTGCCTTCCACGACCGGGAACGTCGACGCGCCGATGGTGACGCCGCAGCGCCAGCGATCGAGCGCCGCCCCTTCCAGTCCCGCGTCCGCCCACGCTCTGTCCATCGCGTACAGGCCGAAGCGCGCGGCGCGGCTGAAAAACTTGTCCAGACCGGGGAAATCGGGCGGCGGCAGGGCACCGAGATCGACTTCACTGCCGATGCGCACCGGAAAACTGCGGCTGTCGAACTGCCGGATCGGTCCCGCCCCGGAACGCCCCTCCAGGATCGCGCTCCAGACGTCGTCCACTTCCGTCCCGAGCGAGCAGACGATGCCCATCCCGGTGACGACGACGCGTCTTCGGTTTCCGTTGCCGTTGCTCCCGCCGTCGGTTGCCATGGGTCATTCGCCTCGGATCATCGTGTAGAACTTCCGCGCCTCGTCCGGCGCCTGGAACTCGCCCGCCGGGCGGAGCGTCATGCTGAATCTGCCGGCGGCGACGGTGTCGTCGCCGCATCGCGCCTTGCCGCGAATCGAGCACTGCGCGTCTTCGCGGCCGACCAGCTCGACCTCGAGCTTCAACTGATCGCCGGGACGCACGAGCTTGTAGAACTTGAGCGAGTCGAACGACGAAGGGGTGCCGACGGACTCGAAGTTCGCGCTCTCGCGCAGCAGCCAGTCCGCGAGCTGCACCAGGCACTCGGTGATGAGCGCGCCCGGCATGATCGGGTGGAACGGGAAGTGGTGCGTGAAGAAGTCTTCGCTCAGCGTGACGTTCTTGATGCCGGCGGCGCGCTTGCCGCTCTCCAGCTCCGTGATCCGGTCGACGAGCAGGAACCTCATGCCGAGGCCCCGCCACCCTCGTTCTGCGTGCGCGCCTGGGCCTCCGCGAGCTCCACGCCGACCACATGGTCGAAGAGAATGTCATCGCCGCTCGGCAGCGGCACCGACTTGCCGCAGCTCGGGCAGACGAACTCCGGCAGCGACGGCGACTCGCTCATCTGCGCGCCGCAGTCGGGGCAGGTGCGGTCCATCTTCTCCTTGGCCTCGAGGAGCTGTTTCACGACGCGAATGAAGGTCGCGACGCTGAACATCTTCCGCACCTCGGTGACCTTCAGGCCCGTCCGGAGCTGCGTGGGATCGAGCTCCGGCATGCCGCGCGCGAGGAGGCGCAGCCCGAGGTCGGTGATCACGCCGTCCCGGACCAGGTTCTCCTCGCCGAAGTGGGCGCCGGCGCGCTGCATGAAGTCGGCGCGCGGGAACTGGATCCGGAACTCGCGCTCGAGTGAGAAGGCGATGTCGAGGTAGTCGAGGGACTCGGCGCCGAGATCCATCTCCAGCGAAGACTCCGGCCGCACCTCGGAGACCGGCCGGTCCATCGCCCGCGCGATCACTTCCAGCACCCGCTTCTCGACGTCGTCCGCTGTCCTCTGATTCGTGTCCGCCATCGAACCTCCGTTCGCTCTCTCTCAGACTCCGAAACCGCCGGTCACGTGCAGGACCTGGCCGGTGATGTAGCCGGCGTCGGGCGACGCGAGAAACCGCACCGCGCGCGCGACGTCTTCGGGCTTTCCGTATCGTTTCAGGGGAATCTGGGCCTTGATCTCCGCCTCGCCGAAGGTGCGCACGCGCTCGGTCATCTCGGTCTCGATCACGCCCGGCGCGACGGCGTTGACGCGGATGCCGCGCGGCGCAAGCTCGATGGCCAGCGACTTGGTCAGGGCGTTGATCGCCCCTTTCGAGGCCACGTAGTTCGCGTGACCGCGGCCGCCCTTGTCGGCGGCGACCGACGAGAGCGCGATGATCGAGCCGGAGCGCTGCGACATCATCTGCGGCAGCGCCTCGCGAATGGTCAGGAAGACGCCGCGCACGTTGGTGCGCATCACGTCGTCCCATTCCTCCGCCTTCATCGCGCCGAGCAACTGGTCGCGGACGATACCGGCGTTGCAAACCAGCACGTCCAGCCGTCCGAACGTGCGGATGGCGAACGTGGCCAGCGCGCGGCTCTGCGCTTCGTCGGCGACGTCGGCCGCGAACACCTCGGCACGGCCGCCGCCGTTGCGAATCTCCTCGACAGTGGCCGCGGCATCGTCGGACCTGGTGCGGTAATTCACGACCACGGCAGCGCCTTCGCGCGCGAGCTCGACGCAGATCGCGCGGCCGATGCCGCGAGAGCCGCCGGTGACGAGCGCCACCTGTCCGTCGAGGATGCCCATGCGCGCGTTCGCCCTCACAGCGAGAGCGAGAATCCTCCGTCGGCGATGATGGTCTGGCCGCGCACCCACTCGGCGTCGCGGCTGCAGAGGAAGGCCACCACGCCCGCCAGATCTTCGGGCTGGCCGAGGCGTGCGGCAGGCGTGCGGGACACGATGTGGTCCGTCAGCTCGCGGTAGCGCGGGATCATCTTCATGCTGTCCGTGTCGATGAAGCCGCCGCAGACGACGTTCACGCTGATGTTGAACGGCGCCAGCTCCACGGCGAAGTAGCGGGCCAGATTCTCGATGGCCGCCTTCGCGGCGCCGAGGGCGGCGTAGCTGGGTGTGTAGTAACGCGAGCCGAGCGAGCTCAGTCCGACGATGTGACCGCCGCCGTTGCCGCGCATGATCTCGGACGCGGCCTGCGAGCCGGTCAGAAACGCGTCGCTGTTCAGTTGCATGGTGCGCTTCCAACTGCGCATGTCCATCTCGCGCGCCGAACGGAAGGCGGTGCGCGCGGCGTTGGCGACGAAGATGTCGAGGCGGCCGAAGTCGGCCTGCAGGTTCGCGAACATTTCCTTCTGCATCTCGACGTCGCTCACGTCGCAGATGGCCAGGGAGGCGGAGACGCCCATCGACTCGATCTCCGCAAGCGTGGCGCGCGCGGCCTCGTGGTTCATGGCGTAGATCAGCCGGATGTGCCGCGGCTTCTCCCGCGCCAGGCGGAGGGAGATGGCCCGGCCGATCCCGCGCGTGCCGCCGGTCACGAGGATCACACGATCTTCCCACGGTGCATTCACACTCACGGATCTCCGGTGGACGGCTAACTATACTTCCGTCCTTCCACGCGCGCGATCATGACTTCAGGAAATTGGCCCGGTTGGAACGGACATACTACCGTAAGGGCGGGGGCAGGAGGGAAAACTGGCTGTGGCGGGAGGACTCGAACCTCCGACCAACGGATTAACAATCCGCCGCTCTACCGACTGAGCTACACCACAGCAATGAACGAAACCGCGGACGAAGGACGGTGATGGTCCCGCATCCGCGATTTCTTGTCAATTTGGCCGGATTTCGTGCGATTTCAGTTGCGGAAGGCCGCCCACGCGGCCTGCATGCGCGAGGCCTGGCCGGCCGTGAACTCGTACATGCACGAGTCGGCGGTGTAGTCCATGAAGTTGTAGATCGGGTCGAGGCCGGGGTGCGCGGCGCCGACGCAGGTGTCGCGGCCGACCGGGCAGTTGAAGGCCGGGCTGAATTCGGCGGCGGTGTCGGCGACGTAATCGCCGGCCTTGCTGCAGCGGCCGTCGAAGGTGTGGTACAGCGCCAGCCAGTGGCCGACCTCGTGGGTCGCGGTGTCGCCTTCGCTGTAGA
>DASUSL010000368.1:0-40550 GCA_036375135.1 Thermoanaerobaculia bacterium | reverse complement strand
CCCGCGGGGCCGATATTCGAAGCATGAGCCATCGAGCCATCGATCGATCCGAATGGACGAGCTTCGTCGACGCGTTCAGCCGCCGCCATGACGGCTGGCTCGTTTCCGTCGCCGTCGAGGAAGCTCCCGCCTCCCGCAGGTATGTGGCCCACGACGTCCCGCTCCGCGGGGTCGTGGCCGAGCTGGACGAGGACATCGGCTCGATGATGGTCTTCACCGGCGACGTCGCGCCGCACTCGACGCACTTCGTCGGGCACGCGGCAGGACTCGAAGTCGAGGAGACCGGCGAAGGGGCCGACGCGGCGTTGACGATCACCGACGAATCCGGCATGCGCACGATCGTCGAGCTCCGCTCGCCCATGCGTCCGGAGCTCGTCGACGGCATCGCATAGACGACAGGGGGACGTATGCAGACTCCCGCCGAGGTGCTCCTTCAGATCGCGCATCCGATCTCGGGCGCGGCCACGGATTACGATCCGCTGCTCCGTCTCGCCGGCGACGCGCACATCGTGCTTCTCGGCGAGTCCTCGCATGGCACCCACGAGTTCTATCGCGAGCGCGCCGCGATCACGAAGCGTCTGATCGAGGAGCTCGGATTCAACGCCGTGGCCGTGGAAGGAGACTGGCCCGACGCGTACCGCGTGAACCGCTTCGTGCGCGGGGAGTCGGACGATGCCACGGCGGAGGCGGCGCTCGGCGCCTTCAGGCGCTTCCCGCAATGGATGTGGCGGAACGCCGACGTGCTCGACTTCGCCGGATGGCTGCGCGAATACAACGACGCGCTGCCGGCAGACGCGCAGAAGGCCGGGTTTTACGGACTCGATCTCTACAGCCTGCACGCGTCGATGGAGGCGGTGATCCGTTATCTCGACCGCGTCGATCCCGAGGCGGCCGGCAGGGCCCGGCAGCGCTACGCCTGTTTCGATCGCTTCGGCGGAACCGAGGAGTACGCGTTCGCGACCGGCACGGGGATGCGGCCGTCGTGCGAGCGCGAGGTGATCGAGCAGTTGGTCGACTTCCGCCGCCGCGCGGCGGCCTATGCGACCAGGAACGGGAGCATCCCGCGGGACGAGTGGTTCTACGCGTCCGAGAACGTTCGCCTGGTCCGGAATGCGGAGGAGTACTACCGGGCCATGTTCGACGGCGCGGAGAAGACATGGAACCTGCGCGACGCGCACATGACCGAGACGCTGCAGTCGCTGCAGCGCCATCTCGGTGCGGCCGGCCGCGCGGCCAAGATCGTGGTCTGGGCGCACAACTCCCACGTCGGCGATGCGCGTGCGACGGAGATGAGCCAGCGCGGCGAGTGGAACATCGGCCAGCTCACGCGCGAGCGGTATGGCGAGGACTCCGTGCGGATCGGCTTCACCACGTACGACGGCACCGTCACCGCCGCGTCGAACTGGGATGCTCCCGCCGAGCGGAAGCGCGTGCGGCCGGCGCTCGCGAACAGCTACGAGGCGCTGTTCTACGAAGTCGATCGTCCGGCCTTCTTCCTCACCCTGCGCGACAAGGCCGCCCTCGAGGTGCTCGACGAGCCGAGGCTCGAGCGGGCCATCGGCGTGATCTATCTCCCGGAGAGCGAACGGCGGAGCCACTACTTCTACTCGCGCATCGCGCAGCAGTTCGACGCCGTGATCCACATCGACCGCACCCGCGCCGTCGAGCCGCTGGAAAAGAGCGCGGCGTGGATTCGCGGCGAGGTGCCCGAGACCTACCCGACGGGGATCTGACCCGTGCGGAACCGTGCGCGCTTCGTCCTGCTGGCCGTGCTGCTCGTCGCGGCCGCGGTGGTGTGGTTTTCGCCGCTGCGGGACCACCTCACGCGTGACGAGATCCGCGGCGCCGTGCAGGGCGTGCGGGCGGCGTGGTACGCGCCGCTTCTGCTGATCGCGATGTACGCGGTCGGATGCATCTTCGCGGTGCCGGCCAGTCTGTTCATCGTCACGGCCGGCGCGATCTGGGGGTGGGCCCTCGGCGGGACCTTCGCCATGGCCGGCGGGCTCCTCGGAGCGGCGGCGACGTTCTACGTCGGGAGGGTGCTCGGAGGCGAGCTGCCCGAGCGGCAGGGGCCCGCGCGGCATCTGCTCGACAAGCATCTCCGCGGTGCCGGGTTCCGCTCGCTGCTCATCGTGCGCCTCCTGCCGGTCTTCCCCTTCGCGGCGCTCAATTACGGCGCCGGGATCGCACGCGTCGACAGTACGGCGTTTCTCCTCTCCACGCTCCTCGGTCTGATCCCGTCGAACTATGTCTTCGCCTGGTCGGCGGACGAGATCTTCAACGGCAGTCTCACGGGCCAGGCCGTGTGGTCGCGACTGCTGGGCGTGGCGGGACTGAGCATCGCCGCCGTCGTGATTCCATCCGCCGTGGCGCGTGCCCGGCAACGCCGCGCGGCTCACCACTGAAGCATTTTGCCGCCCGCCGGGTCACCCGCAGAGGTGCTGCACGCCACGTCCAACGGCGTTCCACGCATCACTTCCCCGCTCCGATCGGACCAATCTTTTTCATCGACGGCCCGCGGCATGGTGCGCGGGCTTGCGATTGGAGGCAGCTCATGAAGAAAGGCAGATTCTGGATCATCGGTCCAACGCTGATGGTGGCGTTGGCGTTCGGCCTGTACGGCTACGCCCAGACCAGCGGGCATGCGACGGAGCAGCCGCCGTTCACCATCAGGGGGCTCGGCGTTCGCTCCGCGGTGCAGATCCCGATCAACGGGACGACCAAACTGATGCCGGCGGCCGTGTTTCAGGAAATCCCTCCATGCCGCTTCGTCAGCACGCTCGAGGCGGATCACTATCCGTCGCCGTGGGGCGGACCGGCGTTCTCCGCGAACGAGACGCGGATCTACTCCGTCTGGGGCCTGATGACGGCGCCGGGCTTCCGGAATCCGTGCGCCAATCAGGTCCCGGACAACGCCGTGGCGCTGGCAATCCACGTTCATGCGAGCAACGCGACGGGCGACGGACGCTTTACCGCGTACAACCCGGATCACTGGCCGGCCATGTACATGGACATCGTCGGCTTCGGCAAGGAGTCCGCCTCGCAGGACGAGGCGGGAGTGATGCTCGGGCGCTACGGCATGTTCGCGGTGTTCTCGCAGGGCGCGGGCAGCGATGTGACGATCGACATCATCGGCTACTTCGTGCCGGATCCGATCGCCGACATCCCCGGCCCGACCGGAGCAACCGGACCCACGGGTTCGACGGGTGAGCCCGGCCCGCAGGGCGAGACCGGCCCGAAGGGCGAAACGGGTCCGAACGGCGAGACCGGCCCGAAGGGCGAGACTGGCCCGAAGGGCGAAACGGGTCCGCAGGGCGAGACTGGTCCGAAGGGCGAAACGGGTCCGCAGGGCGAAACTGGTCCGAAGGGCGAAACCGGTCCGCAGGGCGAAACAGGCCCGAAGGGCGAGACTGGTCCGCAGGGCGAGACTGGTCCGCAGGGCGACACCGGTCCGAAGGGCGATACTGGTTCGCTCGGCCCGCAGGGACCGCAGGGTCCGGGGATCCGCATGGCCGCCAACGTCCTTTCCCTCAATGCCAGCGGATCGCTCACCGTCTACGACCCCGCCGTTCTTCCGAGCAGCATCATCCTGGTGAACTACGTCCATGGTGGCGGCAACTCGCCGTTGACCGTCGTGTCGCAGAGCGCCGGCTCGTTCGTCGTGAACGGCAGTAACAACAAAGACTTCGTCTACGTGGTACTGAATCAGGAGTAACCCGCGGAGGGGCGCCGCCGTCCGGCGGCGCCCCTCACGGAGCCCGCGCCGCTTCGCGTCACGCTCGACGGCGACGCGAGACACACCCTCCCGCCGGCTCCGCGCGCAAGTTGGCTGCATGATGGACTCGGCGTCCGCGCGCCTCGTGGCCGCTCTCTGCGCCGCACTTCTGGTCGCCGGCGCGTACGCGAACTTCTTTCACAACGACTTCCACTTCGACGACAGCCACGTGGTGGTCGAGAACGCGTCGATTCACACGCTGCAGCAGTGGCCGCGTTTCTTCACCGACGCCCACACGTTCAGCAGTCTCCCGACGAACGCCACCTACCGGCCGCTGGTGACGCTCTCGTTCGCGCTCGACTACGCGGTGCGCGGCTCGCTCGACCCCGTACCGTTCCACGTCACGCAACTGGTCCTGCTGCTCGCCGTGGGAGTGCTGCTGGCCGTCGCGTACTCGCTGCTCTTCGGCCGCGGGCGCGAGCTGCTGGCCATCGCCGCCGCGGCGATCTTCTGCGTGCACACGGCCAACTCGGAGACGATGAACTTCCTCTCCAGCCGCAGCGAGCTGATCTCCGCGATCGGGTTGCTGGCGGCGCTGATCGCGTTCGTCCGCTGGCCCGAGGCGCGGCGGCGCGGCTGGTATCTCGTTCCACTCGCCGTCGGTGCGCTGGCCAAGGCGCCCGTGGTGATCTTCGCCGGAATCGCATTCGCGTGGGTGCGGCTGATCGAGCGCCGCTCGCGCACCGAGGCGATGAAGGCGTCCATCCCGTCGCTGGTCGCGGGCGTGGTGATGCTCGTGCTGCTGAACGCGATGAACGCTCCCGAATGGATCGCCGGAGGTGGCTCGCGGCTCCACTACCTCCGCACGCAGCCGTACATCTGGCTGCACTACGCGCGGCTGGCGATCGTGCCCGCCGGACTGACGGCCGACACCGACCTCGAGCTGCTGCCGCACTGGTACGACACGAATGCCGTGGCCGGATATCTGTTCGTCGCGTTGCTCTGCATCGCCATCGCGCGGCTGGCCGGGAATCGCGACACCGCGCCGGTGGCCTTCGGCCTGGCCTGGTTCGCCATCACGCTGCTGCCGACGTCGAGCGTCTTTCCGCTCGCGGAAGTCGCGAACGAGCACCGGCTCTTCTTCCCGCTGATGGGATTCGTGCCCGCCGCGATCTGGTCGGTCGAGCTCGCAGCGCGCCGCTGGCCCGTGGCCCGTCGCGCGCTGGTCGCGTCGATCGCCATCGCGGCGCTTGCACTCGCGTACGGCACGCACGTCCGCAACCGCGTCTGGGCGACCGAGGAGACGCTGTGGCTGGACGTGACGCGGAAGAGTCCCGCGAACGGGCGGGGATGGATGAACTACGGCCTGACGCAGATGGAGACGGGCCGCTACGCCGCGGCGAAGTCCGCGTTCGACCGGGCGGCGGAGCTCACTCCCGCGTACGGGACGCTGGCGATCAACCGCGGCATCGTCGCCGCGGCGCTGGGCGACCCGTCGGGCGCGGAAGCGCACTTCCGCCGCGCGCTCGAGCTGAAGGCCGATCGAAACGCACACTTCTTCTACGGGCGCTGGCTGGCGCGCTCGGGCCGTGCGTCGGAGGCGCTGCTGCATCTGCAGGCCTCGGCGCGGCTCGCGCCGTCGTGGATTCCGCCGCGGCGGCTGGCGATGGAACTGGCTGCCGCTCGCGGTGACGTGGCCGGGTCGCGAAGCATCGCCAGCTCGATTCTGGCGATCGACCCCACCGATCCGGAAGCGGCCGCCGTGGCGCGCGACGGCGCCGATCTGCGCTGCGCCACCTATCGGCGCTGCTTCGATGAGGCGTGGGCGGCCGGCTCGACGAACGAGCACGTGAAGGCGGCCATGCGCTACCGCGCGGCCACGCATCTCCGGGCGTCCCCGCTGGCGTGGAACAACCTCGGATGGTCGCTGCAGTCGCTCGGCTTCACGGCCGACGCCGCGGCCGCGTACCGCGCCGCGCTGCACGCGGATCCATCCTTCTCGCGCGCGGCCGGCAATCTCCGCGCGCTGGGCGGATCGTGATGTCGCATCCGGAGCGCGCGTGGCTCGCGGCCATCATCGCGGCGGCGGCGCTGTTGAGGCTCTGGCTGAACGACGTCTCCAGCTTCTCGCCCGCCGACGAAGCGGTGTACGTCGACCTCTCCCGGCGTCTCGCCGAGGGAGGCTTCTTCTCCGGGTATGGGCCGATGGCGCGGGAGTGGCTGCGCGACCCGAGCTGGTGGGTCTACCCCAATCCATTGCGTTGTGGCCATCTGGCGCTGACGACGATCGCCGTACGGCTGTACGGCAGCGCCGACCCGCGCGCGCTGGCGTGGCTGTCGACCCTGGCCGGCATCGCAGTCGTGCCGGTGCTGTTCGCCGCCGCGCGGCGGATCGCCGGGACGCGAACGGCGCTCCTCGCCGCGGCGTTCGCGGCGGTCTCTCCGCTCGGGCTGGCGATGGGCCGCCGCGCGCTGCAGGACGAGGTGCTCTGCGCGGCCGTGTTGCTCGCCTTCGCCGCGGTCGTGGCCATGCTCGACGACGAAAAGAAGTCCGTCGTGCGAATGCTCCTCGCCGTCGCGGCGCTGACGTTCGCCCTGGCGGTGAAGGAAACGCTGCTCCTGCTCTTCCCCGCGCTGGCCGTGTTCGTGGTGCTGTACCCGCGGCCGTCCGGCATCACCGCGCGGCTTGTGGCGCTGTTCGTCGCGCCGCCGCTGCTCTGGTGGGCGGTCCTGAGCGCGCTGACCGGCGACGCGACGATGCTGTTCCGCACCGCCCGCCTCGTGGCCTCGTCCATGGCGGCGCGCTACGTCGTGCAGTATCAGTCCGGGCCGCCGCACCGGCTGCTGTTCGACTTCTTCGCCGTCGCGCCGTTCGTCTTCGTGCTCGCCTGCGCGGCGGCCGTTGCGCTGATGCTCGACCGGAGGCGCGAGCGACGCATCCGGGCGGTGGCGGCATTTCTCGTTCTCGGACTGGCGGCGTTTTCCCTGCTCTCCTCCAAGAACCTGCGCTTCATCGTGATGCTCGACCCGTTGGTGCGGCTGCTCGCCGCATGGGTCGTCGTGCGTCCGGATCTCGGTGCCGAGGCGCGGACGTCGACGCTCATCGCCGCCGGTGCCGCGAACGCGGCCATCGAGCTGGAGCTGTTTCGCGCGATCTTCATCACCGGCGGCGTCTACGATCCGGTGACGCACACGCTGCTGGCCGCGATGGGGGCCGTCCCGCACGCTGCCGCGTCGCCGCCCGCTGCGATGCTGTGGCCCTGGATCTGCGCGGCGATCGCGGGCGCGCTGTGGCTCGCACGGCGCCCGGGCAGCGCGTCACCCGTCGCTGTGACCGGGTACACCGCTCCCTCCTGAGGTGGAACGTATCCATGGAACCATGTCCACCATTCGCGAGCATCGCGTGTCCGCATTACGCCTGGTCGTCCCCGCGAAGGAACGGATCGCCGCGCTGATCCCCGCGCTCGACGCCGAGCGCTCCCTCGGCGACGTCGTACGCGGGACGCGGGACGAGGTGGAAACGGTCATCGTGATCGACGACGGCTCGAGCGACCGCACCAGCGACGTGGCCCGCGCCTGCGGGGCCGTGGTGCTCCGTCATGCGGTCAACCGCGGCAAGGGGAGCGCGTTGAAGACCGGCTTCGCCCGCGCCCTCGCGGACGGCTTCGACGGAGTGGTCACCCTCGACGCGGACGGGCAACATCTGCCGGGCGAGATCCCGAAACTGCTCCGCGCGCGGCGCGACAGCGGGGCCGACCTGATCATCGGCGCCCGCGCGCATCATTTCGACGCGATGACGCCGCGCCGGCGCATGGCCAACCGCTTCTCCGCATGGTCGATCTCCAGGGCCAGCGGCACCACGGTCACCGACTCCCAGAGCGGCTTCCGTTTCTACTCCGCCGATCTTCTGCGGAACGTGGTTCTGCGGACCGACGGCTTCGCGATGGAGAGCGAGGTGATCGTCCGCGCCGGCCGCGGCGGCTATCCGATCGTCACGGTCCCGATCGAGCTCGGATTCGTCGCCGGCGAGGCGACCAGCCATTACAGGCCGCTCCACGACACGCTGCAGATCGCCTGGACCGTCTTCCGGACCCGGCTGCACGGGTGAGGGACGGAGTGCGGTGAACGCCCGCTCGTGACCGGGCACACCGCCCCTGCCGCCGCACGCACGCATATCGATGCATGGAGGTTCCTCATGCGTGCAGCAAGGCTTCTCGGAATTCTCATCGTGCTCATGCTTCCCGTGAGCCTGTACGGCATCACGCTGACCGTCGGCAACGAATTCACCTCTGCCAACGCCAGCGACGGCAACATCGGGGCGATCCGCACGGACATCGATCTCGTGCACCCCGCGACGCACACCGGCACCGTCTCCTCGGCGAAGATCTACTGGTCGTCGTCGGGTTGTGCGAACGCGTTCAAGATCAAGTTTTTCCGCCGGGTCGGGGAGACGTTGACCATGACCGCGGAGCGCGGACCCTTCACGCCCGCGGCCAACGTCTACACGGCGACGCTCACCCCCGCCGTTGCCGTGCAGCAGGGAGATCTCATCGGCGTGGCCCGTGTGGCGAGTTGCGGCAACGCAGGCGCCATCACCGGCTTTCCGAGCGAGGGCTATCTGCAGTACACGGGCGACGTCGCCGGTCCGGTGACCATCGCCGCCGCGACCATGCATCAGGGAGGCGTGCTGGCCCTGAGCGCCAGCGGGACGGCGACGGAATGGATGGCCCGCGTCATTCCGGTCGTCGGCTCGGTGCCCGGCGCGTTCGGCGCGCGGTTCAAGACGGAGATGCAGTTCTTCAACCCGCAGACGAGCGGCTCGATGACGGCGAAGCTCGTCTTCCATCCGGCCGGTGCGGCCGGTTCCTCGTCCGACACGACGCGCCTGGTGATGCTCGACCCCGGCGAAGTGTTCTCGACGGCCGACGTGGTCGCGGCGATGGGGCAGAGCGGGATCGGCAGTCTCGACATCAGCGTGCCGGCGGGACAGAACGTGCCGGTGATCCTCACGCGCGTCTACAACGATGCCGGCGCCGCCGGCACGTCGAGCCTGACCGAAGAGCCGATCGAGGTGTCGACCGGCGTCGCGATCCGCACGAACCTGCTGGCCCGCGGGGTGACCGGGTTCCTCGTGACGCCGCGCGATCCGGAGCGCACGCGCTTCAACATCGGCGTGCGGACGTTGTACTCGGGCGCCACGATCCAGGTCACGTTGCGGAACTCGGCGGGCGTGGTCGTGCGCAGCGTGACGCGCACGTACACGGCGAATTACTTCATCCAGACCGACGCGGCGAGCTTCGTCGGGGGACCGATCGCCGGCGACGAGACGATCCAGATCTCGATCAGCAGCGGCAGCGCGATCGTGTACGGCTCGACCACCGACAACACCACCAACGACCCGGCCATCCAGTTCGCGTACGGCGTCTTCGCCATCGCGTGATGCGGCGGGGGGCGGCTCTACGCCGCCCCCACCGCGGCGAGCCGCGTCTCCGCCTCGGCGATGGTCCGGCGCGTGTCGATCACCGTGTCGGGATTGAGCGAGATCGAATCGATCCCGCAGTCGACGAGGAAGGCCGCGAACTCGGGATAGTCGCTGGGCGCCTGGCCGCAGATGCCGATCTTTCGCCCGCTCGCGTGGGCCCGGGTGAACACCTGGCGGATCATCTGTTTGACCGCCTCGCTTCGCTCGTCGAACAGATACGTGAGCAGTTGCGAGTCGCGGTCGACGCCGAGGATGAGCTGGGTGAGGTCGTTGCTGCCGATCGAGAAGCCGTCGAAGCGGCGGGCGAATTCTTCGGTCAGGATCACGTTCGACGGAATCTCGCACATCACGTTGACCTGCAGGCCGTGGTCGCCGCGGCGCAGGCCGAACGAGGCCATGGTGGCGAGCACGCGGTCCGCCTCGTCGGGCGTGCGGCAGAACGGGATCATCACGATCACGTTCGTGAATCCCATGACCTCGCGCACGCGGCGCAGGGCCAGGCACTCGAGCGCGAAGCCTTCGCGATAGAGAGGGCTGTAGTAGCGCGACGCGCCGCGGAGACCGAGCATCGGGTTCGCTTCCGGCGGCTCGAGCTCGCGGCCGCCGATGAGGTTCGCATACTCGTTGGACTTGAAGTCGCTCGTGCGGACGATGACCGGCTGCGGATACTGGGACGCGGCGATCTTGCCGATCGCGAGCGCCAGCTCGTCGACGAAGTAACGCGTCTTGTCCTCGTATCCGCGCGTGAGCCGTTCGATCTCCTTCCGCGTGTCGTGATCGCGGAGCTCGTCGAAGCGCACCAGCGCCATCGGATGGATCCTGATGGCCTCGGAGATGATGAACTCCAGCCGCGCCAGCCCGATCCCGCGCGCCGGCAGGCGCCAGCAGCGCAGCGCGGCGTCGGGCATGCCGATGTTCATCATCACCGCCGTACGCGTCGGCGTGATCTCGTCGACGGTGGTCTCGGTCATCTCGAACGGCAGGACGCCTTCATACACGCGCCCCCGCTCTCCCTCGGCGCACGAGATCGTGACCTCGTCGCCGTCGCGCAGCAGGTCCGTGGCGTTGCCCGTGCCGACGACGGCCGGGATGCCGAGCTCGCGCGCGATGATGGCGGAGTGGCAGGTGCGCCCTCCCGCGTCGGTGACGATGCCGGCCACGCGTCGCATGGCCGGCACCCAGTCGGGATCGGTCATGCGCGTCACGAGGATCGAGCCCTCTTCCACCTCGCTGATGCGATCGACGTCGAGAACCCGCGAGACCTTCCCGGCCGCGATGGCCTCGCCGATGGCCATGCCCTCCACGATCGTCCGGCCCGATTCTCCGAGCTGATACGTCACCATCGCGTGCGCGGACCTGCGCGCCTGCACCGTCTCCGGCCGCGCCTGGACGATGAACAGCTCGCCGCTGCGGCCGTCCTTGGCCCACTCGATGTCCATCGGCTTGCGGTAATGCGTCTCGATGGCCGCCGACCAGCGCGCGAGCTGCAGGATCTCGTCGTCGTCGAGCGCGAACGAGTCGCGCTCCTGCGCGGTGGCCGAGACGATGCGCGTGGCGTGCGTGCCGCCCCGTGCGTAGACGAGCTTCAGCGCCTTGTCGCCGCGCGACTTCTGAATGATCGGCCGGAGCTCCGGCTGGTCGAGCAGCGGCTTGAAGACCATGTACTGGTCGGGCGTGATCTCCCCTTTGACGACGGTCTCGCCGAGTCCGAGGCCGGCGTTGATGACCACGACGCGCGGGAAGCCGCTGTCGGGGTCGAGCGTGAAGGCCACGCCGGCGCACGCCAGGTCCGAGCGCACCATCGCCTGCACGCCGATCGACAGCGCGACGCGGAGGTGATCGAACTGCTTTTCCTCGCGATAGAAAATCGCGCGGTCGGTGAAGAGCGAGGCGAAGCACCTACGGCACGCGTCGAGCAGGTCGTCTTCACCGCGGACGTTGAGAAACGTCTCGTGCTGCCCGGCAAAGCTCGCCTCCGGCAGATCCTCGGCCGTGGCGCTGCTGCGTACGGCCACGTCGAGGTCGTCCCCCGCCGAGAGCGCCTGGTACGCGCTGACGATGGCGGCGGCGAGCCCCTCCGGGATCTCCGCGCGCAGAAAGCGCTTGCGGATGGCGCGGCCGGCCCGCGCCAGCGTGACCTCTCCGCTGCGAAGGCGATCGATCTCGGTGCGGATGACCGCGGCGAGGCCGTTGGCGTCGACGAAGGCGCGATACGCATCGGCGGTGGTCGCGAATCCGGCCGGGACGCGAATCCCGGAGTGCCCCAGTTCGCGCGTCATCTCGCCGAGGGAAGCGTTCTTCCCTCCCACCAGCGCGACGTCGGAGAGACTCAGCGTGTCGAACGTTCGAATGAAGTCCATACCATTGGTGTAGGTCCGCCGCGCGAGGCGGGGTGCGCGGCGCATCACGACGCTTCGTGATGCGCCACCGCGCCGCGGCGGCCCGGCTTCACGCGATCGAGTCGAGTGCGCGCTGCAGGCGGCTCCGCGCATCGCGCGCGGGCAGCGCGCTTTTCGTCTTCTCCACCGCCTCCGCATACCCGAGCGTCACGGGTTTACGGATGCCATCCTCATTTCCTGAACGACAGTCTCGCGACCGGCAGCGAGCGGTCGCGCGACCATTCGGCGTACGAGCCGTCGTACAGGGCGACGTCGTATCCGAGCGAGCGAAGGACGAAGTACGGCACCGAGGCGTCCATGCCGGTGCGGCAGTAGACGATCACGCGCGCATTGCGGTCGGGGACGAGCTTCTCGTACCTGGCGCGGAGCTCGGCCTCCGGAAGGAACGAGCCGCCTCGCGCGTAGTTCGTGCTCCACGGCGAGCATTCCGCGCCCGGGACGTGCCCGCGCCGCGTGACGTTCACGCCGCGGCGGAGGCCGTGGAACTCGTACGGCGATCTCGCGTCGATGACGATGGTGTCCGGACCCGCGTCACGGATCTCGGCCAGCGAGGCGATGCGGTTCGGATCGGGATGGAGCGTGAGTGTCGCCGGCAGCGGCGCAATGCGCTTCGCGGCCACCGGCCGCTTCTCGGCCGTCCATCGTGCGAAGCCGCCGTCGAGGATGGCCACGCGGTCGCCGAGGCCGAGCGATTCGAGCGTGAACCACGCGCGCGTCGCGAAGACCGGCGAGTCGCCGTAGAGAATGATGCGGCTCCGGTCGCCGACGCCGGCATTCTCGAATACGCGGCGCAGCTCGCCGGCCGGCGGCAGCTCATCGGGCGGCCACCCGTCGCGCTTGACGATGGAGTCGATGGAGACGAACCGTGCCCCCGGAATGTGCGGACGATCGGCCGTCGTGCCGATTTCCATCACCACCACGTACGGATTGTCGAGATTCTGTTCGAGCCAGGCCGGACTGACGATGTTGTGATCGAGTCCGACGATTACGCCGGCGGTCAGGACCGCCATCAGGATCGCGTTCATGAGCTCCTCCTTTTCTGCCTGCGCAGTACCTGGCTTCAACATGGTCTCGCGCGGCGGCGGCAGGGGTGCGGCGGATCACCGGTCGACGTTCGGGATCGCGAAGCCGTTCGTCGCTGTCAGGAAGCGGCCTTCGCCTGCAGCAGCAGATCGAGCTCGTCGCGCGAGAGCGTTTCGCGCTCGATGAGCTTCTTCGCCGTCAGGCTCAGGTCGGACCGGCGGCGCGTGAGGATCGACGCGGCGCGGTCGAGCGCCGCGGCCAGCGTCGACCGGCACGCGGCGTCGATGGTGCGCGCGGTCTCTTCGCTGTGCTCTCCGCGCGCGGCGAAGAACGGCGACTCGAGGAAGCGGCTCGACGGCGACTCCCACGCCACCACGCCGGCTTCTTCGTTCATGCCGAAGCGCGTGATCATCATGCGCGCGAGCGCCGTGGCCTTCTCGAAGTCGTCGGCCGCGCCGGTGGAAACGACGCCGTCGAAGGCCAGCTCCTCGGCCGCCCGTCCGGCCATCATCACCGCGAGCTGATCCTCGATCTGGGGCTTGGTCATCAGGAACCGCTCCTCGGTCGGAAGCTGGAGCACGTGCCCGAGCGCGCCGGTCGACCGCGGGACGATCGAGATGCGGTGCACGCGCTCCGCGTGGGGCACCGACAGCGCGACGATGGCGTGTCCGGCCTCGTGATGGGCCACGCGCTCCTTCTCGTCGGCGGTCATCAGGCGGCTGCGGCGTTGCAGCCCGAGGGTGACGCGGTCGATGGCCTCCTCGCAGTCGCGCATCTCGATGGCCGCGGCGTCGCGGCGGGCGGCGAGTAGCGCGGCCTCGTTGACGATGTTCGCCAGGTCGGCGCCGGCCATGCCGGGCGTGCGCGCGGCGATGATCTCCAGGCGCACGTCGGAAGCCAGCGTCTTTCCGCGCGCGTGCACGCGCAGGATCGCGTCGCGTCCGGCGACGTCGGGACGGTCGACGACGATCTGCCGATCGAAGCGCCCCGCGCGCAGCAGCGCGGGATCGAGCACCTCGGGCGCGTTCGTGGCCGCCATGATGATGACGCCGTTCGACGAATCGAAGCCGTCCATCTCCGCGAGCAGCTGGTTGAGCGTCTGCTCGCGCTCGTCGTTCGCGAGCAGGGCGCCGCGCACCGCCATGCGCGAGCGGCCCACCGCGTCGAGCTCGTCGATGAAGACGATGCACGGCGCGTTCTCCCTGGCCTGCTCGAACAGATCGCGCACGCGCGCGGCTCCGACGCCGACGAACATCTCCACGAACTCCGATCCGGAGATCGAGAAGAACGGCACGCGCGATTCGCCCGCCACGGCTCTGGCCAGCAGCGTCTTTCCGGTGCCGGGCGGCCCGACCAGCAGAACGCCCTTCGGCATCCGGCCGCCGAGGCGGCCGTAGCGGCCCGGATTCCTGAGGAAGTCGATCACCTCCGCGAGCTCCGCCTCCGCCTCGTCGACGCCGGCAACGTCGGCGAACGTCACCTGCTGCTCGCGCGAGCGGTCATGGACCTTCGCGCGATTGCGGCCGAACGTCATGACCGGCGTCTTGCGCAGGCGCCGCGTGGCGACGATCCAGATCGCGGCGACGACGGCCAGCGGGAGGAGCGAGCCGAGGAGGTAGACCCACGCGGAGCTGGCGGAAAGCGTCCCGGAGAACTTCACCTGATGCCGCTCGAGGCACGCGACGAGCTGGCTCTCGTCGATGGCCGGCAGGCGTGTCGTGGCGATGCGCGTTTCGCCGTCCGGGCCCGGCTTCGCGAGCGTGGCGGTCAGTTCGCGCTCGGTCAGCCGCACGTCCGTGACGCGTCCCTGATCGACCGCCGCCAGAAACTCGCTGTACGCGACCGGCCGCGGCGGCGCGGTCTTTCCGCGGTCGAAGACGTACCACGCGACGAACAGCGCCATCGCCGCCCAGGCGAGCCGCGAAAAGACGATGCGCGGCGATGGCTTTCCCGCGGTCATGCAGAACACGATCGGCTCGCATCCGCGGGGAGGCGTGCGCCGGCATCACAGCCCGCGGTGATCCGGCGCGTCCTCGATGGGAGCTCGCTGCTCAGAGCGCGGTCCGCGCGTGACCGCGCGTTTTCTTCGAGATGGTCGTTCCCGTCTCGCCGGCGAGCATCCGCGTCACATCCGCGCGTGCGCGCCGGCCTCGCCGCGATGCGCGCGGCGCACGACATTGACCGGAGAGGAGGTGTCGTCGTGGAGATGGAAACGATGTTCACGGGATTCGCCAACCGGACCGAAGGGGGGCATCGGCTGGCCGAAGCGCTGCAGCACTATCGCGGCAAGGCGAAGACGATGGTCGTCGCGCTGCCGCGCGGAGGTGTGGTCACCGGAGCCGCGATCGCGGAGGATCTCGATCTGCCGCTGGACGTGCTGATCGTGCGGAAGCTGGGCGCGCCGGGACACGAGGAGCTGGCCATGGGCGCGATCGGACCGGGCGGCATCCGCGTGCTCAACGAGTACGTGGTGTCGTCGCTCCGGATCGGGCTCGACCTGGTGGAAGCGGAAACGAAGCGCGCCGAGGTGGAACTGGCGCGCCGCGAGCGTCTGTACCGCGCCGGCCTGCCTCCGCTCGATTTCGCCGGCAGGACGGTCATCGTGGTCGACGACGGTCTGGCCACCGGCTCGACGATGTGGGCGGCGATCGCGGTGATTCGCCGGCACCATCCGGCGCGCATCGTCCTGGCCGTGCCGGTCGCGCCGGCCGACACGCTGGAGCGGTTTCGCTTCGTCGTCGACGAGCTGGTGTACCTGGAGAGTCCCGAGCCGTTCCTCGCGGTCGGCTACTGGTACGTCGACTTCACGCAGGTGGAGGACGCGGAAGTGATCGCGATCCTCGAGCGCGCCCGCTCCCGGGCCGGCGCGGTGGCTTGACGGCGCAGGGGCGGCGTGGCATTCGCCGCCCCTTTGCGGAAGACGTCGCTCACTTCGAGGCGGCCGGCGACGCCCGGTGCGCCGTGTCCGCGTTCGGCCCTCTCTTCCGCAGCGTGATGCGATCCCGCTGCGGCGCGGTGTGAGTGTCCCCTTTGGCCAGCGCGGTGAGCAGATCGGAAGTGGTCACGATCCCCACCAGCCGGCCCTCCGAGACCACCGGCAGGCAACCGACGGCGCGCCCGCGCATGATGCCCGCGGCGCGCCGCAGCGTGGCCTCCGGTGCGATGGTCGCCACGTTGCGGCTCATGACCGACGACAGCGGGACGTCGTCCGCCGCGCCGATGATGTCCCTGCCCGCCACGACGCCGATGACCCGTTTTCCCTCGACGATCACGAGATGATCGATCTCTTCGCGGCGGAGGCGTTCCCGCGCCGCCGCAACTCCGGTCTCCTTGCCGGCGCTCACCACGTTCTTCGACATCACATCCTGAATGCGCATGGTCGTTCTCCTTCAATCGGCGGAAGTCAGGTGCTGCAGGAACCACGTGCCGGCCGCGGAGGCCACTGCCTCCAGCGTTCCCGGCTCTTCGAAGAGATGCCTGGCGCCCGGGATGACTTCGAGCCGCCGGGTGCACTTCAGGAGATGGCTCGCCCTGCTGTTCAGCTCGAGCACCCTCGTATCGTTGCCGCCGACGATCAACAGCGTCGGCGCCCGGACCTCGTCGAACAGGGTGGCGAGATCGGGCCGGCCGCCTCGGGAGACGACCGCCCGTACGACGCCGGGGCGCAGGGCGGCGGCGTCGAGTGCCGCGGCCGCGCCGGTGCTCGCGCCGAAGATGCCGACCGGCAGCGCGGCCAGCCGGTCGTATGTTCCCGCCCAGTCGACGATCTTCACGAGACGGTGGGTGAGCAGCGGGATGTCGAAGCGCAGCGCGCCGGTGCGGTCATCGACCTTCTCTTCCTCTTCGGTGAGGAGGTCGGCCAGCACGGTGGCCATCTGCAGGACGTTCAATTCCCGGGCGACGTAGCGGTTGCGCGGACTGTGCCGGCCGCTGCCGCTTCCGTGTGCGAAGAGCACTACTCCTTTCGCCCCCGGCGGTACGGCGACGTCCGCGTTGAGCCACGTGTGCCCGGAGACCGGAATGCGCAGGGCGGTCGGTTCGAGCCGGGCTGTGATGGTCGGCATGTGGGACTCCTCCTTCACTCCGAACATCGGTCGCGGCCGTGGAACGGACGATGACGCGGATCGCACGTGCACGTGACGCCGGCCCGTGTCACGCCGCACCGTGCCGGTAAAACCAGCTCTTGGTCATCTCCGCCGCGGCCACGTACGCGACCGTGATCGCGGCGACCGCGATCGTGATGCGGGGAGGGAGAGGCACGAACCCGAGCACGCCCACGAACGGCAGGTACGGAAGCGCGAAGGCGATGCCGATCAGGACCACGGTCGAGTAGAGCAGGAGCCGGCCGGGGCGGCTGCGGAGGAACGGCCGGCGCGTCCGGACCACCAGCGCGATGACGAGCTCCGTCAGGAGCGACTCGACGAACCACGCGGTGCGGAACGACGCCGCCCGGGTGCGGAAGACGAACAGCAGCATCGCGAACGTGAGGAGGTCGAACAGCGAGCTGAGAATCCCGAACTCGATCATGAAGCGGGCGATGAAGCGCAGGTCCCAGCGCCGGGGACGGTCGACGAGCTCGCGGTCGACGGCGTCGCCGGCGATGCCGACGGCCGGGATGTCCGAGAGGAAGTTGTTGAGGAGGATCTGGCCGGCGGTGAGCGGGAGGAACGGCAGGAACAGCGACGCCGCGGCCATGCTGATCATGTTGCCGAGATTCGCGCTGGTCGTCGTGAGGACGTACTTCAGCGTGTTCGCGAACGTCCGGCGCCCCTCCTCGATCCCGCCGCGGATGACGTCGAGGTCGGGCTCGAGCAGAACGAAGTCCGCGACCTCGCGTGCGACGTCGACGGCCTGCTCGACCGACAGGCTGGTGTCGGCGGCGTGCATCGCCGGCGCGTCGTTGACACCGTCGCCCAGGAAGCCGACGACGTGGCCGGTCTTCTTCAGCGCCCGGATGATCCGCTCCTTCTGATTCGGGTCGACCTCGGCGAACACCTCCGTCTGCTCCGCCAGCCGCCAGAGCGCTTCGTCGGTCAGCACGGCGAGATCGCCGCCCGTCAGCACGCGCCGCACCGGCAGGCCGACGCGGCGGGCCAGATGCTCGGCGACGAGCCGCGTGTCGCCGGTGATCAGCTTCACCGCGACGCCGAGAGCCGCGAGATCCGTCAGCGCTTTCGCCACGCCCGGCTTCGGCTCGTCGAGAAACGTGACGAAGCCGGCCAGCGTGAGCTCGCGCTCGTCGGCCCGCCCGTAGCTGGCCCGCGGCGCCAGGTCGCGAACGGCCACGGCGAGCACGCGCACGCCGTTGCCGTTCCATTCCGCCACGCGCGCGTCGACGTCGGGAGGCGCGGCGCACGCCTCGAGAACGTGCGCAACGGCGCCTTTCGCGATCAGGCGTACGCGGCCCCCGTCGCGCACGACGATGCTCACGCGCTTCCGTGCAAAGTCGAACGGCACCTCGTCGAGCTTCTCGATCTGCGCGAGGTCGGGCGCATGCGCCGCGAGGATGGCGTCGTCGAGCGGATTTGCGAGTCCGGTCTCGAGCGCCGCGTTGATCGCGGCGAGCCGCAGCACGTCCTGCGAGGCCACGCCATTAGCATCGAACGCTCCCTCCACCTGCACGACCCCGCGCGTGAGCGTGCCGGTCTTGTCGGTGCAGAGCACGTCCATGCTGCCGAGGTTCTCGATGGCGCTGAGATGGCGCACGAGCACGCCGCGGCGCGACATCGCCGCCGCGCCGCGGGCCAGGTTCACGTTGAGGATCGCGGGCAGCAGCTCCGGGCTGAGGCCGACGGCGAGCGCGATGGCGAAGAGCAGGGTCTCCACGGCGGGCCGGCCGCGCAGCATGTGCCCGCCGAAGACGACCAGCACCATGGCCAGCATGGCGATGGTCAGCAGGTAGCCGAAGCGGCGGATGCCGCGGTCGAACTCCGTCTCCGGCGGCCGCAGCATGAGGCGCTGCGCGATCGCGCCGAACGCCGTCGCGGAGCCGGTCGCGTCGACGACGCAGCGTGCCGTGCCGCTGCGGACGTTCGTGCCGAGGAACACACGATCGTCCTTGGTCTTTTCGACGGGGAAGCTCTCGCCCGTGAGCACGGCCTCGCTGACGAAGAAGTCGCGCGCGTCGACGACCGTCGCGTCGGCAGGGATCAGGCAGCCGGCGGACAGGAGGACCAGATCGCCCGGCACGACCTCGTCTGCCGGAATGGTGACGGCGACGCCGTCGCGAACGACTTCGGTGCGCGTGCGGATGCGCGAGCGGAGCGCGTCCGCCGCCGACCGGGCCTTGTACTCCCGGACGAAGCCGAGTCCGGCGCTCGCCAGCACGACCACGGCGACGACGGCGGCATCGATCCATTCTCCCGCCACCGCGGCAACCGCTGCCGCGACGACGAGGAGCAGCAGGAGCGGACTACGGAACTGCGCGGCGAGGACGGAGACCGCGGAGACCTCGCCGCGTTCGCGAAGGACGTTTCTCCCGTGAACGCGCAGGCGTTCCGCGGCCTCGGCGGACGAGACCCCGAGGACGAGGCCGTCACTTCGCTGTGTCTGCAGGAGCGACGCGGAGCTCGGCTTCAGCCGCGTACCAGTCACTCTCCGCATCGCCCGCACCGCCGTTTCTCTTCTCGTACAGCTCGTAGGCGCGCACGCGGATGCGCTCCTCGTCCGGTTTCGTCACCGGCGGGTCGGTCACGGCCGTTTGTGTGTCGTCCATCGAGATCACCTCCGCCCCAGCAATCTGCGTCCGGATCTTCGTGCCGGCCACCCCGGAGATCACAACGTCATGTGAGCGGGCTGGGCCGTCGCTCCGAACATGCGCCGGTGACCGTGCGCACGCCTGCACAGCGCCCATGGCGGTCATGTTGGAGACATCTGGAGGGACCATGCAGAAGAACACGGCTCTCATCGTCTACGCGACCGTGCACGGCCAGGCGGAGCTGGTCGCACGGCGCATCGCGGAAGCGGCCCCGGAGTGGCAGCTCCACGCGACGGTTCAGGACGTGCGGAAAACCAGCGCCGCGGACCTCGGGCAGTACGGCGCGATCATCCTCGTGGCGTCGGTGCATTACGGCCGGCACCAGCGCTCGATGGCCCGCTTCGTCACGCGGAACCGCGAGCGTCTCTCGCGCATGCACTCCGCGTTCATCTCCGTCAGCGGCGACGCCGGCGCTCCGGCGACGCGGCCGCGCGCGGAAGAGTACGTGCGCGAGTTTTTCCGCGTCACGGGTTGGACGGCCGCGGAGCATCTGGTCGCCGCCGGCGCGGTGAAGTTCACGAAATACAACTTCCTGCAGCGCTACATGACCCGCCGCGCGTTCGCGGAAAAGGGCCTGCAGCTCGATCCCCGGCGCGACTACGAATACACCGACTGGGAGTCGGTGATGCGGTTCGCAAAGGCGTTCCTCCTCTCGGAACGCGACGTGAGGGTGGCGTAACGCGCGCCCCGCGCGAGAAACGCGCCCAACGTAGGACAGCCTTCAGCCTGTCCCGGATCTCGCGAAGCATTTGCGTAACGGACGCTGGCTCGAGTTACGCGCGCGCCGAATCGAAAACCGCCGTACAGTTCCGTCCCGACTGCTTCGCCTCGTACAGCGCCATGTCCGCGCGGTGGATCAGCGCCTCGAGGCTGTCATCGGGCAGCAGTAAGCCGGCGATGCCGCTGCTGATCGTCACGATCCGGGTTCCCTGCTCGAGCACCGTGCCGTCGGTCGCGAGATCGGCACGGAGCCGCTCGGCCACGACCGCCGCGTCGTCGGCGCGCGTGTTCGGCAGCAGCACGACGAACTCGTCGCCGCCGTAGCGCGCGAAGAGATCCGACTCGCGCAGGTGCTTGCGCGCCAGGCGGGCCACGCGCTTGAGCAGCTCGTCGCCCGCGCGATGGCCGAACGTATCGTTCATGCGCTTGAAGTCGTCGACGTCGATCAGGATCAGGGCGAGCGGATGCCCGTAGCGCAGCGCCACGGAGACCTCGTGCGCGCCGAGCTCGAAGAACTGGCGGCGGTTCGTGACGCCGGTCAGCACGTCCTCTCGGGCCAGCACGCGCTCGCGGGCCAGGGCGGTCTCCAGCTCGGCCTCCATCTGTTTGCGCGCGGTGATGTCCTGGTTGACGATGATGGCGCCGGCGATGGACTGCTGTTCGTCGCGGAGCGGGATCGCGGAGTTGAGGATGATCTTGCGCGAGCCGTCGAAGCAGTCGATCTCGATCTCTTCGCCGATCGACGTTTCGCCGTTGCGGATGGCCCGCGCGCCCGCCCACTCCTCGGCCGCGATGGTCCGCCCGCTGTCGAGCCAGCGCCCGCGGTACTGCCCGAACTCCTCCGGAGCGACGTAACGCGCCCCCTGCCAGATCGAGATGCCGGCGGGGTTGGCGTCCACGATCCGGCCGGTGCGGTCCATGATCCAGACGCCGACGGGAAGCGCTTCCAGCACGGAGCGCAGCATGCGGTCGGTCTCGCGCAGCGTCTGCTCGACGCGCTTCTCCTCGGTGATGTCGTCGTGCGCGACGACCACGCCGCCCGCGCTGCTCGACAACCGCGTCGCGCGCAGACGGAACCAGCGCCGCCCGGAGGGAGCGTCGCACGGGTACTCCATCGACAGCTCGTCGCCGCTGCCCTGCAGCATGGCGCGCAGCTTCGCGGTCAGCTCCGCCAGCGCGGGGTCGGCGTCGCCGGCCAGGGCGCGCTCGCAGACCGCGAGGTAGTCGGTGCCGAGGAACGCCTGCGCGCTCTCGGCGCCGTTCTCGCGGGCGAAGCGGCTCCACGCGTCGTTGACCGCGACCACGATGCCCTGCGAGTCGAGCACGGCGATGCTCGCGCGCAGCGCGTTCAGCACGTCGCGCGCACTGTACTGAGCGTTCATGGCGCGGCGGTGCTGACGGGCGGCAACGCGATGGTGACGAGCTCGTGCGGCCGGACGACGACGATCGCATTCTCGCGCCGCTCGATCATGCCGGCGCGGGCGAGATTGCCGAGGATGCGCGTCACCGTTTCGCGCGTCGCGCCGATGGCCTGCGCGAGGTCGCCGTGCGTGACGTGCAGCGGAATGTGCACGCCGTCCCCCGCGTCGATGCCATGCTCGGCCGACCATTCGAGCAGAAGATGCGCGAGGCGGACCGTGGAGGTGTCGCCCATCCCGAGAAACTTCGTTTCCCGCTGCGAGATGCGGTACTGCTGGCTCAGCGCGACGGTGAGGCCGAGGCACGCCTGCGGATACGAGCCGATGAATCGCAGGAACCTGTCGTGCGGGATCACCGCGAGGATCGAGCTCTCGGCCGCGATCGCGGAGCATTCGTAGGGTGCCGTCCCGAGCACCGCCTCGGCGAGACCGAGCATTTCGCCCGGCTGCACGAAGCGAAGCAGAAGCGACCGTCCCTCGCTGGAGGTGGTGACGAGCTTCACGCTCCCTTCACACAGCGCGTACACGCTCTGGCAGGAAGCGCCCTCGTGAAAGATCGTCTCCCCTTTCGCGAAGGCGCTGGTGGTCTTGAGGCCGTCGAAGGCGGCGCGGAGCTCCTCCGGGAAGTGGCAGAACGACCCCTGCAGCGCGCACGTGCTGCAGGAGTGCGGGCGAACCCGCGAGACCGGCGGAAAGGACATGAACCCTCCCTCGTCCCGGGGAAAGCGGTGCCGTCGGAACACCGCGGAGACGGTTTGACGCAGGGTCGAGCTTACGACTCCGCCAACCGCGGCGCGGTGATGATCGACACACCGCCGTGGAATGCCCCTCAGGCCTCGGCGGGGCGCAGGAGTCTCGTGAATTCCTCCGGGAGCTGGCGCTCGATCTTGCCGACCGCGCCCGGCGAGATCGCGTCGCGCAGGGTGTCGTAGACGCAGCGCGCGTGGAACGTGGCCTTCGCGACGTCGGCATGCTCGCGCTCCGCGACGCGCGCGCAGAAGTCGTGCACCGAGAGATGCTCGAACTTCCGGTCGCGCAGATGGCGGCCGAGCTCCGGCGGCAACTGCGCGGCCACGTGCTGCGCGGACTCGCTCTGCAGCCGTTCGCCGAGGGTCTCGAACGTGGCGCGGATGATCAGCTCCGCGTCGCCGCGCGACGCGAGATGGGCGCGATGCTGGACCTGTCCTACGAATTCGTCGTGGTTCATGGTGTCCTCCTAGACTTCGACCGGCTGCGGCTCCTCGTGCTTCTCTTCGATCTCGGTGAGGGTGGCCTCGCTGAGCAGCAGGACTCCCGCGACCGAGGCGGCGTTCTCGAGTGCGACGCGCACGACTTTCGTCGGGTCGATGATGCCGCGCTCGAACATGTCGACGTATTCGCCGGTGGCCGCGTCGAAGCCGGTCGCCGGCGGGGCGCTGCGAATCTTCTCCACCACCACGCCGCCGTCGAAGCCACTGTTGGCGGCGATCTGCCGCGCCGGAACCTCGAGCGCCAGGCGGAGGACCCGCAGGCCGATCTTCTCGTCGCCGGCGGCCGCGGCTTCGGCCTCGGCGATCAGCGGCACGAGGCGCAGCAGCGCCACGCCGCCGCCGGTGACGATGCCTTCCGCGACCGCGGCCTTGGTGGCGTGGATGGCGTCGTCGAAGGCCTCGCGCCGGCTCTTCAGGTCGGCCTCCGAGTGCGCGCCGACGCGAATGACCGCCACGCCGCCCGACAGCTTGGCCAGCCGCTCTTCGAGCTTCTCGCGGTCGTAATCCGACTTCGTGTCGGCGATCTGCTTGCGCAGCTCGGCGCAGCGGCCGTCGATGGCCGCCCGGTCGCCGAGTCCGCCGACGATGGTGGTGTTCTCCCTGTCGACGACGACGCGCGCCGCGCGGCCGAGATCCGCCACCGCCGTTTCGGACAGCTTCAGGCCGACCTCCTCGGAGATGACCTTGCCGCCCGTGACGATGGCGATGTCCTGCAGCATCTCCCGGCGGCGGTCGCCGAATCCCGGCGCCTTCACCGCCGCGGCGGGAAGCACGCCGCGCAGTCTGTTCACGACCAGCGTGGCCAGCGCCTCGCCGTCGACGTCTTCGGCGACGACCAGCAGCGGAATGGACTGCTTGGCCAGTTCCTGCAGGAGCGGCAGGAGATCGTCGAGCTTCGAGATCTTCCGGTCGTGCAGCAGGATGCGCGGCGAGTCGAGGACGACCTCCATCTTCTCCGGATCGGTCGCGAAATAGGCGGAGAGGAACCCGCGGTCGAACTGCAGGCCGTCGACGACGTCGAGGGTGGTCTCGGTTCCCTTCGCGTCCTCGACGGAGACGACGCCTTCCTGCCCGACGCGCTCCAGCGCGTCGGCCACGAGTTTGCCGATGGCCAGGTCGTTGTGCGCGGAGATGGTGGCGATCTGTTCGCGCTCGGTGCGGCTCACCACGGGGCGGGCCATGCTCTTCAACTGTCCGACGGCGATGGCCACGCCGCGATCGATTCCGCGCCGCACGTCGATGGCGCTCGAGCCGGCCACGACGTTGCGCAGCGCTTCCGTGTACAGCGCATGCGCGAGCAGGGTCGAGGTGGTCGTGCCGTCGCCCACGTCGTCGCTGGTGCGCACCGCCGCCTCACGCAGCATCTGCGCGCCGAGGTTCTCGTCGTGGTCCTCGAGGCGGATCTCCCGGACGATGGTGACGCCGTCGTTGCAGACCAGCGGCGCCCCGAATTTCTTCTCGATCAGGACGCTCTTCGATTTCGGTCCGAGCGTCACGCGCACGGCGTCGGTGAGTGTCGACGCGCCGGCGAGCAGTTTCGCCCGCGCGTCGTCGCGAAACAGGATCTGTGTATGTGTCACTGGCTCCTCCGCTTCTGCCTCGAATATCGGCCGCGCCCGCGGCGCGCGGGGTGACTCGGCACACTTCGTCCCGTGACCGCCGCGCGGCTACGCCGCGAACGGATGCGCCTGCGCGGCGTGCGCGAGGATGTGCTGCCCGACCGCGGCGCGGACGGCGCTGCCCTCGGTGGCGACGAGCAGGTGTCCGCCGCTCTCGAACGAGAGCAGCCGCGCGTGCGGGATGTGCGTGGCGGCGAAGAGCGCGTTGTGATGGAGCTGGAGCGCGTCGTCCTTCGCGTGCACGATGAGCGTCGGCGCCTCGATCGCGCCGATGCTCTCGCCCGGCAGCGGTGCCTCGTGGTCGAGGGCCACTCCTCGGGAACGGAGCGACGCGGGATGCATCGCCGCCAGCGCACGATCGACCCACTGCAGCTCGCCGAGGCCGCGGGTCAGCACGTCCGCCGGCCGGATTCCCATCAGGCGGAGCAGCGGCCCGCGGAACAGCCGCGTCGCCAGCCAGAACGCGAGATCGCTGCGGAAGATCCGCACCAGCATCTTCCCGTTGCGGTCGGCCCTCGCCTGTTCGTCGGACGAAGAGGCCGCGACACCGCAGGAGAGCAGCGTCAGCGAGGAGACGCGCCGCGGATGGCGAAGGGCGAACGTCAGCGCGGAGGCTCCGCCCGCGGACATGGCCACCACCGCGACTTTGTCGATCCCGAGGTGGTCAAGCAGGAAGGCGAACGCGTGCGCCTGATCCGCGGGGGAGGCGCCGGGCGGGCAGCCGGAGCGGAGATAGCCGAACCGCGACGGCGCGATCCAGCGAAAGCGCTCGTCGAGCACCGCCGCGGCGATCAACGCTCCCTGATCCCACCCTCCCGCCGCGCCGTGCACGACGAGCACGTCGGCGCCGCCGTGCCCGGCCATGGCGTATTCGATGTCGCCGTACGGCGAGGGGAGGAGCGCGCTGCGGCCGGCCAGCCGCCCGCGCGCCGCACGCATGTCGTGCCGGTAGACCAGCAACACCATCGCCGCGAGGACGAGGAGCGTGCCGAGAAGGAGCGTCGCGGGTGCCATGGCGACGTGCTTTTCTATTCGACCGCTTTCGGCGCCGCCTTGTGCTGACAGGCGGGGCAGAACGGCAGCTTCACGTCGGTCGTGTAGCCGCACTTGGCGCAGACGTAGAACGCCTTCGGCTGCTTCATCGAGTCGAGGTCGCGCGCGGCGGCGTTGCAGAGATTGCCGTGCTCGACTTCGCTGTCGCGGGTCTGGTCGAAGATCTTCGCGATCTCGTGGGAGCCGTGCAGCTTGCAGGTCTCGATGGCCTCGCGATACGCGCCGTCGCGCTCCGCTTTCTCCGCGGCCGACGCGGCGAACAGGTTGTCGCGAGTGGAGCCGGCGACCGGCGAGAACGACTTCTCGGGCGGCAGCTCGACGTCGTGCGCGCGCAGCACTTCTTCGAATCGCTCGGCGTGCGTGCGCTCGGCCCGGGCCTGCGCGCGGAACAGCGTCGCCGCGCCGGGGTAGCCCTCCTCGTCGGCTTTGCTGGCGAACAGCTCGTACCGTGCGGCCGCCTCCCGCTCGTTCAGCAGCGCGCGATGCAGCACGTCGCGCACCTCGCGCGGAAGAGCATTCGTGGCCGCGAGAGTGGCGAGGGCGAGGGACGAAAGGATGAGGATGACCAGCGCGCGTTTCATGACGCACCTCCTCGTCCAGAGTTACGTCCGCGCGCAGGATGCGGCGACGACCTGCGTCACGCCGCGCTGTGACGCGTCTCTCACTTCGTCTTCTTGCAGCTCGTCCTCACCTCCGAGCCGCTGCCGAAGAGCACCGCCGAGTCGTCGCACGCCACCTGCACGCCGGCCGCGGTGAGGGTGTTGCCGTTCTGCAGCTCCAGGATGCCGCCCGTGACTACGCGGATCGGATCGCTCGTGCCGCCGGTGATCGTGCTGCCGTTCAGCCGCGCCGATCCGCCGGAGTCGACCAGGAGGCCCGGCCCGACCGTGCCGCTGATCGTGGTCCCGAAAATCGTCACCGAGGAGTTCTGATCCGACGTCACGCCGCTGCTGAGCGGGTCGGACGCATTGCCGTTGCCCGTGACGATCGCGTTCGTCAGGCGTCCTGACGAATTGAAGATCAGCGCCACGCCTCCGCGCCCGTTCCCGTCGATGGTCGTGGTCTGGCTGCTGGTGCTGCTGATCACGTCCACCATCGTGTTCTCGAAGGCCAGGATGCCGTTCGCGATGTTGTCGCTGATGCTGTTCGTGCCGCGCAGGTCGAGGTTCGTCCCGCCGTGGGCGAAGATGCCGTTGTTGCCGCTGGTACGGATGACGTTCGGCGCCGTGGCGCTGCCGATGATGGCGATGCGCGCCCGTTCCGCGTCGATCCCGTTGCCGCTGCTGTTCTCGATCGTCACGTTGCCGTTCAGCAGCAGGTTCGCGTCGTCGAGCAGCACGCCGAAGTTGTTGTTGCGGATCGTCACCGCGCGCACGGGCACCGTTCCGCCGGCGGTTGCGATCGAGTCCTGGTCCACGATGAGCGCGATGCCGCTGTTCTCGATCACCACACCTTCGAGGGTCGCATCCGATGCCGTAGTCACCCAGACCGCACGGTTGCCACCGCTCACGGCGATATCGCGCAACACGAACCCGCGCGAGCGCGATACGGAGAGCACCGTGCCGGCCGGCGCCTGCAGCCGCGCGCCGGGCGTGCCCGCGATCGTCAGCCGGTCGCGATACTGAACCGACACGGCACCGATGCACGTCCCGTTGACGGTGATCGCGTTCGGCCCTTTCTCATCCAGCGTCGCCAGCGCGGCCGCCACGGTGGGGAAGGCGCCGGGCGGCGGAGCCCCGGTGCAGTCGACCGTGGCGAACGCGCCCGAGAGAGGAGAAGAAAAGACGAAGAGCAGGAGCACCCACGCAGGACCTCTCATGAATGACCTCCGATGCGGACCTCTCCAACATGGAGCCGCCGCGCCGGAAGGTCAACGCGTGTTTCCGGTCACTCGCATCCGTCCCGCACATACTGAGCGTGCCGCCTGGGTCGCTCTACGACAGCGCACGCTCGAGGATGTCGAGCCCCTGCTTCGCCGTCCGCCGGTCGAGGGTGATCGGCGGGAACATCGTGATGGCGGCGCCCGAGGTGGTCACGAGGAGGCCGTTCTTTCTGCAGCGCTCGGCGATCTTCGACGCGCCGTCTTCGTCGCTGGTATCGGCTGCGATGGCCATCCCCCGAATGCGGATCTCTTCGAAGTCCATCGCGCCGAGGCGATCGGCGATGTAGGCGCTGACCTCATCGACGTGGCGCATGAGCTCCCCGGCGTTTTGCTTCAGCCAGCCGACCGTGGCGATCGCCACGTCGACCGACGAGGGATGCCATCCATACGTCGACCAGAAGCCGACTTTGTCTTCGACCGACTTCGCCACCTTCTGCGTCACGATCGTCGCACCCATCGGGGCGGAACCGCCGGTAATCGCCTTTCCCATGCAGAGAATGTCGGGCTCGAGATCGAAGTGCTCGGACGCGAAGACTTTCCCCGTGCGGCCGAACCCGCACGCGACTTCGTCGGCGATGAACAGCGTGCCGTAGCGCCGGCATAGCTGCTGCGCGCGCTTCATGAAGCCATCCTCCGGAACCATCACCGCCAGATTGCAACTGATCGGCTCCATGATGAACGCGGCCACGTCGCGTTTCGCGAGCAGATGCTCCAGGCGTTCGGCGGCGCGCCGGCCGAGCGGCGGCGCGATGGTGAGGCAGTTCGACAGACGGTTCGGATACGGCTCGCGGCCCTCCGATCCCGCGACACTGATCGTGCCGATGGTGTTGCCGTGGTAGCTGCCTTCCACGGAGACGAACTTCCGCCGGCCGGTCGAAGCCATGGCAACCTGCAGGGCGATGTCGACCGCCTCCGAACCGCCGGTGGCCCGGTAGGTCTTCTCCAGTTTGCCGGGGGTGATCTCCGCCAGCAATTGAGCCAGCTCCACCCACGGCCGGTAGAGGTATTCGGGGTTGACATAGTCAGGGCGCCTGCGACGCGGCCTTTTCGCGATGTCGCTGTTGCCCCACCCGAAGTTGCCGACGCACCACCCCGAGAGAAAGTCGATGTAGCGTCTGCCGCGCTCGTCGTAGACGTAGCATCCGTTCGTCCGCGCGACCTCGATGTCCTCCGGCTCATCTTCACGTGCCAGGAACCGCCGGTCGAGCTGCCGGAGCTTCATGCCACTCGGCCTGCACGTTCGGGGCCTGCGACTGCAGTATCTGCCGATGAGGCGACGTAGCAACGCGCGATTCGGGTCAGTCGAGCGCCGCCGCCAGCGCCGCGTCGCGCTCGTAGTGGTCGCGATGGAACTCCAGGTGCCCGTCGTCGCCGACCCAGGCGGTCCAGTAGAGGACGTACACCGGACGCGGGGAGGTCAGGCGGATCGCGCGCTCCGTCCCTTTCTCGATGTCGCTCTCGATCGCGGCCTGCGTCCATTGCGGCTGGTCGCGGAGCAGATAAAGCGCGAGCTCCATCGGCCGCTCCAGCCGGATGCAGCCGTGGCTGAAGGCGCGGAACGAGCGCTCGAACAGCGACTTGGCCGGCGTGTCGTGCAGGTAGACGTTGTAGCGGTTCGGCATGTTGAACTTCAGGCGTCCCAGCGCGTTCCACTCGCCGGGACGCTGCCGGATGCGGCCATTCGTCACGACCATGTGCTCGCGCGCAAAGTACGACGGGTCGCGCCGCTGTTTCGGCCAGAGCTCTTTCACGGCGATGCTGTCCGGCACGTTCCACCACGGATTGACGATCACCTCGGACACGCGCGCGGCGAAGAACGGCGTGCGCGTGTACTCCTTGCCGACCACGGTCTTCATCGACAGCACCGAGCGCCCGCCCTCGAAGACGTCGAGGCGGAAGGCGGCGGTGTTGACGATCAGATGGCTAGCGCCGAGGTCCTCGGGCATCCAGCGCCAGCGCTCCATGTTCACCGCGATCTGCGCGACGCGCTCCGCGGCGGGGACGTTCAGCTCGCGCAGCGTTTCCGGTCCGACGATGCCGTCCACCTCGATGCCGTGATGCTCCTGGAAGTGGCGCACGAGCGCGTCGAGCGGCTCGTCGAAGCGGCTGCCCGCGCCGTCGTCGCCGAGACGCGCACGGAGCAGCACGACGCGCGGATGGTCGCGGCCGAGGCGAAGCGCAGGGCCGGGCGGGACGACGGTCCAGCCGCCGCTGCGCGCCACCTCGCGATACGCCGCCAGTGCCTTGCGAAGGCGCGCGTAGCCCTCGTGCCGCGGCGCGAGGCGGGGGAGCGTCTCTTCCACCGTGCGATCGTCGAGCGCGGACTGCAGGATCGCCGCGAGATCGAGCCGCGGCGGCGGCGCACACCACGACGGCCGCACGAACTGCGGATCGGTGACGCCCTGCGACAAATGCGCGGCCGCGGTGAGGAACGCGTCCGTGGCCAGCACGTCGCGCTCCGCTCCCTCGGTGCGCGTCAATGCCTCGCGGTGATAGCGGCCCGGCGCGAGTCCGTCGTCTTCCAGGTCGTCGATGGCGCGCAGCAGCGACTCCATCGCCGCCGCGTCCCACGCGGGGCGCGTCTCGCGCCGCGCGTAGAACGTCCGCAGTCCGGCCGCGTCGCAGAGCCGCTCGCCGGCGACGACGTCGCGCTGCAGCACTTCCGGGACTTCGAGCGACAGCAACAGCAGCGCGACGAGCATTGCACCGTCACCTCTTCGAGACGCGAACGGCATCGTGAACCTGGTCCGAGGGATGGACGACGATCGCGTCGCCCGCCGCCAGTCCGCTGGTGATCTCCACCTCGGTGTCGCCCATGTGCCCGACGCCGACGCGCTGCAGACGCGCGTGTCCGTCGCGCACGGCGAACGCGGTCCAGGCGCCGCCTGTCGTGAAGAGCGCCGTGGCCGGGACCTTCGTGGCCGTGCCGCGCCACAGCACGACGCGCACGTCGACGCGGTACTGATCGCCGAGGGCGGGCGCCGGCCCGGCGAGGTCGCAGACGACGTTCACGCGCTGCTCCTCGACGCCGAGGGCGGAGATCTTCGTGAACGCCGCCGGCTCGACGAGACGCACGCGCGCGGCCAGCGGCGCGTCGCCGCCCCAGCGCTCGATGCGCACCTCGGCGCCGGGCCGGATGCGCACCGCGTCGGTGGAGAGAAAGTCCGCCACCACTTCCAGCGAGGCCGGATCGCCGACGAGGATCAGCGGCGCTCCGGCCGCGACGACGGTCTCGCTCTCGTGCAGCACCTGCAGCACGCGTCCGCGCACCGGCGAGCGCACCACGACGTCGTGCTCCGCGTCGAAGTCGCCGAGCGCGGCGCGCGCGACCTCGACGTCATACGCGGTGGCCTCGGCGCGGAAGCGCGCCGCCTCCTGCTCCCGGGCCGCCATCGACGCGGCGGTGAGCGCGGCCTCCAGCGCGTCGCGCGAGACCACCGCGTCTTTCGCCAGCCTGCGGATGCGCTCCGCCTCGAGATGCGCACGCCGCGCCGCATCGCGCGTGCGGCGCAGCAATGCGTCCGCCTCGCGCGCGGCGCGCTCCGCGGCGTGCAGGCGGCCCGTGAGCTGCGCCGCCTGCCGCGGGTCGAGCGGCGCCGGCTCGATGTGCACCAGCGGCGTGCCGGCACCGACCTCGTCGCCGGCGTGCACGTCCACGCGCCGCAGCCGCCCCGCCACCGGCGCCGCGACTTCATAGCGCTCGCGAATGCGCGTGATCCCATCCTCGGCGATGCTCACCTCGAGCGGCCCGCGGCTCACCTGCACCACGTCGACCGCGATCGGATCGGGCACGAGGGCCCACGCCGCGGCGGCCACGATGAACGTTCCGGCCGTGGCCACGCCCCATCTGCGTCTGGTCATCTTCATGGCTCACTCCTGACACGGCACGGGATGCATGCTCGTGTTCACTCGCATTCACTCCCTGGTCTTCAGCACTTCCACGAGATCGAGCTTTCCAATGCGCCGCTGCACCACGAACCCGGTCAGCGTCGCCGCCACGGCGATCACGAAGAACGAGATCGCGTAGGTGCGCGCGCTGATCACGAGCGGGATGCGGTACAGCTCCGAGTCGAACTGCATGACGATGTAGATGCAGAGCGCCTGGCCGGCGGCGAAGCCGATGGGGATCGAGGCCAGCGTGAGCACGGCCTGTTCGCCGAGGAGCATCGCCCCGACCTCGCCCTTCGAGAAGCCGAGCACGCGCAGGCTGGCCAGGTCGCGGCCGCGCTCGGACAGCGCGATGCGCGCGCCGTTGTAGATCACGCCGAAGGCGATCACGCAGGCGAACGGCACGATGACCAGCGCGGAGATGTAGATGTTCTCCACGACGCGCTCGCGCACGCTGGCCAGCATCGACTCGCGCAGCGAGATCGCGGCCACGCCCGGCATCGACTTCAGCGTTTCGTAGAGCTCCGCCGCGCGCGACGGCTGCACCGCCAGGTGCGCCGCGGAGAGCGACGGGCCTTCGCGCATGAAGCGGTTCACATCCTCGCGCGACGCGTACGCGGAGATGCCGATCGACTCGTCGAGCAGCGCGGCCACGCGCATTTGTCCAACCGGTCGCGGGGCGGCCAGCGCCTCGACGATGACGTCGTCGCCGGCGCCGACGCCGAGGACGCTGGCCAGCTTCTTCGTCAGCACGATGCCTTTCGGCGGCAGCGTGACTTCCTCGCCGTGAATGCCGATCAGCCGGCGCATCGTCGCGCCGCGCTCGAGGCCGATCAGCGTCAGGCGGCGCGAGTGATGGCCGGCGCGGATGCGCACCGGCACGGCGCGGAACGGCTCGGCGCGCACGACGCCCGGCAGCCGCGCGATGGCGTGCAGCGCCTCGTCGCCGCGCGTCTCGTTCAGCGCGATGGTGGCGTCGTCCGACTGCGCGGCGCCGAACTGCACGTCGATCATCGACTCCAGCGCGTCGAACGAGAACTGCGTCGCCACCAGGATCATCCCCGCCATCGACATCGCCAGCACCGACATGAGCGTGCGCAGCGGCGTGCGCTGCAGCGAACGGAGGATCATGCGCACGGGCGGCGACACTGCGCGGATGACTTTCCATCGGTCGATGACGCTCGTGCCGAAGCGCATCGGCGTCTCGCCGCGCATCCCCTCGGCCGGCGGCAGCGCCACGACGCGGCGCACCGCGACGAGCGAGCCGACCAGCGCGGCCACGACGGTCGTGCCCACCGACACCGCGATCGCCGCCGCGCTCACACGGAAGTGCAGCGCGGGGAAGTGGAAGAACTCCGTGTACAGGTCCGTGAGGTTGCGGCCCAGCCAGACGCCCACCGGAATGCCCACCAGCGACCCGGCCGCGACGATCACCAGTCCGAATGCCGCGAAGTGGCGCGCCACCGGACCGTTCTCGTAGCCGAAGGCCTTCATCACCGCGATCTGCTCGCGCTGCGACTGCACGAGGCGCATCAGCATCATGTGGATCAGCAGCGCCGCGACGGCGAGGAAGATGGCCGGCATCATCATCGACATCACGCGGTCCTGCGCGAGCTCCCCTTCCAGGAAGCGGTGCGAGCTCTGCTCGCCGCGGCCGTAGGCGCCGAGGCCTCCGTAGCGGGCCAGGGTGCGGTCGATCTCCGCGATGACCTCCGGCTCCGATGCGTACGGCGCGAGCGCGAACGTCACGTCGTTGAACGCGCCCTGCATCCCGGTGGCGGCGGCGAGGTGATGGCGGCGCATCCAGAGGATCCCGAAGCGCTTGTGATCGGGAAAGGCATCGCCGCGCGACTCGTCCACGAGCTCCGGCGTGATGCCGACGCCGCAGACGCGCAGCCGGCGCCAGCGGCTGTTGATGATGGCGGCCAGGTGCGATCCGGGACCCAGCACATTGGCCTCGGCGAAGGCCTCGCTGATCAGCACTTCGTCGGCCTGCATCGGGAGGCGGCCCAGGCGCACGTGCACGGCGTTGAGGCGCGGCTCGCCGCTCTCCGGCAGCGACAGCAGCAGCGCGCTGGCCGGCTCGCCGAGGCCGGGGACGTCGAGGATCACGCTGGCCGCGACGCGCGTCTGCAGCGCCGCCACGCCGTCGATCTCGCGCAGCCGCTGTGCCACCGGCTCCGGCGCGCGCTTCAGCGAGGCGAAGACGTCGGCGAAGCGGTAGGCGTCGTAGTAGAGCCGCTGCGTGATGAGCAGCGACTCGTACGAGCCGCGCATCGTCACGTACGACGCCACCGCCGCCGCCACCACCAGCGCGATGGCCACGGCCTGCCCGCGCATGTGCAGCAGGTCGCGGAAGAGCTTGCGGCGGAGCATCACCATGTCAGCTCCTCCGGCGAGATTTTCTTCGCGTTCCTGCGCACGTCGAGGATCGTGCCGCTGCCCATGCGGATGACGCGGTCGGCCATGCCGGCGATGGCGGCGTTGTGCGTGATCACGGCCGTGGTGGTGCCGAGCTCGCGGTTGACGTCCTGCAGCACCTGCAGCACGAGCTTGCCGGTCTCGTAGTCGAGCGCGCCGGTCGGCTCGTCGCAGAGCAGGACGTCGGGGCGCTTGGCCACGGCGCGGGCGATGGCCACGCGCTGCTGCTCGCCTCCGGAGAGCTGCGCCGGGAAGTGATCGGCGCGCTCTCGCAGGCCGACCAGCGCCAGCGCCTCGGCGGCGTTCATCGGCCGCTCCGCGATCTCGGTCACGATCTCGACGTTCTCCAGCGCGGTCAGGCTGGGGATGAGGTTGTAGAACTGGAAGACGAAGCCGACGTGCTCGCGGCGGAAGCGCGTCAGCTCCCGCTCGTCCGCCGCGACCAGGTCGTGATCGCGGAAGCGCACGTTCCCCTCGCTCGGCGCGTCGAGGCCGCCGAGGATGTTCAGCAGCGTCGACTTGCCGCTGCCGGAGGGGCCGAGGAGCACGACCAGCTCTCCCTCGTACAGATCGAGGTCGACGCCGCGCAGCGCCTGCACCTCGACGTCGCCCATGCGATAGACCTTCGTCAGTCCGCGGGCGCGGAAGACCGCTTCGGGGGCGAAGTCCACAACGGCTGCCGTCGTCACGCTCTCAACGTAAGCGGCCTGCGACGTTCCGGCGTTGCCGCACGTCACGCAGATGTGTGCGCGGCGACGTCGCGCCCGCGGCGTGCGCGACGCACCTTGCAGAGCATGATGAAAGTCCGAGACGCCATGACCCACGATCCCGCCACCTGCGAGCCGACCACGCCGCTGCGCCTCGTGGCCACGCTGATGCTCGATCACGACTGCGCCGCCGTTCCGATCGTGAGCTCCGGCGAAGTGGTCGGCATCGTCACCGACCGCGACATCGTCTGCCGGGCCGTCGCCCGCGGCTGGCACGCCGCGGAGATGCCCGCCACCGCGGTGATGTCCGCACCGCTCGTGGCCATCCATCCCGACGAGACTTTCGAAGACGCGGTGCAGGTGATGATGGAGAACCACGTTCATCATCTCCCGGTGATCGACGAGGAAGGCCGCCTGCTCGGCATCGTCGCGCAGTCGGACCTCGGGCGCCGGATGTCGAACCGCGAGCTGGGACAGCTCGCCCGCGAGACGTCGATCCGCGGCATGGATCGCGGGCCCGCGAAGCTCGTGCCGGTGACGGATCACTGAGGAGGTCTCATGAGAGCGAAAGCGTTTCTCTCGGGCATCGCGGCCGGTGCGGCCGCGCTGACCTGGGCCGCCTACCGCAAAGACATGAAGGAAGCACGCCGCCGCATCGAGACGGAGCGCCAGGTCATCGACTCGGCGCACGGGCCGATCGAGTTCGCCGAGTCGGGAGACGGCCCGGCGGTGCTGCTCATTCACGGCGCGGGAGGCGGCTTCGATCAGGGGTTGGAGCTCGGACGAGGTCTGCTCGGGGACGACTACCGCATCATCGCGCCGTCGCGTTTCGGCTACCTCGGCACGCCCGTTCCTGACGATGCCTCGGCCGAAGCACAGGCCGATGCGCACCTGCGCCTGCTCGATGCGCTGCAGCTGGAGACCGTGCCAGTGATCGCCGCATCCGCCGGCGCTCCTTCCGCGATGCAGTTCTGCCTGAGGCATCCGGACCGCTGCGCGGCGCTCGTGCTGGTCGTGCCGCTCGCGTGGGTGCCGGATCGCACCTTCGCCCCACCATCCCCTTTCTTCGCCACCGTGCTGACCTCGGTCGCCACATCCGACTTTCTCTACTGGACGATGATGAAAGTCGCGCCGCTGATCCTCCTGAAAACCATTCTCGGCACGCCGGTGAAGGTGTACCGCAATGCCGCCCCCGAAGAACGCCGGAACGTCGACCGCCTGCTGCAGACGATGCTCCCCATCAGCCGGCGCGTGGCGGGAATGCAGAATGACGGCGTCGTCGCCGGGAATCTCACGCGACTTGCGCTCGAGGACATCCGCGTCCCGACGCTCGTCATCAGCGCCGCGGACTGTCTCTACGGCACGTACGACAGCAGCTTCTACACCGCCGAGGAGATCGGCCACGCACAGTTCGTCGGGTTCACGAGCGGCGGCCATCTCCTCCTCGGGCACGACGCGGAAGTGCGCTCGCAGGTGACGAGCTTCCTCGCCGAGTGCGTGGAAGGGGCAGCGAGCGGGAGGAGCCTCACGGCATGAGCAGCGTCACGGTCTCGTTCCCCGGCGGCGTCGCGGTCGACGCAACGTACAAAGGCCAAACCGTACGCACCGATCAGCCGGCGGCCGCCGGCGGAGCCGATTCGGCGATGTCGCCGTTCGACCTCTTTCTCGCGTCGATCGCGACGTGCATGGGGTTCTACGCGCTCCGCTTCTGCCAGGAGCGGAGCCTCTCGACCGAGGGGCTCGGGCTGACGCTGGAGCCGATCCGCGACGAGCAGGCGAAGCGCGTGGCGCTCGTTCACGTGGAGCTCGTGCTGCCGCCCGCGTTTCCGGAGAAGTACCGGCCCGCGATCGAGCGGGCCGTCGATCACTGCGCGGTCAAGAAGCACATCCTCGAGCCGCCCCGCTTCGAACTGGAGGTCGTCAGCGCCGCCAATTGACGGGCATCACACGAACGTGTGATGCCCGTCAGACTTTGCACCGCACGCCGGTGCCACATTGTGGGTCAGGAGGCTGTCATGCGCAGAATCTTGTTCTGGTTCGGCTGGATCGTACTGTTCACGCTGCCGGTGCTGTACGGAATCGAGATCTACAGAACCCAGGATCTGCCGTCCGTCGCCACGTGGAAGTGGGCCATCCCGTTCGCCGCGATCGTGCTGATCTACTTCTCGCGCAACACGGACGACGTCCTGAAGCATCACGTCGTCTGAGCGTGGCTCACGTGCATCGGTGACGGCGCGCCTGTGCGGGCCGCCGCGCCGGGCCTACGTTGAAGTCATGATCACGAGAGAAATTGCTGCCCCCGACCGCACGCCGTTCTTCTCGCAGTTCAGCCGGCTCCACGCCGGTGCCCTCGTCACGCTCCGCCTCGGCGTGCGCGACGAGGTCGTCGACCAGCCGTTCCGTGGCGTCAGCGAAGACGGCGCGGACGTGGTCATCCACACCGGCCCCGTCGGCTATCGCATCGCGAACACCGCCGCGGTCGCGCTCGAGCAGACCGACGAAGGCGCCGACGCGGCGGTGGCGATCGTCTCGCGCGACGGCGCCCGCGCGGAGCTGCGCTTCCGCTCCCCGATGCAGGCCGACCTGCTCGATCCGGCGGTGGAGTGAGGCCGTGCAGCTCCCGTTCAGCGCGGAGCAGTTCTTCGACGTCTTCCGGCGCTACAACGAGTTCGTGTGGCCCGCGCAGGTCGCGCTGAACGTGGCCGCGGTCTTCGCCGCCGCCGCGGCCTGGCGCGCGCACGCGCGCCGCTCGTCGCCGTGGGCGCGGACCGCGCTGGTCGTGCTGGCCGGGCTCTGGCTCTGGACCGGGATCGTCTACTTCAAGACGTTCTTCGCCACGGTCACGCCCGCGGGCGAGATCTTCGGGAGCCTCTTCATCGCCGAGGCGGCGCTGCTGATGCTGTGCGCGTGGCAGGACGAGCCGCTCGTGCCGTCATCGCGTTCGGGCGCGGCGGTCGGCGCGTCGCTCATCGCGTATGCGCTGCTGCTGTATCCCGTCGCCGGCATGCTCGCGGGACATCACTATCCCGCCCAGCCGACCTTCGGCGCGCCGTGCCCGCTGACGATCTTCACGTTCGGCGTCTTCTGCCTGTTCCCCGCGAGCATCTACCGGTTCGCGCTCGTGATGCCGCTGCTCTGGACGGCCATCGCCTCGTTCGCGGCCTTCGAGTTCCACGTGCACGAAGACCTCGGACTGCTCGTCGCCGCCGCCGCCACGATCGCGGTCATGCTGCACGAGCGGTCCGGACTGCGGCAACGAAGCCGCCGCAGTCCGGAACCTCACGTCACGGCTTGATGGCCACCTTCATCACGCCATCGCGCCGCTCGCCGAAGAGGCGATAGGCCTCGCCGATGTCGTCCAGCGAATAGCGATGCGTGAGCAGCGGCCGCAGGTCGAGCCGCCCGTGGCGCACCATCTCCATCAGCCGGCGCATCCGCTCCTTGCCGCCGGGGCAGAGCGTCGTGACGATGCGGTAGTCGCCGAGTCCCGCGGCGAACGCGTCGTACGGCACCTGCAGCTTGCCCGAGTAGACGCCGAGCGACGAGAGCGTGCCGCCCGGACGGAGCGAGCGCAGCGCGCTCTCGAACGTCGGCTGCGTGCCGAGCGCCTCGATGGCCACGTCGGCGCCGCCGCTGGTGAGGCGCTTGATCTCCGCGACGACGTCGCGGTCGCGGTAGTCGAGCACGACGTCGACGCCCATCTTCTTCGCCATCGCCAGGCGGCTGTCGTCGCCGTCGATGCCGATCACGAGCGCGGCGCCCATCGCCTTCGCGCCGAGGGAGGCGCAGAGGCCGATCGGTCCCTGCGCGAACACGGCCACCGAGTCGCCGATGCGCACGCCGCCCGCCTCGGCGCCGCCGATGCCGGTCGAGGCGATGTCCGCGAGCAGGATCACCTGTTCGTCGGTGATGCCGTCGGGGATCTTCGCCAGGTTCGCCTGCGCGTGGGGGACGAGCAGGTACTCGGCCTGCGCGCCGTCGATGGTGTTGCCGAAGCGCCAGCCGCCGATGGCCTCGTAGCCGCCGCCGTGGCCGCACTGCGACAACTGTCCGGAGAGGCAGGCCTGGCACTGTCCGCACGGGGTGATCGCCCCGACGAGCACGCGGTCGCCGACGGCGTAGCCGGTCACGCCGGCGCCGAGCTCGTCGATGACGCCCACCGGCTCGTGGCCGATCACCAGACCCGGCCGCACCGGATACTCACCGCGCACGATGTGCAGGTCGGTGCCGCAGATGGTGGTCAGCGTCACGCGGATGACGGCTTCGCCCGCGCCGGGCCGCGGACGCGGCACTTCTTCGACGCGGATGTCGTTGACGTCGTGGAAGACGACCGCCTTCATCGTGGCGGTGGCTTTCGGACGCGTGGTCAGATCGGTAAGGGTCGTGGTCATACTGGATTTCCTCCGCCTGCACGATGCGCCCCAATCGCACGCCTTGCCGCGAGCCGCGCTACACAGCACTGTGATGCCGGACAGTGCCGCCGCGCGTGCGCGGACCGAGATTCGCGCCATGCGCAGAACACTCGTCATTGCCACGCTCGCGCTGCTGCTGCTGTCGTGCGCCTCGTCCGAACCGGGACCGGTGGAGGTGATCGGCACACCCGAGGATCTCGTGCCGCTCACCGGCGAATGGTCGGGCTCGTACGACAGCCTGGCCACCGGACGGAGCGGCAGCATCACGTTCCATCTCACCGAGAATCCGAAAGGGGCGCACGGCGACGTGCTCATGGTCCCGAAGCAGGAGCTCATCCGCGGCAACGAAGGGCCGTCGCATCACGAGCCGTTCACGCCGGGGCAGGTGCTGGCGATCGAGTTCGTCCGCATCTCCGCGGGCGAGATCAGCGGCCGCATCGCGCCCTATCCCGATCCGGAAAAGCTCGACGGCACGCTGGAGACGCACTTCGCCGGACACGTCGACGGCGAGTGGATCGAGGGGACGTTCGTGACGTACTCCGATCGCGGCGTGTCGCCGCGGCGCGGCACGTGGCGCGTTCACCGCAAATCGACGTGATGCCGCGCGCGCACGAACATCTTCTGCATCTCCACGATGGCGATCGGCAGCAGCGCGCATGAGACGGCGACGGCGACGTCGATCGCCGTCAGCGGCGTCAGGTCGAGCAGGGCGGCCAGCGGATCGAAGGTGATCGCCAGCAGCTGCAGCGCGATCACCGTCGCCGCGGCCGCCCACACGTGCCGGTTCTCGAGCATCCCCGGAATCGCCGATGCCACGCGTGAGCGGCAGTTGAACGTGTGGCCGAGCTGCACGGCCACCAGCGCGGTCAGCGCCATCGTCCGCGCGTGTGCCCCTTCGCCGTACGCGCGCAGCGCCCAGACGTAGGCGGCCAGCGCGACCGCGGCCAGCATGACGCCCTGCCAGCCGACCAGCATGAGGAACGATCGCGACAGGAAGTCGCCGCGCTGCCTGCGGCCGTGCATGCGCCGCGGCTGCGACGGCTCGAGCGCCAGCGCGAACGCGGGAAAGATGTCGGTGGCCACGTTCAGCCAGAGAATCTGCAGCGGCAGGAGAGGGAGGGGGAGTCCGGCCACGATGGCCGTGAAGACCATCAGCACCTCGCCGAGGTTGTGCGAGAAGAGCAGGTGCACGAACTTGGTGATGTTCGCGTAGATCGTGCGTCCTTCCTCGATCGCGGCCACCACCGTGCCGAGGTTGTCGTCGGTGAGCACCAGGTCGGCGGTCTGCCGCGCCGCGTCGGTGCCGCTCAACCCCATGGCCACGCCGATGTCCGCGCGGCGCAGCGCGGGCGCGTCGTTCACGCCGTCGCCGGTGACGGCCACGATCTCGCCCGCCTTCCGCAGCGCGTCGACCACGCGCAGCTTGTCCTCGGGAGTGATGCGCGCGAAGACGTCGCTCTCGCGCGCCATGCGCGTCACCGCCGCCTCGTCGCGGTCGGCGAGCTCGCGCGCGTGCACGACCACCGGCGGGCGATCGCCCGACAAGCGCAGCTCGCGCGCGATGGCGCGCGCCGTCTCCACCTGATCGCCCGTGAGCATCACCACGCGGATGCCCGCGTCGTGTGCGCGCGCGATCGCGTCCGCCGCGGCGGGACGCGGAGGATCGGCCAGCGCGGCGAAGCCGAGGAACGTGTAGCCGCGCGCCAGCTCCCGCTCGTCCGCTCCGCGGGCGAAGGCAAGGACGCGCAGTCCCGTTGACGCCAGTAGTTCGTTGCGCGCCGTCAGCTCCGCCTTCCGTTCCTCC
>DASUSL010000367.1:0-8633 GCA_036375135.1 Thermoanaerobaculia bacterium | reverse complement strand
CGCCACCTGCGCGAGTCGCTCACCACGACGTCGCGGATCGGGTCGTACACCACGTTCGTGACGCCGCCGCCGAAGAGCAGCAGTGTGCCGTCGCGCAGCGGCGTGACCGTGTGCGTTCCGCGGAAGGGGAGCACCGTGCTGCGCGTGGCGCCGCTGTTCGGGTCGAAGAGCAACATCCCGGCGAGCAGCACGTGGCCGTCCGGCAGGAGCGCGGCCGTGTGGCCGCTCCGGTTGTGCGTATCGGTGGCAACCGGCGTGAAGCTCCTGGTCGCGGGATCGTAGATCTCGGCCACCGGCTCGGGCGGCGGCGCGGCTTCGCCGGTCGGGATCCCGCCGAAGAAGAGCACGCGTCCGTCGTGCAGCAGCGTGGCCGTGTGGCCGGAACGCCGCGCGTGCATCGGTCCGGCCGCGGCGATCGTCCCCGTCACCGGGTCGAAGATCTCCGCTGAGCGGTACGTCGTGCGCCAGATGTGAAAGCCGCCGACGTCGACGTTCGCGCCGCCGGCGATGAGCACCGTGCCGTCGCCGAGGAGCGTGGCGGTGTGTCCCTGTCTCCAGTCGCTCATCGTTCCCGCGGCACGCAGCTCGTCCGCGACCGGATCGTAGAGCTGGAGCTTGTCGTCGCCGAAGTTGCCCATGCCCGGACGCCCGTCGGTGCGATAGCCGCCGCCGGCAATGAGCACGCGCCCGTCCGGCAGGAGCGTGGCCGTGTGATCGAGCAGCGGCAGCGGAGTCTGCGCCGCGCTCGGGGTGAAGGTCGACGTCACGGGATCGAAGAGGTCGAACGTCGTCTTCGTCTGCGAGCCGCCGATGACCAGTGCCCGCCCGTCCGGCAGCAGCGTCACGGTCGGGTCGGACCTCCGCCCGAGCGGTTGATGGAGCGTGACGACGCGGTCCGCGTGCAACTCCGCGGCGAGCAGAACCAGAAGGGCCAGCGACGCGATCCGGGGCATGTCCTCAGATACGGTGCCGGGGAGCGCGACGTCGTGAGTGATCGCGATCATCCGGCATCGCGCGGAACCACGGCGGCCTTCGGCCCGCCTTTTTTCTTTCCCGCCGGCGCGGCCCTCCTGACCGGCAGCAGCGGCCCGATCGGCGACGGACGCGGCGCGGCCTGCGCGAACGGCGGCCGGAACGAGTAGCGCGCCACTTTCGGCAGCAGGTCGAGCAGATGTCCGCAGCGCGCGTCGAGACTCTCCAGCGCCGCCGCGGCACCCTCCCACTCCTTGGCGTGACGCGGCGACGGCACTTTCGTCCGCAAGGCCGCGGCGAAGTCGGCGAGCGTCGTCTGCGCGTCCGCCTTGCGCAACTCGCTGAACACTTCCACCGAGACGTCCGGCGCGCCGACGACGATGGCCAGCAGGAGCAGCACGCGCTTGTACTCCGGTACGCCCGTCTCCGCGACGAACTCCTCGATGCGCCGCGCCGGGACGCCCGCGCGGAAGAAGCGATAGGTGTTCACGAAGCGCTTGGCCGTGCGCGGCGAGCGGCCGACCAGCTCCGCGATCGGATCCGACTCCATGTACTCGACCTCGCGGTCGCGCAGCGCGAGCTGCTTCGGCGCGTCGTCGATCGACGTGGCCGCCGCGTGCCCGCCCGATGACTGCGACCCGCCGTGCGCCGCGGCGCCGCCGTTGGCGTGCACGCCGCCGCGAGCCCGCGGCTGCGGCGGACGCTGCGGATCATCCTCGGGGGCGATGTCTTCCATGAGCAGGTTGCGGATGTACGTCGCCGTGGTGGCGGGCTGCATCGGCTCGAGCCAGAACGGCACCTGGAAGATCTTCTCCAGGTAGTCGTGCGGCTGCACCGCGTAGCCCGGCACGCTCGAGCGGCCGCCCCACAGCGTGCGGTGCTTCTGCCGCAGCGACTCCGACACCCAGCGCGCGTCCACGCCCACCACCACCACGAACAGCTTGAAGGCGAGCAGGAGATGCACGGCCTGCAGCACTTCCACGACGCGCGCGGGATGGCAGCGGTCGAGATCGTCGATGTAGAGGATGATGCGATCGAGGCCGTACAGCTCCTTGTCGGCCGCGTCTTCCGCCCGCTCCTGCACGCTGCGGTCGAGGAGCACGCTGAGCTTCTGGAAGTCGTCGCGCACCGTGGCCAGGACGCCGAGGAGCTTGCGGTAGTCGTCGCTGGCGGAGCGGTCGTCGATGAAGCGCGCCAGCTGGCGGCCGGCGGTGAGGTCGTCGAGCTCCTGTTGCGCCGCGAGCACTTCCCGCTCGCTCTCCTCGAGCACCCCTTTCGCGGCCACGACTTCGTCCTTCGCGCGCTGCACTTCCGCCTCGGCCAGCGTGACGTCGACGCGCCGTGTGGCTTCCGCTTTCTCCACCAGGCGGTCGATGCGCACGCGAACGTCCTCGAGCTGCTGCAGCAGCGGATTCGCGCGTTTGACCTGCCGTGCGATCCACCCCGTCACGGTGGCCACGACGGCGGTGACCTGCGCCACCGTCGCTGCCAGCGCGGGGAGATACGGTTTCAGCAACTGCGCGACGGCCGCGATGCCGAAGGGCGCGAGCACCAGCAGTACCGCCAGCAGCATCAGCACGCGCGGCTGCTTCGCGATCCATGCCGCCAGCAGGCGTGCGCGGCTGCCGCTGCGGCGCAGGTCGTCGAGCGTCTTGCGCAGGTCTTCCTTCGACTCGACCGCGGCGGGGACGCCGAGCTGAGAGAGAGTGCTCTTCAACGTCTCCTGCACGTCGGGATCGAGCTTCACTAGGTCCCACGCGTCCTTCGCGCTGACGCTCGGCAGCATGCCGGCGGTGGCGTCGGCGGCCTTCTTCTTCGCGTCGAGCACGTTCGCGGCGCGGTCGCGCGCGCTTTCGGCATGCTCCAGCCGGAGCTGCGCCGCATTGCGCTTCGCGATCTCCTCGTCGAGCTTCGTCAGCAGGTGCTCGCGGCGTTTCTCCGCGGTCATGCCCGGCGGCTCGGTGGTGAGGCGCAGGTTGCGGAAGATGTGCTCCGTGAGGCTGGCCCAGAGGTTCGCCTCGACGTAGTGCCAGGCGTTGAACTCGATCTGCACGATGCGCTCATAGAAGTCGGGCTGCTTGCGCGAGGCGCGCTCCGCGACCGCCGTCTGCACGCGTTTCATGAAGAAGCTCTTGCCCGAGCCCCAGTCGCCGAAGAGGCCGATGGAGAGCGGCGGCGACAGCTTGCGCGAGGCGATGAGGGTGGCGAAGGCGTCGACGTCCTCACTGACGTCGAGCAGGTCCGGACCGTCGGTGGCCTCGGCGTGGAAGCTCGGCATGAAGTCGTCGTCGCGGACGCCGAGGAACTCGCGCCACGCGGACAGCTTGTCGGGACGGTCGCCGAGCGCGTTGCGCTCGAGGTAGTTGAGGTACGCCTTCGCCAGCGCGGCGGGATCGACGTCCAGCTCGTGCAGGAGCGCGCGCGCGCCGGTGGGGATGGGCAACTGCGCCTGCGCGATCATCGCACCGACAAAGTGACGCGCGGCGATCGCGCCGCGGGCGCTGGAGCGGCGGGCGATCGCGTACGCGCTCTCGTACATGGCCACGAACGGCAGCGTGCCGGCCGATTCCCAGTCGTGCGTGCCGCCGAACGGCTCGAACCACTTGTGCAGCAACTCCGAGGCGTTGGTGTGTGCAAAATAGTCGTGGAGAAACGCGAGTGAGGTCCCTTCGATCTTCCCTGTGAAAAGAGCCGCGGAGAGCAACATGCTGCTCGAGGTGATTCCGCCGAGGCGGCGCTCCCTCGCAAAATGCGCCGCGTAATCGAGCAGCGCGTGCAACTGCGGGCTGACCATGTACGGGAGGTTGTCCGTGCGCGCCCACGGCGGATTCGAGCTCTCCGTGAGCTCGTGCAACCGGCGCCTGGCGCGACTGACATCCAGGGACGCCGCACGCAATCTTTCGAAGACGGGAGCGTCCACATCCGCGTGTTGCAGCAGGACGCTGCAGAGGCCGAGTGCGTCCAGCGGCCGCTCCGTGAAGAGACTGGCGTACGCGCTGAACATACCTTCCAGCGGTCCGAATGCCGAAGCCGGCGGGGGCTCGCCTTCCGGCGAATACTCCGCGGACGATGCCAGTCTCAGCTCGCGCTCGAAGTCGCGGATCCGGAAACCGCAGGCGTCGAGCACAGAGCGCACGAGCACGTCCATCGTCGCCGCGGCGTGGAAAATCGACGAGCGCGACAGGCTCTCGCGCTGGCGGAACCGCTGCACTGCCCACGCGCGCTGCAGCACGGGAAACAACGACTCGCTCGCTGCGACGCCGAACAGCTCCGGCTGCTGCATGAGGGGATCCTCCGATGTGGCGAAGATGGAATTATAGACGCCGCGCGTCCGTACGCGGCGAGCTCATGAAACAATGGCCGCACCGACGATGAGTAACACCGGACACTCCCTCATTCCGATGAAGAACGGCTCCGCGCTCGTGGCCTACTACTGCGGGATCTTCTCGCTGATCCCCTGTCTGGCCTTCATCCTCGGTGCCCTGGCGGTCGTGTTCGGCTTCCGCGGGCTGCAGGCGTATCGCGTCAACCCGTCCGTGCACGGACGGGCGCACTCCATGGTCGGGATCATCCTCGGCGGCCTGACGTTCCTGGCGAACCTCGCCGTCGCGATCGCGCTCTACGCCGGCCGCTGACGGGTCTCGCGCAGAGACGGTGCTGCGACCGTCACGTCGTTCTGCTATAAACCGCCTCGCATGCCCGAGCCCAAGTACAAACGCATCCTTCTCAAGCTGTCCGGCGAAGCATTGATGGGAGGGCGGCGCTCCGGCATCGACTCCGAGGTCCTGGCGGCCGTCGCCGACGAAATCGCCGAAGTGCAAAAGATGAAGGTGCAGGTGGCGATCGTCATCGGCGGCGGAAACATCTTCCGCGGCGTGACCGGCGCGACGCAGGGCATCGACCGCGTGGCCGGCGATCACATGGGGATGCTGGCCACGGTCATCAACGCCCTGGCGCTGCAGGACGCGCTGGAGCGCCGCGACATCCCGACGCGCGTGACCACCGCCATCACCATGGCCGAAGTCGCGGAGCCGTTCCTCCGCCGCCGCGCCGTCCGTCATCTCGAAAAGGGACGCGTGGTGATCTGCGCCGCCGGCACCGGCAATCCCTTCTTCACCACCGACTCCGCCGCCGCGCTGCGCGCCGCGGAGCTGAAGTGCGACATCATCTTCAAGGCCACGAAGGTCGACGGCATCTACACCGCCGATCCGAACAAGGACCCGAACGCGCAACGCCTCCCGCACGTGACCTACCAGCGCGTGCTGGCCGAGCGTCTCGAGGTGATGGACGCCGCGGCCATCGACCTGGCCCGCGGCAGCTCGATTCCGATCTATATCTTCTCGCTCCGCGAGAAGGGCAACATCAAACGCGCGCTCCTCGGCGAGGACGTCGGCTCGATCGTCTCCGACGAGCTGCCCGCCGCGTGAGCGAGGAGTGACTTTATGCCGATCAACGCTGTGATCAATGACGTCAAGCACCGGATGGACAGCTCCATCCAGTCGCTGCACACGCACTTCAAGACGCTGCGCACCGGCCGCGCGAACGCGGCCATGCTCGACACGATTCACGTCGACTACTACGGCACGCCGACGCCGCTCGCGCAGGCGGCCAGCATCAAAGTCCCCGAGCCGGCGCTGCTGGTCGTCGAGCCGTGGGACAAGTCGATGGTGGCGCCGATCGAGAAGGCCATCCGCACCGCGGACCTCGGCTTCAACCCCGCCTCCGACGGCAAGGTGATCCGCGTCCCCGTCCCCGTCCTCACCGAGGAGCGCCGCAAGGAGCTGGTGAAGAAGGCGCACGGGATGGCCGAGGAGGCGCGCACCGCGATCCGCCAGGTGCGCCGCGACGGCAACGACAAGCTGAAGAAGATGCTCAAGAACAGCGAGATCTCCGAGGACGACGAGAAGCGCGCACTCGACGAGATCCAGAAGCTCACCGACCGGCACATCGACGAAGTGGCGTCGGTGCTCAAGGGCAAAGAGCAGGACATCATGGCCGTCTGATGGCGGGCGAGGTCGTAGTCATCGTTCCCGCCGCGGGCACCGGCTCCCGCTTCGGCTCCGGCATCCCGAAGCAGTTCCAGCCGCTGTCGGGCAAGCCGCTCGTGCAGCACGTGATCGAGCGCTTCCTGCTCGACGAGAACGTGACGCGCGTGGTCGTGCCGGTGGCCGAGGTGCTGCTGGCGTCGGTCAAGAACAGCGAGCGGGTGTCGTTCGTCGCCGGCGGCGCCACGCGCCAGCAGTCGGTGATCAACGGACTGGCCGAGGCGGAGGACGCGGAGCTGATCGCGGTGCACGACGCCGCGCGTCCGCTGTTCAGCCCCGCCATCTTCCACGCGGTGATCGCCGGCGCGCGCGAGGTCGGCGCGGCGCTGCCGGTCATCCCGGTCACGGACACGATTCACGTGATGAACGACGACGCCACGGTGGCGCGCACGCTGGAGCGCGCGATGCTCGGCGCCGCGCAGACGCCGCAGTGTTTCCGCGCGGAGATCCTCCGCGACGTGCTCGCGCGCGCGGTGCAGGAGCAGATCGAGGGGACGGATGAGGCGGGCCTCGCCGTGCGCTTCGGCTACACGGTGCGCGGCGTCCCCGGCGATCCGCGCAACCTGAAGATCACCGTCCCCGAGGATCTGGAGATCGCGGAGTCGTACCTCAAGCAGTGGAGCGAGGCGTGATCCGCGTTGGTCAAGGTGTCGACGTGCACCCCTTCGACGAATCGCGCCCGCTGATCCTCGGCGGCGTGCGCATCAGCGACACGGGCGGCCTGGCCGGACACTCCGACGCCGACGCCGTGCTGCACGCCGTCACCGACGCGATCCTCGGCGCGGTCGGCGCGGGCGACATCGGCCAGTACTTTCCGTCGAGCGACGAGCGCTGGCGCAATGCCGACTCGTCGCGCTTCGTGCACGAGGCGATGCGCATGCTGAACGATCGCGACGCCACGCTGGCGAACGTCGACGTGACCATCCTCGCGCAGCAGCCGAAGCTCTCGCCGTTTCGCGAGGCGATGGTGACGTCGCTGGCGAAGCTGCTGGAGTTGCCGGAGGGGCACGTGAACGTGAAGGCGACGACGACGGACCACCTCGGATTCATCGGCCGCGCGGAGGGAATCTGCGCGATGGCGGTCGTGCTCGTGGTGAGCTCTCCAGGTTCACCCCGAGCGTAGTCGAGGGGTCAATGGAGCCTTCACGACGATCGGCACATCCACGCGAAGGCTCCGCTGATCCCTCGACTTCGCTCGGGATAAACTCCAACCCGATGACCGTCCGCGTCCGCTTCGCGCCTTCCCCCACCGGGCACCTGCACGTCGGCGGCGCGCGCACGGCGATCTTCAACTGGCTCTACGCGCGGCATCACAAAGGAACGTTCATCATCCGCGTCGAGGACACGGACCAGGCGCGCTCCACGCGCGAGTCGGAGCAGATGGTGCTCGACGATCTGCGCTGGCTGGGGCTGGAGTGGGACGAGGGGCCGTTCCGCCAGAGCGAGCGGCTCGAGCTCTACATGCGCGCCGGCCGTGAGCTGATCGAGCGCGGCGTCGCCTACCGCTGCTACTGCACGGAGGAGGAACTGGAGGCGCGGCGCAAACAGGCCGAGGCCGACGGCCGTCCGCCACACTACGACCTGCGCTGCTGGCTCGATCGCCGCGACGACGATGCGCCGCACGCGATCCGCTTTCATGTCCCCGAGGATGGCGACGTCACGATTCACGATCACATCCGCGGCGAGATCACGTGGCGGAAGGAGTCGCTGGGCGACTTCATCCTGATCCGCTCCGACGGCTATCCGACGTACAACTTCTGCGTGGTGGTCGACGATCACGACATGGCCATCACGCACGTCATCCGCGCCGAGGAGCACCTGACGAACACTCACCGCCAGGTGCTGATCTACCGGGCGATGGGTTGGAACGTTCCTGACTTCGCGCACGTGTCGCTGATCCTCGGCCAGGACCGCACGAAGCTGTCGAAACGCCACGGGGCGACTTCGGTCTCCGCGTATGCGGAGGAAGGCTTCCTCCCCGATGCGATGCTCAACTATCTGACGCTCCTCGGCTGGTCGTCGCCCGACGGCCTGGACGTCTTCACGCGCGACTACGCCATCGCGAACTTTTCGCTCGAGCGCGTGAACGCCGCGCCGGCGGTGTTCGATCCGCAGAAGTTCGAGTGGCTGAACGGGCAGTACGTGCACGCGATGCCGTCCGCCGCGCTCGTGCCGCTGGTGCGCCCGTTCTTCGACGTGCCGTGGCTGGAGGAAGGGATCGACGTCGTGAAGACCAGCGTGCACCGGCTCACGGAGTTCGCGAGCTCGCTGTCGTTCGTGCGCGACTACACGGCGCCTTCGATCGATCGCGCGTTCGCTTCCGCCCTCGCCGACGATCTGCGCGCGCATGGCGCCCCGGTGGATGAGGCTTCGTACAAGGCGATGGTGGAGCGTTTGAAGACTTCGACGGGCGCGAAGGGCAAGGCGCTCTTCATGCCGCTGCGCCTGGCGATGACCGGCAGCGAGCACGGGCCGGAGCTCGTGCGCGTGATCCCGCTGCTGCAGCGCGCGAGCGAAGTGGACGAGCGGGTGTTGTCCCCACTCCAGCGAGTCGAGCGGATACTCGCATGAGCTCGAGCGGAGCGCCGGCGTCCCGCCGGCTGCCGCGGCGGCGTC
>DASUSL010000366.1:0-5332 GCA_036375135.1 Thermoanaerobaculia bacterium | reverse complement strand
TGGGCGGGCCTCCTGTTGCGGAGCGCCGGCGTCCTCGCCGGCTGTCGCGCAGGCGTCTCGCCTGCGCGCCGTGCGCGCGTCAGCGGAACAGCCTCTCCCGCTCGATGAGCTCCCGCGTCGTCCCATCCGCGTGCTCCCGCGCGCGCTGAATGCGCGCCGCGGCGTCGGGCTCCCGCAACAACACGCTCACCTGCGCGCGCTTGAAGAGCGCCATCGGATGGTCGCCCGGGACGCGATCCAGCGCATCGCGCGCGTCCGCGTAGCGGCCGGTGGCGAGATAGAGCACGCCCAGCTCGAGGTCATGGCGGAACGCCGCGCCCTGCTGCACGCGCGCGGACTCGAAGCTGGCCAGCGCCGGCGCGGTCTGGCCGAGGGACATCTGCAGCTCGCCGAGGCGCACGAGCTCCGCGGCGCTCGGGGCGCGTTTCGCGTAGACGCGCTGGCGCAGCGCCACCGCCTCCTCGACGCGCCCCTGACGCTCGCGGATCACCGCCAGCGCCTCGAGCGGCGGCAGGCGATCGGGCTCGTCGCGCGTGATGCGCTCCAGCAGCGGAATGGCCTGCTCCCACTGGTCGCCTTTCGCGTAGTGCAGCGCGAGGTACGTCCGCACGTCGGGTGAGTCGGGGGCGAGCGCCTCGGCCTTGCGGAACGCGGCCAGCGCCAGCGCGTCGTGTCCGAGGGCGGAGTGCGCGACGGCGAGTCGCAGCGCGGCGTCGAGGTTGTGCGGGTCCTTCGCGTGGATCTGCTCGAGCAGCGGGATGGCCTCGCGGTACTGCTCGCGGACGAAGAGTCCCGAGGCGCGGTCGAGGACGGGGAAGAGCGGCGTCATGTCCGCGGGGACCGGCGCGTCCTTGCGCACCGCGGGACGCGCGGTCGCGCTCACGTAGCCGAGGGAGGCCAGCTTGCGCTGCGCTTCCTCGTCGAGGCTCGCCGGCGGCTCGGCGGCGCCCGGCGTGGGCAGCGGATAGTCGCGCAGCGTGGCGCGCACGGGGCGGGAGAGGCTGGCCTGCGCGGCGAGATTGCGCGTCTCGCGCGGATCGGCCACGACGTCGTACACCTCCGTCCGTCCGGCCATGATCACCTTCGTGCGCCCTTCGACCGCCATCACCTGCGGCTGCCAGCCGTAATCGAGGAACGGCTTCATCGCCTCGCCGGCGATGACCTCTTCGCGCTCGTCGCTCTGCTCCAGTCCCGCGGCACCCAGCAGCAGATGGAACACGCGGCGCGTGCTGATCGGCGTGTCGCTCGCGCCGGGCGTGATGCCGGGCCCGGTCATGACCATCGGCACGTGCATGGTGGTCTGGAAGAGGAGATTGCCGTGCTGCTGCTCGCCGTGCTCGCCGAGCCCTTCGCCGTGATCGGCCACGACGACGATCGCCGCGGCGCCACGCTGCTCGAACGCGCGCAGCACGCGGCCGAGCTGCTCGTCCATGAACGCGACTTCGCCGAGGTACGGCTGCCCGGCGTGGCGCGTGCGGAACGGCTCCGGCGGCGTGTACGGATAGTGCGGGTCGTAGTAATGCACCCAGAGGAAGAGCGGCTGCTGCGGCGCGCTTTGCAGAAACGCGAGCGCGCGCTCGGTGGTCGCCTTCGCGTCGCGCTCCGCTTTCTCCGGCTCGTCGTAGAGATCGAATCCGCGCGCGATCCCGAACCGCTTCGCCACCGCGAACGCCGACACGAACGCCGCGGTCTGATACCCGGCGCGCTTCAGCTTCTCCGCGAGCAGCGGATGCCGCTCCGCGAGAAAGCGCGCGTTCTCGCGCACGCCGTGCCCGGCCGGATAGAGCCCGGTGAACATCGACGCGTGCGAGGGAAGGGTCTGCGGCACGGTCGCATACGCGTACCGGTACGTGCGCCCGCGCGCGGCCAGCGCGCTGTACGCCGGAGTGGCGGCGCCCATCGCATCGGCACGCGTCGTGTCGAGCGTGACCAGGAGAATGTTCGGACGCTGCACCGGCGCAGGCGTCTCCACCGCCTTCGTGCACCCCCCAAGCAGAAAAATCACAACGAAAAATCGCTTCACCCCGGCAGCTTACGTTTAGGAGTGCGGCAGCGGCTAGCTGCCGCTTTCCGACCCGAGGCACGTGCAACGTCCCCCCTCGCAAAGCGGCAGCTAAGCCAGCTGCCGCGTTTCAACCCGAGGCACCAGCAACGTGTCCCCCTCGCAAAGCGGTAGCTCAGCTAGCTGCCGCTTTCCGGCCCGAGGCACCAGCAACGTGTCCCCTCTCGCAAAGCGGCAGCTCGGCCGCTGCCGCACTCCTAAACGTGACGAGCGTCACGGGCCGGTGTGTTTCCCGACCCTGAGCCCTTGTGCGCCGCATTGCTACCTTCCGTTCATGACGAGACCGATGGCCGAGCCCTACAAGATCAAGTCCGTCGAGCCGATCCGCATGACCACGCGCGCCGAGCGCGAATGGGCCATCGCCGAGGCGGGGTACAACACGTTTCTGCTGCGCAGCGAGGACGTCTACATCGACCTCCTCACCGACAGCGGCACCAACGCCATGAGCGACCGGCAGTGGTCGGCCATGATGGTCGGCGACGAGGCTTACGCCGGCGCGCGCTCCTTCTTCACCTTCGAGCGTGCCGTGCGCGAGACCTACGGCTTCAGGCACGTCGTCCCCACGCATCAGGGGCGAGGCGCGGAGCATCTCATCTCGCGCATCCTCATCCGCCCCGGACACGTCATCCCGGGCAACATGTACTTCACCACCACGCGCGCGCATCAGGAGCTGCAGGGCGGCCTGTTCGTCGACGTGGTCATCGACGAGGCCCACGACGCCGGCGTCTGGCATCCCTTCAAAGGGAACGTCGACCTGCTCAAGCTGCAGGCCTGCATCGACCATTACGGCGCGGAGCACATCCCGTACGTCAACGTCGCCTGCACCGTGAACCTCGCCGGCGGGCAGCCGGTGTCGATGCAGAACCTGCGCGAGGTGCGCGACCTCTGCATGCACCACGGCATCCGGGTCTGGTGCGACGCCACGCGCGCGGTGGAGAACGCGTATTTCATCCAGCAGCGCGAGCCCGGCTACGCCGGCGTGCCCGTGAAAGACATCCTCCTGGAGATGATGTCGTTCTTCGACGGCTGCACGATGTCGGGGAAGAAGGACTGCCTGGTCAACATCGGCGGCTTCCTGGCCATGAACGAGGAGTGGATCCTCCAGCAGGCGCGCGAGCAGGTGGTGATCTTCGAGGGGATGCCGACCTACGGCGGCCTGGCCGGCCGCGACCTCGAGGCGCTGGCGCAGGGGATGCGCGAGATGGTGGACGACGCCTACATCGCGCACCGCATCCGGCAGGTCCGCTACCTCGGCGAACAACTGCTCGCCGCCGGCGTGCCGATCGTCGAGCCGATCGGCGGCCACGCCGTCTTCCTCGACGCGCGCCGCTTCCTCCCGCATCTCGACCAGGAGCAGTTCCCGGCGCAGGCGCTCGCCGCCGCGCTCTACGTCGACAGCGGCGTGCGGGCGATGGAGCGCGGGATCGTCTCGGCGGGCCGCGATCCGCAGACCGGCGAGCATCGCCACCCGAAGCTGGAGCTGGTGCGCCTGACCATCCCGCGCCGCGTCTACAGCGACCGGCACATGGACGTGGTGGCGTACTCGGTCAACGAGCTCTACGCCAACCGCGAGCAGATCCAGGGACTGCGGATGGTCTACGAGCCGCCCACGCTGCGCTTCTTCACCGCGCGCTTCGCCGATGTGGTGCGGGCTTCAGCCCGCGAGGAGGAGGCCGCGTGTTCCCGATAACGGCCACGCGCGACCTCGGCCCGAACGTCAAGGAGTTGACCATCGCCGCGCCGCGCATCGCGAAGAAGCAGCGCGCCGGCCAGTTCGTCATCGTCCGCCTGCACGAGCACGGCGAGCGCATCCCGCTGACCATCAAGGGCTCGGACCCGAAGGACGGCACGATCCAGCTCGTGGTGCAGGCGGTGGGGAAGACCACGGCCATGCTCAATGCCATGAATGCCGGAGACGCCATCCTCGACGTCGTCGGGCCGCTGGGCAAGGCCTCGGACATCGAGCGCTATGGAACGGTGGTTGTCATCGGCGGTGGCGTCGGGACTGCCATCGCGCTTCCCACTGCCGCTGCCATGCACGATGCCGGGAACCGCGTCTTCTCGATCCTCGGCGCGCGCACGAAGGACCTGCTCATCCTCGAAGACGAAGTGCGCCGCGTCAGCGACCAGACCTTCATCATGACCGACGACGGCAGCTACGGCTTCAAGGGGCTGGTCACGGACAAACTGAGACAGCTCATTCAGCTCCCGGTGGGGCTGGTGCTGGCCATCGGCCCCGTGCCGATGATGCGCGCCGTGGCCGACGTCACGCGCGAGCGCGCCGTCAAAACCGTGGTCAGCCTGAACTCGATCATGGTCGACGGCACGGGGATGTGCGGCGGCTGCCGCGTGCAGGTCGACGGCAAGAGCGCCTTCGCCTGCGTCGACGGGCCGGAGTTCGACGCTCATGGCGTCGACTTCCAGGTCCTCTCCCAGCGCAACGCCATGTACCGCGAGCAGGAGCAGCTCGCGTACGCGCGGTACCGCGAGCAGGAGGCGTGCGCCTGTGCCTAACACGATCCCGAACAAGGAGCGCATCAAGCTCCCGCGCCAGCACATGCCCGAGCGCGAGGCGGAGATCCGCGCGCGCAACTTCGAGGAAGTGAACCTCGGCTTTCACCCCGACCTGGCCAATGCCGAGGCGCTGCGCTGCCTGGCGTGCGCGAAGCCGGCCTGCACGCGCGGCTGTCCGGTCGGCGTCGACGTGAAGGAGTTCGTCGCGAAGATCATCGAGGGCGACTACCTCGGCGCGGCCGCGGTCATCCGCAAGGACAACGCGCTTCCCGCCATCACGGGACGCGTCTGCCCGCAGGAGCACCAGTGCGAGGGCGACTGCCTGATCGTGAAGAGCAAGAAGGACTCGGTGGCCATCGGCCATCTCGAGCGCTTCGTCGCCGACTACGAGCGCTCCGTCGGGCGCGTCGGCATCCCCGAGATCGCGGCGGCGACGGGAAAGAAAGTGGGCATCGTCGGCAGCGGCCCGGCGGGACTCAGTTGCGCGGGCGATCTCGTGCAGAAGGGGCACGAGGTGCGCGTCTTCGAGGCGCTGCACGAGCTGGGCGGCGTGCTGGTCTACGGCATCCCCGAGTTCCGCCTGCCGAAGGAGATCGTCCGCCAGGAAGTGGACGTGCTGCGGCAGATGGGCGTGCAGTTCGAGACCAACGTCGTCGTCGGCAAGACCGTCACGCTCGACGAGCTGTTCGGCGAGGAAGGCTACGACGCGATCTTCGTCGCCACCGGCGCCGGCCTGCCGCAGTTCCTCGGCGTCCC
>DASUSL010000365.1:0-5372 GCA_036375135.1 Thermoanaerobaculia bacterium | reverse complement strand
TTTCGACCTGGCGGATCTCGATCGAGCCGTACTCGAGGTGCGGCGAGTCCTGGCAGCGGCTCACCACGTCGTCGTAGCTGTCGGCTTCGACGAGAAAGTAGCCGCCGAGGACTTCCTTCGACTCGGCGTAGGGTCCGTCGGTGACGGTGACGCGGTCCTGGTCGCGGACGACGATGCGTCCTTCACCGTCGCGGAGCTTCTGCCCCGTTCCTCCCATCGATTGAATCCACTCTCCATATTTCTGAATGATGGACTGGATCTCCTCGGCGCTGATGTCGGAGGGGAAGGAGCCGGAGTCGCGGAGCATGACAACGAATTGCGGCATGGGTTTCTCCTTTCTTCACTGTACAGACGAATGGAGAAGCCGCAAATCGACACGCGGACAAAAAAAGAAGCGCGTCGACCGCCTTGCGAATATCGACGCGCTTTCTGTCGCCAGCGAGCTACTACAGCCGATCTTGCCTAGTGCTAATGGAATGCCAACTCACGCGCGCCAGCGGTCCGCGTGCTCCAGCACCTGATCGATCGACAGCACGCGCTCTTCGCCGCGTGCGTTCCTGAAGACAGCGTGATACCAGCCGCGGACACCGACGGGCGTGAGCAGCTCGCGCCCGATCTGGAGGCGCTTGCCGCTGCCGAGCTGGCGGAAGACGCGCTCGTACGCGGACCGCCCGAGGCGCGTCGAAGTGTGCGCGACGCCGCTGCGCCGCTCCTTCGGTGCATCGCGCCGTTCGATGCGCGCCGGCAGCGTGACGTGCTCGCGGCGGCCGGTGCTCTCGCCGCGCCACGGCGGCGCGAGCTTCTCCTCGATGTCGGCCGTGCGGCGCCGCGGTGTATCCGGCTCGTTCTGCATCAGCTCCGCGTAGTTGTGCAGCTCGGGGATGGACGTGCCCCAGCGCACCTGGCGGCCGACGTCGTCGTACGCGGCGGGGCGCTCGGCGAGGTCGAGCAGCGACGCGGTCTCGCCGCGCAGAACGGAGAAGAGGAGGTGGTAGCTGAACGGCTCGGACCAGCGGCGGATCGACTCGCGGAACGCGGTGGCGATCTCCAGCGCGATCTCGCGCATCGACAGCGTGCGGCCGTCGGTCGTCGGCCACACTCTCTCGTCCACGCCGGTGGTGAACGGATTGCGCGGGAAGTGAAAGTCGCGCGTCACCCAGCCGTTGCGCGTGGCGTGCTTGCCCGGCGTGACGCCGGCCAGGATCGGCAGGCCGCGCGCCTCGAGCTCCTCGACACGGTACGACGGCCAGAAGATGACGTCGCGCACGACGCCGACGATGAGTGCCGTCGTCGCGGCCATCATCCCGGGATCGGGAGTGAAGTCGAGCGTGATCTCGATGCGGTCGCGCCGCGGGCGGACGCCCATCCCGCTGGAGCGGCGGTTCGCGCCGCAGACGATGACCGGAATCGGCAGCAGGTAGGCGAGCAGCAGCGCGAGCTTCTGGATGGTGCGGTTGCGGTTGCGCTCTTCGCGCGCCAGCTCGTAGGAGATGTTGAAGTGGCAGCTGAACGCCTCGAGGCGGACGTCCTTCGCGTTGCGGCGCTCCCAGCCGTCGAGCTGATCGCGCACGAAGCCGATCTGCTCCCACAGGCTGCGCACGACCCGGGCGGTGCACTGCGGCGCCATCTCGATGACGGGCGTGACGACCTCGAGCACGCCGCCGTCGAAGTAGACCGCGCCGCCGGTCGGCATCTGCGACGACTTGCGGCTGCGCTCGAGCAGCGGCCGTTCGATGAACGCCGCCGGCGTTTTCCAGTACTCCTCGGGGACGACTTCCCGGCCGTCCACGAATACGCGGAATTCGGCCTCCAGGCCGACCACCGGCATGTTCAGCTCGTTGCGATAGGGGAAACGTAATGGATCCGCCGGCATGACCTCAGACCGCGTCGAGACTGAGCAAGGATCGGGCCGCAGAACCTGGTGCGGATGACGATCGTCGCAACGGCATGATCACAACACTGGCATTCATCGCTGCGCTCACCGTGACCCCTGCGGATGAAACCATGATCATCCGCCAGGTGATGGACAAGTACTTCATGGACAGGCGGTCGCATCCGGACGCACGGGAGTCGCTCTTCATCGCCGAGACGATGGCCGACGGCGCGATCGACCCGATCACGCTCCGCGTTGCGCCGAGCACGCCGGAGCAGGTCGACGAGCTCCTGGAATCGATCAAGGCGAACAACCGCGAGGCGATCGCGTTGCCCGCGCTGCCGGCGTCCGTTCCCCTCGGCGACGCGGGCGAGTTGCGCGTGGATGGCAAATACGACTGGGACCTGATCGCCCGTATGCCGGGCGGGGTGAAGGCGGTGGTCGAAGTGTCGCGTCCCGGCTTCACGAAGGACGGCAAGGTGGCGGTGGTGCGCGTGGTGTTCCGCGAGCCGCAGCGGGAAGTGCAGGCGTATTACTTTCTGAAGCGGGTCGGCGAGCAGTGGCAGATGGCGTCGTTCGTCCACGGACGGACGAAGCCCTGAGCGCGAGTCGTCAGCGCGCGCCCGGCCCCTTGCGCACGAGCCTGAAGTTCACGGTCAGCTCGTGCGCGACTTCCTTCGGCTGTCCGCCGGCGTCGCGGTACGGATGGAAGCGCCACTGGCGGATCTTGCTGACGGTCTCGCGCGCGAACTCTTCGCGCTCGGGCGGCGTCAGCACGATCACTTCCTTCACGCGGCCGTTCTTGCCGATGACGTAGCGCACGACCAGCGTGTCTTCCCACATGCGCCGCTGCGCGAAGTCGGGATAGCTCGGATACTCCTGGGAGATCGCACCCATCGGCAGCGGATCGTCGCGTCGGATCTCGACCTGATTCGGATTCACCGGCGGCGGCGGAGGCGCGACGCTGCCGACCACGCCGCCGATCTCGCCGCCGATTTCGCCACCGACGACACCACCCTCGACGCCACCTCCTTCGCCGGCCGCGTCGGCGACCGGGACGACGGGGAGCTCGGTCAGCGGGATCGGCTCGGCTTCGACGATGGGGATCTCGTCCGGGATGATCGCCGGCGCGACGAACGGCATCTTCACCGGTACGGCCCGCGTGTGCGGGACGACCTTCGCCTTGACGAGGGGCGGCGGGGGTGGGGGAGGCGGAGGGGGCGGCGCGGCGGCGAGCTGATAGGCCGCGTACATGCGCGGGGAGTGCTCAGGGAAGACGACGTTCCAGACCGTGCCGACGAGCACCGCACCCGCGGCGAGCGCATGCAGCGCGACGGAGAGCGGGAGCGTCTCGTAGAACAACCTACGGCTCCGCGGAGCCACCGTTTCCGGGACGACGGTCTCGAACATGTTCCGTTATTTGCGGTACGCGGGCAGGGTACCACCGAACGAAATCGCGCCGCTGCTACAAGTTCGTGGCGACCGTGGCGAGTTGCTCGGCGATCTCCTGCGCCGTGGCCCGCGGCGCGGTGGCGCTGTCGAAACGCACCAGCACGGGGTCGTAAATGCCGCGCTGGAACAGCGCCGCGCGCACGTGGATGAAGCGCTGGCGCAGCGCCGCGCTCACTTCTCCCGCGCGCATCTCTTCGGCCACCGCGGCGGCCAGCTCTTTGAGCTCGGCCAGCGGAATGGCAATGGGCAGTTTGTGATCGTGATCGTGCGTCATCCGGCTTCCTCTCTCTCGATCCCGAGCTTCGCGTAGAGCGCCGCGTCGCCCGGCTCGACGCGCAGGAACATCGTCACCCCGCGCGCCGCCAGCTCGTCGTCACTCCATCCGTCGACCTTCAGCAACCCTTGCGCCGAGAGGTCCGCATCGACGCCGACGATATCGTAGCCCGCCCAGATCGCGAACCCCCGCTCCTCGGTCGGACCGGCGGAGGGGAGGGCTTTGAATTTTTTGATGTAGCGGGACATGGGTAGGCTCAGAGTCTCAAAGGCTCAAAGTCGCAGAGCAGCATGTGAGCGCGGCGCAAACCTCCTCTCTGAGACTCTGAGACTCTGAGACTTTGAGACTCTGAGACTCTGAGACTCTACTCGCGCTGCATCAACCGATAAAACGCCGCCGTCATCACGCCCCACACCGCGTTCACGATCAAGCCCACCGCGAACAGCGTCGGGGTCGCGCCCCCCTTCATTCCTTTGAGCGGGGCGACGACGAGTCCCGCCACCAGCGTCGGGGCGATGGCGCCGACGATCAAGGCGATCCACCAGAACGTTGCGCCGCGGGCGCGGATGAGGATCAGGCCGAGGAGGATGCCCCAGACGCCGCCCCAGAACGAGAGTGAGATCACCGAGGGGATGCCGAACGGTCTGGTGGGATCCATGTTGAACGGGGCGCGGTCGATCATGCCGGCCGCGTTGAGCATCCAGAGCGCGATCTGGTGTCCGAGGGGGACGGCGAGCGTGCCGGCGATGAACCATTTCAGCCACTTCATGTTTATCCTCCGTCGATGCCGCTGGAGCTCATCATCTTCGTCGGTCTGCAGGCCGCGGGCAAATCGACGTATTACCACGCGAACCTCGCGGCAACGCACGTGCATGTGAGCAAGGACCTGATGAAGAACGCGCGCAGTCGCGACGCGACGCAGCAGCGGATGATCGACGAGGCGCTGGCGGCCGGCCGTTCCGTGGTGGTGGACAACACCAATCCCACGCCCGACGTCCGCGCGCAGCTCATCGCGCAGGGGCGCCGTCACGGCGCGCGCGTCGTCGCGTACTTTTTCGAGACGACGGTGAAGGACGCGGTGGTGCGCAACAGAAGAAGAGAAGGAAAAGCGCGCGTGCCCGACGTGGCCATCTTCGTCGCCGCGAAGAAGCTCAAGCCGCCGACGCTGGAGGAAGGATTCGACGAAGTGCGCGTGATCCCGCCGCTGCCGGTCGAGAACGTATGACGCCGAAACAACTGCTGAAGAAAGTCTTCCCGCCGATGCTGGCCACGCTCGCCGACGGCCCGCCGAAAAACGACGCCGAGTGGCATTACGAGCTGAAATACGACGGCTTCCGCGCCGTCATCGGCATCACCGGCGGCAGCGTGGCGATGCTCAGCCGCAACGAGCTCGATCTCGCCCCGCGCTTCCCGCGCATCTACGAGGCGCTGCAGAAGCTGAAGACGAAAGAAGTGGTCGTCGACGGCGAAGTGGTCGTGCTCGACGAGCAAGGCGCGCCGCGCTTCCAGCTCCTGCAGCAGGGCGGCAAGGAGCTGCTGGTCCTCTTCGACATCCTCTGGCTCGACGGCGAAGACCTCCGCCGCCGCCCGTACGAGGAGCGCCGCAGGATCCTGCAGAAGACGTTCGCCAAGCCGCCCGCGAACATCTCCGTCGCGCAGACGCTCGACATGACCGGCGAGCAGGCGCTGGCCCTGGCCGCGAAGGCGGGGTGGGAAGGCGTCATCGCCAAGCGCAGAGGCTCCGTCTACGAGACGCGCCGCTCGAAGGAGTGG
>DASUSL010000364.1:0-2418 GCA_036375135.1 Thermoanaerobaculia bacterium | reverse complement strand
CACCACTGCAACTTCGGCTCACGCCTCGACGACGTGCTGGCTGTGATGCACCGCCTCCGCGAGGAAGGCAAGGTCCGCTTCATCGGCCTCTCCGACTGGGACGCGTCGCTGATCATGAAGTACATCGATCGCGTGAACCCGGACGTCGTGCAGCCCTACCGCAACCTCGTCGACGACGACTACGAGTCGAGCGGCCTGAAGGCCTACGTCGACCAGCACGACCTCGGCGTGGCCTTCTTCTCCCCTTTGAAACACGGTTTGCTGTTGGGCAAGTACGACCAGCCCGTCGAATTCGGCGAAGGCGACTTCCGCAGCGGTGTGGCCGACTTTCGCGACGCCTCCGCCATCGCCCGCTACAAACACGCCGCCACGACCGTCTCCGCGCGCATGCCTGTCCTGAACGCCGTCACCGGCGCGCTCCTGACGGGCAACCCAACAGCGTGCGTCCTCCTCGGCCAACGCAACCCCCGTCAGGTGGAAGCGGCGGCGGGGGCGGGGGAGGCGCTGAGCGCCGAGGGCGCAGCCTGGGTGCGAGGCCTGTATAGGAGTGCGGCGGCCTAAGCCGCCGCTTTGGTAAACGTGCCCCGAGGGACAATTCCTCCATGCCCACCGACGTCACCGCCGAGCAACGCCTCCTTGCGAACATCAAGGCGAACCTCCCCGCGCTCGAAGGGTTGCTGGAACGGGCACGCAGTCACTGGGAGTACGAAGATTTCGTCTACCGCTTCTACCACCAGAGCTTCAAGGTTTTCGGCGTGCAGCGGATGACGCTATCGATCGTGACGGCGCTCGGGGATCTGCTGCCGGAGGTCACACTCAATGCGTGGTTCCGCGCGATCGTGGACGACGGCACCGGCCGCACGTTCGGCGAAAAGACGAATGCGACCTGGATTGCATCGACGAGGGCGATGCTCGAGGCCTTCTTCCACGCGCGCTTCATGCTGGAGATGGTGGTGAAGTACGGCCGCGAGTTGAATGAGCCGCCGCAAATGCTGCCGAGTGGTTGGGCGGCGGTGTTGTATCTGTACGGCTTGCGGTGAGCGTCAATACGCGAGCAGCAACCGCGCGGCGCGTTCCATCTGCTCTTCGCTGACGAGGAACACTTCTTCGAGCGGCGGTGAGTAGGGAACCGGTGTGTCGAGGGCGCCGAGGATGCGGATCGGGGCGTCGAGCCATTCGAACGCCTCCTCCTGGATGATGGCGGCGATCGATTCGCCGATGCCGCCGGTGCGGGTGTCTTCGTGCACGATCAACACGCGGTTGCATTGGCGGGTGAGGGCGAGGATGGCGGCGCGGTCGAGCGGCACGAGTGAGCGCAGGTCGAGGACGGCGCATTCCGCGCCTTCGCGCGACAACCGTTCCGCCACGCGCATGGCGACGTGCACGTAGGCGCCGTAGGAGATGATCGCGAGGGCGGAACCAGAACGGCGCAAGGCGGCGCGGCCGAGGGGGATCGGCGATGGCGCTTCATCCCCGAGGAGCTGTTTGATCTTCGGATCGCGGTAGAGGGCGATGTGCTCGTAGTAGAGAACCGGGTCGGGGTCGGCCACCGCGGAGGCCATCAACGCGCGCGCGTCGTGCGGCGTGGACGGCACCACGATCTTGATCCCCGGCGTGCGGTAGAACCAGGCCTCGGTGTTCTGCGAGTGGTACGGGCCGGCGTGGCGCAGGCCGCCCCACGGCATGCGCAGGACGAACGGCAGCTCGGCGCCCCAGCGGTAACGCAGCTTGGCGGCGTTGTTGACGAGCTGATTGAAGCCGGTCGCCACGAAGTCGTTGAACTGCATCTCGCCGATGGGACGCAGTCCCGCCAGCGACGCGCCGACGCAGACGCCGATCGTCGCCGCCTCCGACAACACGGAGTTGAGGATGCGGTCGCCGAAGTCTTTCAGCAGCGGGCGCAGAAGCAGGAACGCGTTGCCGTACTTGCCGCCGACGTCTTCGCCATAGACGAACGTGCGCTCGTCGTTGCGCAGGACGTCGCCGACCCCGAGCATGACGGCTTCGAGGAAGGTTTTGCCTTTGGGATCGAACGGGGGTGCGTCTTCGAGATGGACAGGCAGGATTGCCTGTCCTCCACCACGGCGCGACTCGTCGAGCACTTCGATGTGGGTGCGGCGCGGCTCGTTCGCGAAGACGTTGTCGCCGGCGGAGGCGCCTTCGGGCCATGGGGCGTCGATCACCTTGCGCGCCTCGGCTTCGACGAGCGCTTCGATCTCGCGCTTCCACGTTTCGAAGTCCGAGCTCGTGATGACGCCCGCGGCTTCGAGTGCGGATGCGTACGTGGCGATGGGATCGCGCGCGCACCAGTAGTCGTACAGCTCGCGGTCCGCGTAGCCGGCCTCGGTGAGCTGCGGATACGTCCACGACGGCTGCGGGTCCTTGCCGAGGTAGAGCATGTCGTCGTGATGCGCGTGG
>DASUSL010000363.1:0-19976 GCA_036375135.1 Thermoanaerobaculia bacterium | reverse complement strand
GTCCGTCCGCCGCGCGAGGGCGTGGGACTGTCGAACACGCGCGCGCGGCTGGCGCAGTTGTACGGCGACGAGTTCTCGCTGCAGACCGGCGCACAACGCGACGGCTTCGGCGTGACGGTCGGCTTCCCGTACCGAACTAGTTTGGTGTCTCGCAAATAGCTATGCGAAACCACACTAGCGCCGCGCCACCATCCACGCCAGCAGCAGCAGCCCCACCGCTCCCGCGATCAGTCCGTGCGTGACTTCGTCCGGCCAGTACCACAGCTCCACCCGGGCCCGCCCCGGCGGGATGAAGACGCCGTTGAACGCGCCGTTCACTTTCACGACCTCGACGTCGCGGCCGTTCACGCGCGCTTTCCAGCCGGGCCAGTGCGTGTCGCTGGTGACGAGGAGGTTCCAGCCGCGGCTCTCGACGTCGAGGAGCGTGTGCTGTCCCTCGTACTCGCGGATGTCGACGGTGCCGCCGAGGAATCGGCTGGGAGCGTCCGCGGGCTTGCGGTCGACGATGGACTGCGCGCGAAAGTCGGAGATGAAGCGCGACTTGGCGACGGTCATGCCGAGGTCCGTCTCGACGAGCGTCTCGCGGACGAAGAAGTAGCGCGGCAGCGCCTCCGTGTTTTCGAGCACGACGCCGTCCGCGCCGCGATAGCGCTCCACGAAGCCGGCGGGCCGCGTCTCGTTGTCCGGCGGAACGTAGAGGAAGCGCACGTTGAGGAAGTCGAGGTACGCGCGCTCGACGTTGCTCAGCACCATCTCCGGCGAGGCCGGGTCGATGCCGAGGTAGCCGCGCAAAAGGAACGTGTACGCGAAGTGCTGCACGGGGTCGGTGGTCTTCACGTCTTCGAGGCCGTAGTAGCCGGGCGTGTCGGGCAGGAAGGACCACCCCCACGCGGCGACGCGGTACGGCTTCGCGGCGCGCTGCATGAAGTCGATGGCGCCGGTCATTGGATAGACGTGGCCCGGGAGCGCGGGAGGGTTGTAGCGCCAGGTGGCTACGGCCAAATCGAGGAAGACGAGCACCGTTGCGACGAGCACTGTTGGGCGGATGGTGAAGAGGAGGAGTGTGGCGATGGGCACGACCAGTTGCGCGATCGCCAGTGCGTCTAGCGGGGGCTCGCGGAGAAAGTAGACGCCGAGGAAGGCCGCGCCGGTCGCGAGAAGCACCCATGGACGGGCTGAAGCCCGTCCTACGTTTACGTTCAGCGCCGTGGCCGCGGCGATACAGGCGCCGAGGTCCCAGAGCACTCGCAGGCGTTGGTGGAGGCTCACTCCCGCGAGGGGGATGGCGCGGATGGCGTCGCGCCAGAGCGGGAGCTCGGCAATCGTGAAAAGCGCAAAGGCCATCAGGCCGAGCGCGAACCACAAGGGTGTCATCCTGAGCCGCGTAGACGGCGAAGGATCCCCTGCTGGAAACCCCATGCTCGCTCCATCGGGAGGGGGTCCTTCGCCGTCTACGCGGCTCAGGATGACAGCGGGGAGCGCCCACAGCGCGAGCGCGAGCGTCAAAAGGCCGGCGTAGCTCGAGGCCACTTCGCCGTAGTCGTTCAGCACCGCGGGGTGCGCGCCGCGCGGCGGCGTGTACGTGCCGGTCACGGGATTGCCGAGGACGTTCTGCGCGACGAGCGGGAGCAGCCACTCGTAGGACAGGCCGTGATCGGCGGGGTTGAGCTCGAGCTTGTGGAACTTGTCGAAGCGCTCTGTGGTCTGCAGCGCGCGCAGGGTCGGGTACCAGAAGAACGCCGTGAGCAGGCCGGCGATGATGAAGGCCGTGGCGGGGATCAGCACGCGCTTGCGCGCGAGATAGACGATGAACACCGCCGTCGTGATCCACACCCACAGCGCCGACTCCGGATGTCCGCCGAGGACCGAGAGCGACAACGCCAAAGTCAGCAGCACGTACGCGGGGCGCGAGCTCGTCGCTACCAGCTCGCGGGCGCCGGTCAGTGCGACGGGCAGCATCATCGTCGCCAGGCCGAGGGGGAACAGGAGCCAGACCACGTGAAAGCTGCAGAACGCGTAGGCCACGGCGCCGAAGATCGACGGGCCGTCGCGGAGGCCGAAGCCGCGCAGCAGCACGAAGGTGAAGAAGAGCAGCGTGAAGAGCCGCAGCGAGGCGGAGAGCGTGAACGCCTTCCCTACCGACAGAGGCAATCCCAGCAGAGTGAATGGATGGAAGATCGCCGTCTGCTGATTCGCCAGCAGCGGCGCGCCGCCGGCGGAGTGGCGGTTCCAGAGCGGCAGCGTGGCGCTCTTCAGCTCGTCGCGGGCGATACGCGTCCAGGGCGCGAGCTGCGTGAAGACGATGCCGGTGTTCGCCTTCGCGCCCGGCGCGTCGATCACTTTCCACGGGTACGCGTGGAACGCGAGGTTGCCGGGCACGTCCACCCTGCTGGTGAAGAGCGTCTCCGCCTGCCAGACCGCGCACAGGGCGAAAAAGAGCGCGGTAAACTTCCACGGGACCGAGAGGAACCAGCGGTTCCAGAGAGCCGCCATCGCGGCGGACGCGGCCGCGAACATCACCAGAGTCAGCAACACTTTGGGATCATAGCCACGCACCGAACTTTTGGTTCGATTTATGCGTCGTAGAATGCAGGGACAGAAGCGTATGAAAACGACGATCGCCATCTTCGTTCTCCTCGCCGCGACGAGCCTCTCCGCGCAGGAGACGACCGAGACCAAACCCGATTACTCCAAGCCCACGCTGCAGCGCTGGGTGTTTTCGATTCCGGAAGAGCCGGAGCGCCCCAGGCACAGCGTCCGATTCCACGTCGGCGCCGTCGAGTTCGGCGCCCTCGGTACGCGCTGGCGCTTCAACTACCTGCCGATCATGGCCCCGATCTCCGGCACGCGCCTGGCCGTGTCGCGCGAGTGGCCCGATCCGTTCTCGCTGACCGGCACCGTCATCGCCACGCCGAAGCGCGCGTGGAGAACGCAGCGTCAGGTGAACTCCGAGCTGCGCAGGATCGAGCAGACGGAGCGCGCGAAGATCAGAGTGGACGTGAAGTGAAGGTGGAGGACAGGCAATGCTGCCTGTCCAGCCGCAGCCGACCACCGAAGGACAGGCAGGATTGCCTGTCCTCCACTTGCTACCGCGCTAGTCCCCAGCTCGTTCGCGTCAGCCACTCCATCAGCGCGTTCGCATTCATCGGCCGCGCGATCCAGTAGCCCTGCGCGAGATCGCAGCCGAGCGACTTCAGCATCTGCCACGTCTCGGCGTCCTCCACTCCCTCGGCGCACACCTGCTTGCCGAGGTTGTGTGCGAGGTCGATCACCGTGCGCACGATGGCCGCGTCGGCGTCGCTGGCGCGCATGCCGATCACGAACGACTTGTCGATCTTGATCTCGTCGATCGGCAGCTCGCGCAGGTGCGTGAGCGACGAGTAGCCGGTGCCGAAGTCGTCGACGGAGAGGCGCACGCCCATCGACTGCAGCATCGACAGGATCGCCAGCGCGTGCGCCGGGTCGGCCATGATGCTGCTCTCCGTGATCTCGATCTTCAGGAAGCGCGGCTCGACGCCCCAGCGATCGAGCGCGCTCTGCACCTTCCCCGGCAGCCCCTGATCGAGCAGGCTGCGCGCGGAGACGTTGACGGCCACGTGGATCGGCGCGCCCGCGTCCTGCCACATGCGGCACTGGCCGATGGTGTGGTCGAGCAGCCAGTCGGTCACGCCGCGGATGAGACCCGTGCGCTCCGCGAGCGGGATGAAGTGCGCCGGCCCGAGGTGTCCCCGCTGCGGATGGTTCCACCGCACCAGCACCTCGGCGCGCGTCATGATGCCGCTGCGCATGTGCAGCTTCGGCTGATAGTGCGCGACGAGTTCCCCGCGCTCCACCGCGCCGCGCAGCTCGACCACCAGCGCGAGCTGGTCGGGCGTGCGCGTCTCCAGGTCGTCCTGATGGAAGCTGTAGCCGCTCTGCTTCTGCTTGGCCGCATACATGGCCACGTCGGAGCGGCGGAGCAGCGTGCGCGCGTCGCCGCCGTGCTCGGGAAAGAGCGCGATGCCGATGCTGCCGCCGACTTCGAGCACCTGCCCGTCGATGACGAACGGCTGCTCGAGCGTGCCGAGGATGCGGCGCGCGGTGGTGGCGGCAGTCGTCGAATCGGCCACGTGCGGCAGCACGACCGCGAACTCGTCGCCGCCGAGGCGCGCTGCGAAGTCGTCGCCGCGGAGCTGGTTCTGCAGACGAAACGACACCTGCTTGAGCAGCGCGTCGCCGAACTGATGGCCGAACGTGTCGTTTACTTCCTTGAAGCGGTCGAGGTCCATCAGCATCAGCGCGAGCTTCACCCCGCTCGCGCGCGACTCCTCGATGACGCGCTCCAGTTTCTCGAAGAGCATCGTGCGGTTCGGGAGACCGGTCAGCGCGTCGTGCATGGCCTGATGGCGCAGCGACGTGACCTGATGCCGGGCCTGCGTGACGTCGCGGAGGAACGCCACCCAGTGCGTGAGCTGGCCGCCGTCTTCGACCGGGACGAACTGCAGGTCGAGCTCGAACTCCGCGCCGTTCGCGCGCCGCGCCGTGACCTCGGCCTCGAACGGGCGCCCTTCGAACACGTGCTGCAGCAGCGTGTCGTAGACGCTCTGCTGCCGCTCGACGATGCCGAAGATCTGCGGCGTCTGGCCGATGACGTCCTCGCGGCGGCGGCCGGAGATGTTGCAGAAGCCGTCGTTGACGAAGGCGATGCGCGGGCCGACCGCTTCCACCGCCGGCGTGAGGATGGCGATCCCCTCGGCCGTGACGCGCACCGCGGTGCCGAGGAGCCGGAGCTGCTCGCTCTGCAGCCGCTGCGCGGCCAGCTCCCGGTCGAGCGCGGTGATCCATGCCGTCTCCGGCACGGACACCGGCTCGGGGAGCTCCTCGGGCATCGGGCTTACTCGAGGCCGAGTGCGCGGGGCACGTTGATGCGGCCATGCCCGTACAGCGGATCCTTGCCGGGCTGGCCGAGGTCGTCCGCCGACTGCTGCAGGCGCGTCTTCACCTGCGACGGCTTGCCGTGGCCGACGTCTTCGACGATGAGCGCGGCAAGACCGGCCACGTGCGGCGCGGCCATCGACGTGCCGCCGATGCCGAGCACTTCATCCGACCACTGGCAGAACGGCACGAGCAGCGACGTCTTCGAGCACGCCGCCCAGACGCGTCCCGGCCCGGTGCCACCCGGCCCGGCCACGCTGATCGCGGAGCGACCGTAGTTCGAGTAGCCGGCGAACTCGTCGACCCCCGTCCACGGGCCGGTGATGCCCGCGGCGCTCGTCGGTCCGGTCGCGGAGACGCAGACGACGTTCGCGGCGTTGCAGTACATGTTGAAGTCGTTGCGGTCGTGATCGAGGTCGCGTCCCTCGTTGCCCGCGGCGACGACGACCAGCATGCCCTTGCGGTGCGCGTAGTTGAACGCCTGCTGGATCATCGCCACGTAGCGGCCGTTGCCTTCCTTCGGCAGCGTGTCGCCGAGGCTGAGGTTGGCGACGTCGGCGCCGTGATCGGCGGCCCAGAGGATGCCGTCGAGGACGCCGCTGAACGATCCCTCGCCCCATCGCGAGAGCACTTTTACGCCCATGATGGTCACGTTCGACGTGACGCCCGCGGCGATCTGCGCGTTGCTGCTGATCGTCGCGGCGACGTGGGTGCCGTGGTAGAAGAGGTCGGTCACCGGATGCCGTCCCGGGAAGATTGCTTCGACGTCGGCGTCGTCGCTCGGGACGAAGGAGACGGAGCGGTCGAGATCGACGCGGCCGATGAGGTCGGGATGCTCGTAGCTGACGCCGGTGTCGATGACCGCCACCGTGACGTCGGGCGAGCCGAGGCGGCCCGCGCTCCACGCCTTGTCGGCGCCGATGGCGCGCAGGTGCCACTGCCACGAGTAGATCGCGGCGTTCTCGGGCGACGGGCTGCTGAAGAGAGAGATGCCGGGATCGTTGGCCTCGCCGAGGCCGCCGAGGCGCAGGCGCACGTCGACGTCGGGAAGCACGTCCGCGGCGCCGGTCTCTTTCGCGAGGCGCGCCGCTTCTTCATCGGTGAGCTCGCTGACGACCGCCAGGCCCGCGCCGCCGTTGAGCGAGATCAGCGCGCCGTCGATCGTGGCCAGGGAGGATTTGAACGAGATTGGAATGGAACCGGAGTAACGAAGGATGTGCCGGTCGGCGCCGAGCGCGACGACGGGAAACAGCGCTGCCAGTACGAACCACCGTCGAACCATCAATTTCTCCTGTGTGTGGTCGGGAAATGAGGACTGCGCATTCTACTCCGTTCTCGCCCTCCCGGAACGCCACACATCCTTCAATCCTTCCGCTATTTTCGGTCGATTGTCACTCCGCGGCGATCTTTCAGCCCTTCCAGCGCCTGCCGGGCGTCGGCATTCCCCTTCACGTAGAGGTCGAGAAACGCCAGCGCGCCGCCGCGCACGATGCCGAACATCTCCTGCGTGCGGAGCATGGCGTTCTGGACGCGCGTCGAGCGCTGCTGCTGCTGCTGGCCGTACGGATCCATGATGGGATCGTTGCGCGCCGCCTCCCGCGCCTGCGCCTCGGTGAACGCCTCGTAGCGTCCGGTGAACGCCGGCATGCGCGCCCCTTCGATGCTGACCAGCCACTTGTCGCCCGCGGGGGCGAGCGTGAACGGCTCCGAGGCGGTCTGCGCCGGATCGCGCGTGCCGCTGAAGAAGAGCACCGGCACCTTCAGATCGGTGAACGTCACGCCGCGCGTCTCCGGCACCATGGCCACGACCGCCTTGACGCGCGGATCGTTGGCGAGCAGCAGCGCCGTCTGTCCGCCGTAGCCGTGTCCGGCGACGGCGATCTTCGTGCGGTCGATCTTCCCCTGCAATTCCGGATAGCGCTGCTCGAGCGTCTCCAGCGAGTCGATGACCGCGGTGATGTCGCGCACGCGGTTCTGCCAGTCGCGCTCGCCCTGCGCGTCGGGGCCGCCGCGGTCGAGATGCGCCGGACGGATGACCACGTAGCCGTTGCTCGACCAGTACGAGCTGAGGCCGATGTAGCTGCGGTTCGAGCCGCCGTACTCGTGCGAGAAGAGGATCACCGGATGCGGCCCGCCGCGCGTCGGGTACTCGACGCTGAGCAGGAGGTCGCGGTTGCGCGCGGCGTCGCGCACGCTGATGTCGGGAATGGCGCCGACCGGCGAGGGGCCGGTCTCGTTCCCCGAGTACGGGCCGCGCGGCAGGACGCGCGAGGCCGACGTGTCGTAGTCGTCGGACGACGCGCACGCGACGGCGAAGAGCAGTAACAACGGGATGCTGAGACGACGGATCATGCTTCCTCCAGAGGCGCGCGTACGGCTGGCGCGTACTGCGCGACGAGAACGCTTGCAAGAACGAGGACTCCGCCGATGACGACGACGGCGCTGACGCGCTCGCCGAGGAGCAGGGCGGCGGCGATGAAGGTCACGAGCGGCTCGGCGTAGAGCAGCGCCGCCACGCGCGTGGCCTCGATCCGCTCCAGCGCGCCGTACCAGAAGAGGTAGCCGAGCGCGGAGCAGCAGACGGCGAGAAAGAGCAGCGCGCCCCATCCGGTCGCGGTGAGGCGCGGGATCTCGGTCCAGCCGCGCTTGAGGATGAAGATGGGGGCGAGCATGGCGGCACCGAAGAGCATGGAGCCGGAGGTGGCGCGGCGCGGGCCGAGCGCGCGGATGGTCTTGTGCCCGAGGACGGTGTAGACCGCCCAGTTGATCGTGCTGATGAAGATGAGCAGGTCGCCGGTGGTGGAGGGAGTGCCGAGGACGCGCGGGCTGAAGTCCCCTTTGGTGACGACGAGCAGCGCGCCGAAGAAGCCGCCCAGCAAGCCGATGACTTTCCAGAAGCCGAAACGCTCGCGCAGGACGATCGCGGAGAGGATGGCGGACCAGATCGGCGTGATCCCGATCAGCCACCCGGTGTTGGTGGCACTGGTCATCGTCAATGCGTACGCCTGCAACATCTGATGCACGAACACGCCGACGAAGCCCATGACCGCCAGCGCTCCCCACGCCCGTCGCGGCGGCAGTTCCCGCACGATGGCCAGCAGCACCACCGCCCCGATGGCAAACCGCACGAAGATCAATGTGGAAGGAGACACTTCACTCAGCGCCGCCTTGGTGGCGACGAAGGAAATGCCCCAGAAGACGACGGCCACGGCGGCGAGCACTCTCGGCGAGAGCATCGGGAGGGAGACTAGCAGAAGCGCGCGAAAACACAGGGCGTGGCTTCAGCCCGCCGCGCCATGCGCGTGCCTTGGTGGCGGACAGGCAATCGTGCCTGTCCACGACGCGACAGGCAGGATTGCCTGTCCTCCACCAGCGCACGCGGTCGCGCTAACGCGAAATCGACACTTGCACCCTGTTCGTCCCCGCATCGAACTTCATACACGTCCCCTCCGGCACAGGCGTCCCCGTCCCGCAGTCGCGCACGAGGTGCCTCCGCAGCCTGCGCGCCGCATCGGCATCGAGCCGGAACGTCATCGTCGTGACGTTCGTGTCGAGGTTGTATCCGACCTCCACCTCCGTCGCTTCCCGCGGCAGCCACGCCGGGATCCAGCCGCGGCGGGCAGCGTCGCTGCGCAGGGCATCCGCACCGGTGGGAAAGCGCTCGAGGCGATCCTCGTCGCAGCCGGCGCAGAGCAGCAGCGCCAGGAGCAGGGCGCATCTACCGCAGGTGATAGATCACCTCTCCGCTCCCCAACACCTGCCACTCGTTCCCGACCTTTTTCATGCGCAGCTCCTGCAGCAAGCGGCCGGCCTTCGACTCGGCGACGCGCAGTGTGAGGCGCAGCTCGTCGTCGTGCGTGCCGCCGTCCGCGAGAATCCACTGCCGCATGCGCACGACGCCCTCGCAGTCGATCGTCGCGCCGGACGGCATCGGGAACGATTCCTTAGCCAGGTACTTTCGCGCCGCGGCCTGGATGCGCTGCGCGTCGGCGAGCGTGACTGAGTGCTTGCCGTACGTCGCGGTCGTCTTGCAAGTGTCGGCACAACTGCATCCTTTGCTCTCGTCCCAGCCGGCGTTCACCCAGTGCCAGTAGCCCTCGTACAGCCAGAAGCACGCGCGCTGCTCCGGCTCCTTGCGCAGGTCGACGCGGAAGCTCTCGTACGGACGCCCGTCCAGTCGCACGCCGACCATGACTCGACGGTCGGCCGGCACGTCGGGAATGGCGATGGTCTCCCCCACGCGCACCGTCGCGGCGAGCTTGTTGTCGATGCGGAACTCGTAGACCGAACCCTCGCCCGGCGCCCACGTGGTCGTGGACATGTTTGGCCCTCCGACCTTTGCCGAATCGACGCGAAACGGAGCGATGCAAAGCGTGCCGGCCAGCAACCAGAGGGCGTGACTCATTTCTCGAACTCCTCGGACATCCGCGGCGCATCCGGCGCCTGCCGCTCCAGCGACTCGCGATACCGCACGCACCCCCGCAGGAACTGCGGCCACTCCGGCACCACCGGCACCGGATCGCTCCGCTCCGGCAGCAGCCCCCACAACTCCGGCTGATGCCAGCAGAGCTCATGCTCGGTGCTGTCACGATGGCGGCGGATGCCCTCGCGCAAACGGCGCACCTCGGTGATGAGCTGCTCGCGGGAAAGGCCGTGCAGGTCGTCGTCCATCGCATCAAGATAGCGGAGCGATCGCCCGTAGGCGAACCATCGCTTTCCTGTTGCAGTACGCCTGTGTCGGTCGAGAAAACGTTCCCGCCGTCGTCTTCGGACCTGAAACATCCGCAACACGCAGGTCGTAACACTGGGCGTGACAGACCGATTCGTTCGCTCGTGTGCGGTGCCGTTGCAATCCCGTCCGGCGTGTAGTAGTGTTGCACTTGTGTACAACACTGCGACTGCGGGACTGATGTGGAAGCGGCTGCTCCGCGGCGGCCTCCTGGTTCTGATCGCTTCGCTGGCGGCTCTGCCGAGCTTCGCCAAGCCGGTCTCTACCCCGCACGTCACCGCGGAGTTGCTCCTCGACAAGAGTCACGTCCGGCCCGGCGAGGAGTTCCGCCTCGGGCTGCACCTGCGGATGAAGGAGGGGTGGCATACCTACTGGAAGAATCCGGGAGACTCCGGCGAAGCGATCGCCATCGATTGGGTGCTTCCGGAGGGCTTCACCGCCGGGCCGATCCGCTGGCCGCAGCCGCACCGGATCTCGCTGAACCCGCTCACCACCTACGGCTATGAGGGCGAAGTGCTGCTGCTGACGTCGATGCGCGCTCCGGCGAGCGCCGCCGCGGGAAGCAGTGCGGCGATCAAGGCCAACGTCTACTGGATGGTGTGCGAGAAGGTCTGCATCCCCGAGGAAGTCACCCTCGACATCAATGTGCCGGTCGCCGGCACGCCCTCCTCCCCCGGTCCGTCCGCCACTCTGTTCGAACGCAGCGCCGCCTCCCTTCCGGTCCCCGCCGATGGATGGCAGATCCAGGCCGCAAACCGCGGCGACCGCATCATCCTCCGGGCGCGGCCGCCGCAGGGATTCCGCATCGACCAGCCGGGAATCAGCTTTTTCGCCGCGACCGGTCCGCTCATCGAATACAGCGCACCGCAGCCGGTCTCCGTCGCCGACGGCGAGCTCACCATGGAGCTCACCAGGTCGCCGTACGCACAGGCCGATGTACGGCGTCTCTCCGGAGTGCTCCACGCCCCCGCCGGCTGGACTCCGGGAGGGCCGGTGGCCGTCGAGTTCGATGCGCCCATCGTCGATTCTGCGCCGGTTGCTCCCGCGGCCTCGGAGCGTCCGCCGCTGACACTTTTCCTCGCTCTCGGACTCGCCTTCCTCGGCGGCATGGTCCTCAACCTGATGCCGTGCGTGTTCCCGGTCGTCTCGCTCAAGATCCTCGCGTTCATGCAGCGCTCGGGCGACGAGCCGCGGCGCGTGCGACTCCACGGCCTTGTGTTCGCCGGAGGAGTGCTCCTCGCCTTCTGGCTGCTGGCCGGACTGCTGCTCGCGCTTCGCGCCGCCGGCCAGGAGATCGGCTGGGGCTTTCAACTGCAGGCCCCTCCCTTCGTCGCGGCCATGGCCTTCCTCCTGTTCGCGCTCGCACTGTCGCTTGCCGGCGTGATGGAGATCGGCACCTCGCTGACGAGAATCGGCGGCGCGGCGGGACGGGAAGGCTACGGCACCAGTGCCCTGAACGGGATGCTGGCGACGGTGGTCGCCACTCCGTGCACGGCCCCCTTCATGGGAGCGGCGCTCGGCTTCGCACTCACGCAGTCGGCCGCCTCCGCACTCCTGATCTTCACCGCCCTCGGCGCCGGCATGGCGGCTCCGTACGTGGCGCTGTCGCTCTGGCCGACGCTGCTCCGCTTTCTGCCGCGACCCGGCAACTGGATGGTGCGCTTCAAACAACTGATGGCGTTTCCGTTGTTCGCGACCGTGGCCTGGCTGGTGTGGGTCTTCGGTCACCAGACCGGCGTCGACGGCATCCTCCGCCTGCTTCTCGGACTGACTCTGGTCGGCGCGGCAGCGTGGGTCTGGGGCTGCTGGGCCACGCTCGACGCATCAACCCGCACCAAAGCGACGGCGGGCAGCGTCGCCGCCGCCCTGCTCGTCTCCGGATTCGTCCTCAGCGCGGCGGCGGAGCCGGTCAGCAGCGCCGTGAACGCCGCCGTGCAGAACACCTCGGGTGTGCAGTGGGAGCCGTGGTCCGAACAACGCGTCGCGGAGCTGCGCGCCGAGGGACGGCCGGTCTTCATCGACTTCACCGCCGCGTGGTGTCTGACCTGTAAGGTCAACGAACGCGTCGCCTTCAGCTCCGCCGAGGTGAAGAAGATCGTGGGCGATCGCAAGGTCGCCATGCTGAAGGCCGACTGGACGAACCGCGACGCGGCCATCACACGCGCGCTCGGCTCGTTCGGCAGGTCAGGCGTCCCGCTGTACGTCCTCTACGAGGCCGATCCACAGGCCTCGCCCCGTTTACTTCCCGAGATCCTCAGTCCGGGGATCCTCATCGAGGCATTTTCCAAACTCCAATGACCATCGACCAGGAGGTTTCATGAAGAAGCTCTATCGCAACATCGGAATGGCGGCGATCGCGCTGCTGACGGCAGGCATGCTGACGGCCTGCGCGGAAGAGGCCAAAGGACGCACGGCGGCCGATGGCCCGGTGCCGGAGCTCGGCAAGGCCGCTCCCGCCTTCCGCGTCACGGACACCTACGGCAAGACGCATTCTCTCGACCAGTACCGCGGCAAATGGGTCGTGCTCGAGTGGCTGAATCACGAATGCCCCTACGTGCGGAAGCACTACGGCGGCGGCGCGATGCAGGCGCTGCAGAAGAAGTACGCGGGCAAGGTGGTCTGGCTCTCGATCGTCTCCTCGGCGCCCGGCAAGCAGGGCCACCATTCGAATGAGGAGGCCAACGAGCTGACGAAAGAGAAGGGGGCGGCGCCGTCTGCCGTGCTCATCGACGAGACAGGCACGGTCGGCCGGGCGTACGACGCGCGCACGACGCCGCACATGTTCGTGATCGATCCGCAGGGCAGGATCGTCTACATGGGTGGCATCGATGACAAGAACTCGACGCGCAAGTCGGACCTGCAGACGGCCCGCCCGCACGTCGACATCGCGCTGCAGGAGGCGCTGGCAGGGAAGCCGATCAGCGTCCCGACGAGTCAGCCGTACGGCTGCGACGTGAAGTACTGAGGATCGAGATCTGTCATCCTGACCCGGGTCAGGATGACAGTGTCGATTCAAACTCGCCCAGGTGATCTCGTCTCTGTGAAAGCCGCCGACTCGGTTTCGTCTCACCGCGAAGAATGCGGCCACCTTCAGCGGTGAGATCTTTCTGCTCGTTCTCGCGGCTGAAGAACAGTATCAGGATGATCTCGCGGAGCGAGTCAACGAAAAGCGGACTACGCGCGTCCGATCCCGAGTATGCAGACGATTCTCTTGTTCCTGCTCCTCGCCTCCTCGAAGGACGACGCCGCGATCGCGGCCATGCGCGCGTCGCATGTGAAGAGCGCCGGCGCGCGCGTCGTGGTCTGGGCTCCGAAGGAGTGGCCGGCGGAGAAGCGATCGAGCGTGACCGCCTCGCTCGACCGCGTGGTGGCGCAGGTGGAGACGACGCTCGCGCGCAGACACGAGGCGCCGATCGAGTACTACATCAGCGGCTCCGACGAGCTCCCCTCGCACGTCTACGGCGGCTACGCGCACAAGGCCGGCGACCGGCCCGTGGTCTTCCTGTCGGGACTCGACTCCGGCGAGGCGCCGCACATCCACGAGACCGTGCACCTCGTCGGCGGTGAGTTCCACTCGCTGCTCCTCCGCGAAGGGATCGCCACGTACGTGCAGTTCGCCGTGCAGCCGGGCAAGATGCGTCCCCTGGTGAAGCTCGGCGCGACCGACCTGCCCTCGCTCGACAAGGCGGCGGCCGCGATCGTGGCGAAGAATCGCGAGCAGGCGCTCGGGTGGATCGCGAAACCGGCAAAGAGCGTCGACTTCACCTCGCGTCCCGAGCGCGGCATGTTCTACGCCGTCTCCGCCTCCTTCACCGCGCATCTCGTGCGCGAGCTCGGCATGAGCGCGTTCATGGAGGCCTACGGCTCGGAGAATCCCGTGGCCGCGATCGAACAGCGCAGCGGCAAGACGTGGCGGCAGTGGACGGATGAGTGGCTGAAAAAGATCGGCGCCTGATAGGCTCCGGTCGATGAAGAGCGGGGAGCAACAGCGCCGCGAGCGGCGCCTCGCCGGGACGACGAAGGGCCCGCGGCGGGCCGGCGCGGCCGGCGGCGCGTCATGGCCTGGCCGCACCGTACGCCTGTCGCATGAACCGCGAGTCTCGCGACCGCACGTGCCTCGATCAGCGCCGTCGGCGGCCCCGGCCCGCCGGAGGCCCCCGGTCGTTCCCTCGTGCAGTGGCCGAGGCGGCGAATGAGCGAGACCAAAGTCCGGCGGTACACGCTCAAGCGTCCCGACAAACCGCAGAAGCAGTACAAGGTCGCGTACGCGGACCAGCTCAACTCCGAGCAGCTCGAAGTGGTCATGGCCGGCGAGGGGCCGATGCTCGTCATCGCCGGCGCTGGTAGCGGCAAGACGCGCACCCTCACCTATCGCGTGTCGCGGCTGATCGAGGACGGCGTCGACCCCTCCGAGATCCTCATCGTCACCTTCACCAACAAAGCCTCGCGCGAGATGCTCAGCCGCGTCGAGCAGCTCGTCACCACCGACACGCGCCGCATCTGGGGCGGCACCTTCCATTCCATCGGCAATCGTCTATTGCGCCGCCACGCCGAGGCCATCGGGTATCGCTCCAACTTCACCATCCTCGACGACGAGGACTCCAAAGAGATGATGGAGTCCGCGATCTCCTCCCTCGGCATCAAGACGCTGGAGAAGCGCTTCCCGAAAGGCGATGTCCTCCTCGACGTCTACTCCTTCCTCATCAACACGCGCGTGCCGCTGGAGCTGCATCTCGAGGAGAACTACCCGCACTTTGCGATGTACCGCGACGAGATCGTGAACGTGTTCCGGCGCTACAAGGAGCGCAAGCGCGACGCGAACGCGATGGACTTCGACGATCTGCTGGTGTTCTGGAAAGTGCTGCTCGAGGAGCACGACGAAGTGGCGGCCTCGCTCAAGCGCCGCTTCCGCCACATCCTCGTCGACGAGTACCAGGACACGAACAAGCTCCAGGCCGACATCATCGACCTCATGGCCTCGGAGCGCCGCAACGTGATGGTCGTCGGCGACGACGCGCAGTCCATCTACTCCTTCCGCGGCGCGTCGTTCGAGAACATCCTCACCTTCCCGCTGCGCTTCCCCGAGTCGCAGATCTACAAACTCGAGACGAACTACCGTTCCACGCGGCAGATCCTGCGCCTGGCCAACGCCTCCATCGCCGCGAACCGCTTCCAGTTCCGCAAGGAGCTGCAGGCCGTCCGCGGCGACGGACCCGATCCCGCCGTCGTCGGCGTGGACGATGTGTACGAGCAGGCGGCCTTCATCTCCCAGCGGATCCTGGAGCTGCGCGACGAGGGAGAGAAGCTGAGTGAGATCGCGGTGCTCTACCGCTCGCACTATCAGTCGCTGGAGCTGCAGATGGAGCTGACGCGGCGGCTGATCCCGTACGAGATCCGCAGCGGCGTGCGCTTCTTCGAGCAGGCGCACATCAAGGACGTGCTGGCGTACCTGAAGCTGGTCGCGAACACTCGCGACGAGCTGTCGTGGAAGCGGATGCTGAAGCTCTATCCGAAGATCGGCGAGAAGACCGCGGCCGAGGTGTGGGCGCGGATCGCTACGGCGCCGAATCCACTCGACGCCTTCCTGCGCGGTACCGCCGCGGGCGCGTATCCGCCGGGACGCGGCGTGGCGGGGTCGCTCGACAGCGCGCGCGAGGTGCTGCGCCTGATCTCCGTCGACGCCATGAAGCGCAATCCGTCGGAGACGATCCGCCTCATCGTGGAGCGCGGCTACGCCGACTACGCGCGGGCCAAGTTCCCGAATGCGCAGGCGCGGCTGGACGACCTCGAGCAGCTCTCGCAGTACGCGCTGCGCTACGACGACGTGGAGCAGTTTCTCGACGAGGTGGCGCTGGCCAATCCCATGGCCGGCGAGGACGTGGCGGTCGTCGGCCCCGAGGACGAGAAGATCGTGCTGTCGTCCGTGCATCAGGCCAAGGGGCTGGAGTGGCGGGCGGTGTTCGTGATGTGGCTGGCCGACGGACGCTTTCCGTCGATGCGCGCGTTGCGCGTGCCGGGCGGGATCGTGCGCATCCCGCCGAACCGCGTGCACGAGGCGCTGCCGCTGCTGGAAGGAGCGACGCAGGATGCACCGGTGATCGACGAGCAGGGGACGCGCGAGATCGTCATCCCCGGCGAGGAAGAGGAGCGCCGCCTCTTCTACGTGGCCGTGACGCGCGCCATGCAGGAGCTCTATCTCGTCTTCCCGGTCATGGCTCGCGACCGCGGCGGGATGGACATCCTCATGGAGCCGTCGCGCTTCATCCGCGAGCTGCCGGGGGACTCGTTCGAGAAATGGGTGATCGGGTCGGAGTGAATGGGTCCAGCATCGACCCGAATGTTCCACAATTGACCCGTCCGAATAGCCCAATAATGGTCACAATTCGACCCTTCGACCGGGCGCTTCGTGTCTTTTCAATGAGTTAGCGGGTGGCACACCGGCCGCAATCCCCTGCCGCCAACTCAATCGAAAGGTTCCCTCTCCAGAAAATGCAGATCAAACGATTCACCGTGGCAGTGTTGTCCTTTCTTTTTGCCTTTTCCCTCTTCGCGAACGACACGACCGCCCGCTTCGCGGAGCGGAATCACGTCGACCCGCTCGGCCATAGCGGCACGCCGTGGCTCGACGAGCAGGGTGTGATGCGCAGCGGCGGCGTCTGCGCGTCGCGTCATTACAGCCCGGAAGAAGTCAACGTCATCGAGACCGAGCACATGCGCGATCTCATGACCGGGCGCGTCGGCATCCGCACGAACTTCGTCGCGCCGGCGACGATCAGCGTGCACTTCTACGTCATCACCGACGGCAAGAACGGCAAGGTCACTGCCGCGGCAATCAACAACACCATCGCCAAGATGAACGCCATCTACGCGGGCGGCGAAGGCGGCGTGAACACCGGCATCCAGTTCGCGTGGACGAACGCGGTCAACGGCCAGCCGGTCACCTACACCAACCGCTCCTGGTACTCGGCCAAGCCCGGCTCGGCCGCCGAAGCGGAGATGAAGCAGACCATTTCCAGCCAGCCCGGCAACAGCTCGCTGAACCATCTGAACATCTACACGAACAGCCCCGGCGTCTACTACGGCGGCACGCTCCTCGGCTGGGCGACCTTCCCGTGGGAACTGGCCGGCGCGCCGCTGATGGACGGAGTGGTGATGAACCACATCGCCCTCAATTACGGCGGCACGACGTCGTACAACGGCGGTGACGTGGTCGCGCACGAAGTCGGCCACTGGCTCGGCCTGTATCACACCTTCCAGGGCGGCTGCACCGGCAGCACGGCCTATGACGGCACGGTGGGTCTCGGCGACCTCGTCGACGACACGACGCCGGAAGCCTCGAGCGCGTCCGGCTGCCCCACGGGCCGCGACACCTGCGCCGGCGGCGCCGTCGACCCGATCGACAACTACATGGACTACAGCAGCAACGCCTGCCAGATCCGCTTCACCGCCGGTCAGAACGTCCGCATCGGCCTGAAGAGCGGCCTCCGTTCCGGCCTGTAAAACAGAAAGCAGGCCTCACACACAAAGGGCGGGACTTCGGTCTCGCCCTTTTTTTTTCGCGGTGCCACTCACATGGCTGATCCGCCGCGACTCGCGTAATTCACGGAGTCGCCATGACATCGGGCGTTTCCGGCCTTACCTTGCTCCCATGCTCGCTTTCGCGTTCTGGCTCCTGGGCCGCCTGATGGCGGAAAGTGCGCCGCCGCCGGAGGCGCCGGTCGATTTCGCGCGCGACGTGCGGCCCATCCTCGAGCGGCGCTGCCAGCCGTGTCATTTCGAAGGGGGGAAGATGTATCAGAAGCTCCCCTTCGACCGGCCGGAAACGATCACGAAGCTCGGCGACCGGCTCTTCACGCGCATCAAAGAGCGCGACGAGCAGGCCGTCCTGCGCGCGTTCTTAGCGCGCCGCTGACTCTCCCATACAATGCGGGCGTGATGCGCAAGTTCGCGTGGGTGCTGCTGGTTTTTCTCGCCGCGTGTGGTCGCGAGACGCCCGCTCCCCCGCCTCCGGCCCCGACGACTACGCAGGCCACCGACACCGGTCCGCGCGCCGGAGGCCGCCTCGTGCGGCGGCTCGAGTCCGACGTCAATACGCTGAACCCGCTCCTGCAGAGCACCGAGGACGAGAAGCAGGTGCTGCAGTACCTGTTCGATCCGCTCATCGACGTTAATCAGGAGCTCGAGCCGATCCCCGGCACGATCGCGCGGTGGGAGATCCTCGACGCCGGCAAGACCTACGTCCTGCACATCGACCCGCGCGCGAAGTTCAGCGACGGCCAGCCCGTCACCGCGGCGGACGTGCTCTTCACGCTGGAGCGGATCGGCAAGGGTGAGTCGCCGCAGTTCGGGTCGTACTTCGACGCGCTCGACCTGGAGAAGACGCAGGCCGTCGACGACCGCACCGTGCGCGTGGCCTTCCGCGAGGCGCGCGTGCCGCAGTTGCTGTCGTTCAACATGATCGCCGCGCTGCCGAAGCACGTCTATGCGAAGGGAAAGTTCGATCAGGTCCGCGCCGTCGTCGGCAACGGGCCGTACGTGCTGAAGCGCCGCGAGAGCGGCAAGGCCATTTACCTCGAGCGCAACGAGCAGTACTGGCGCGAGAAGCCGCACATCGACCAGGTCGTCTTCCGGGTGATCGAGGACGACACCGTCGCCTGGAACGCGCTGCGCCGCGGCGACGTCCACGTGGCGCGCATCAACAACGACGCGTGGATGCGTGTGAAGGACGATCCGGAAGTGCAGCAGCGCATCGTCTTCCACGACCGCTACGAGCTCATGTACAACTGCGTCCCCTGGAATCTGAACGACCCGCTGTTCCAGGACGTGCGCGTGCGCCGCGCGCTGGCCATGGCGTACGACCTCGACACGATCATCCAGCGCATCTACCACGGCAACGCGCGGCCGATCTCCGGCCCCTTCCCCGCCGACAGCTGGGCGTACAACCCGAGCATCCATCCGATCGGGTACAACCCGCAGGGAGCGGCGGCGCTGCTGGCGTCGGCGGGGTGGGTCGACTCGAACAAGGACGGCGTCCTCGATCGCGACGGCAAGCCGTTCACCTTCGAGCTGCTGATTCCCGCGGGCAGCAACGTCTCGTCCGATCAGTCGCAGGTCTATCAGGACGCGCTCAAGCGCATCGGCGTGCAGATGACCATCCGTCCCGCGGAAGGTGCGGCGTTCTTCGAGCGCATCCTCGAGAGCGACTATCAGGCCGCGTTCATGGCCTGGACCGTCGATCCCGATCCCGATCCGTACGGGCTGTTCCACTCGTCGCAACTGCCGCCGGGCGGCCTGAACGTCGTGCACTACAAGAACGCCGAGGCGGACCGGCTGCTGGAGCGCGGACGGACGGAGTTCGACCGCGCGCGCCGCACGGAGATCTATCACCAGTTCCACGAACTGATCGCCGCCGACCAGCCGTACCTCTTCATGATGCAGGTCGGCCTGAAGTGGGCCGTCGACAAGCGCGTGCAGAACGTGCGCAGCGCGAAGGGCGTGGGGTTGTTCCTCTGGAACCCGGGACCGTTCGGCTGGTGGATGAAGGAGCCTGCGTAATGCGTCTGTTGCTCATCTCGAGCTCGGTGGTCCACGGCTACGGATATCTCGATCACGCGGAATCGGAGCTGCGCGCGTTTCTCGGCACGCGGCGCGTGGCGTTCGTGCCGTTCGCGCAGCAGAACCACGAGGGGTACACGGCCCGGGTGCGCGAGCGGTTGGCGAAAATGAACGTCGAGGTCGTGCAGGTGCGCGGCCGCGCGGAGATCGAGTCGGCCGAGGCCATCTTCATCGGAGGGGGGAACACGTTCCGCCTGCTGAAACGCCTTTACGACGAGGGCCTGGTCGAGCCGATCCGCGACCGCGTGCGCAATCACGGCGTGCCGTACATCGGCTCGAGCGCCGGCACGAACGTGGCCACGGTGTCGATCCGCACGACGAACGACATGCCCATCGTCTACCCGCCGACCTTCGACGCCCTGGGCTTCGTCCCCTTCCAGATCAACCCGCACTACCAGGACCCCGACCCGAACAGCACGCACAAAGGGGAAACGCGCGAAGAGCGCATCCGCGAGTTCCTCGAGGAGAACGCGACGCCGGTCGTGGGGCTGCGCGAGGGCTCGATGCTCCGCGTCGAAGACGGGACGATCACGCTGATCGGCGACAAGCCGGCGAGGATCTTCCGCCGCGGTGCGGAGCCGGAGGAACTGCCGACGGGCTCACGCGTGGAGCTCTGAGCAACAACCAGGGTGGACCGCCGGCGTCCGCGCCGGCTGCCTGGGGCGGCGTCCCGCGCCGCCACCCCGGGGCGGGCGGCGGGACGCCGCCCGGGCAGCCG
>DASUSL010000362.1:0-9091 GCA_036375135.1 Thermoanaerobaculia bacterium | reverse complement strand
GATCGCGATCACACTGCGCGCGTGGTCCCTGCACGGCCGGACCCTTGGAGCGGTTGAGGATCTTGAACTGAATCCCCGCCCGGTCCGTGGCCTCCCCCATCAAGCCGCCAAGGGCGTCGATCTCCTTGACCAGGTTCCCTTTGGCCAGGCCGCCGATGGCGGGATTGCACGACATGCGGCCGATGGCGTCGCGGAGCATGGTGACCATGGCCACACGGATGCCGCCGCGGGCGCAGACGCGCGCCGCCTCAGCTCCGGCGTGACCGCCACCGATGACCAGGACGTCCCATACAGGCATGTTCCACGTGGAACATCACTTGCCGATACAAAACTTTCCAAAGATCTCGGTGAGGACATCTTCGCGGGTGATCGCGCCGGTCAACAGGCCGAGCGCGTTCGCGGCGCGGTAGAGATCGACGAGGATCATCTGCTCGTCGAGGTCGGTGGAGGCGAGCGCGGCTTTCAGAGCTTCTTCGCACTCGGCCACCGCCACGCGTTGACGTTCGTTGACGAGGGCACCCTCGGGCGCAACGTAACGCTCGCGGACGAGCTCATCCAATCGAAGCAGTAGCTCATCAATGCCCTGATCCGACACGACACTTATGGAAAGTCCAGCTCGCTGAGCGAGGTCAGCTTTAGTGTAGACGAGCCGGACATTTTCCAAGTCGGCGAGCTCCACCTCGTCCTCCGCCGTCAGGCCCGCGACGCCGTCGACCAGGTAAAGAATGATGTCCGCCGTCCGCGCTGCCTCGCGGGCGCGCTGCACGCCGATGTCCTCGACCACGTCCGCCGTCTCACGCAGCCCGGCCGTGTCGGCCAGCGTCACGGGCAGTCCGCCGATCTCGATCGTCTCGCGGACGATGTCGCGCGTCGTTCCCGGGATCGGCGTGACGATGGCGCGGTCGCTCCCGACCAGGCGATTCAGCAGCGTCGACTTGCCGGCGTTCGGGCGGCCGAGGATCACGGCGGACAAACCGGCGCGCGTGGCGCGGCCGCGCTCGTACGTCTGCGAGAGGACCGAGAGATCGCGGAGAGCGGATGTCAAACGACCCGTCACCTCGGAGCGCGTGATGAACTCGTACCCCTCCTCCGAAAAGTCGAGCGCCGCTTCCAGCCGGGAGATCACTTCCAGAAGCACTTGACGGATCGCCGCCGCTTTCCGGCTCAAAGTACCTTCGAGATTCGACAACGACAGCTTTGCCTGCAGCGTCGTGCGCGCGTTGATCAGGTCCGCGATCGACTCTGCCTGCACGAGGTCCATCTTCCCGTTCAGTACCGCGCGCTCGGTGAACTCCCCCGGCTCCGCCATCCGCGCGCCGAGCGACACGCACGCCTCGATCACCCGCGACACCAGCAGCGGATTGCCGTGCAGCGTCAGCTCGACGAGATCATTGCCGGTGAACGAGTGCGGCGCCTCGTAACGAATGGCGATGCATTCGTCGATGTCCCCGAGCTGCGTGAGTGTGGCCACGCGCACCGCCGGAAGAGAAGAAGAAGAGAGAGAGGTCAGGAGGGAGAAAGCGCCCGGGCCGTCGATGCGCACGATGGCCAGGGCGCTGCGCCCCGGCGGTGTGGCCGGGGCGACGATGGTGTCAATCGGAATCACTGGACGCCGCCGCTTCCGGCTCGGCAGCCGACTCGGCGGGACGCGGGATGATGGCCACGCGTTTGTAGAAGCCGTCGCCGCGCGACTCGGTGGTCACGTCGGCGTCGTCGCGCAGGGCGATGTGCACGATGCGGCGCTCGATGGGCGACATCGACGGCAGCAGCTCCTCGCGTCCGCCGCGGCGTACGCGGTCCGCGACTTCGCGGGCGCGGCGTCCGAGGTCTTCCTCGCGGGAGGACTTGAACGACTCGCAATCGAGCTCGATCTCCTTCTCGACCTTGCGTCCGGTCAGCGCCTTGTTGGCCAGCACCTGGATGGCGTCGAGCAGCTCGCCGTGCTCGTCGATGAGCATCGAGGCATCCGCGCCATACAGCTTGACGTGAATCTGCGTCTCGTTCTCCTCGGTGCGCGCGACGACGTCGAGCTTGGACAGGAAGGTCACGGTCTCGACCCACTCGCGTACCGTCTTCGCGGCCTCCGACTCCGGCCCCTGCTCGGGGACGTCGCCGAGGAACGTCTCGAAGTCGCCGGTGCGGAACTCGCGGCCACGGCCTCCGCCGCGCGGACCACCGCGACGCGCGCCGCCTCCGCGGCCACCTTCGCGATCGCGCGAACGGCCGCCTCCTCCTCCACCCTCACGGCGCGGCCCTCGCCCACCACCGCCTCCGCCGCCGCGCGGACCGCGATCGGCGCGCGGCGGACGCGCGTCCGGCAGCGGCGCGAGCGGGGCCGGCGGGGGTGGCGGCTCGGCGGCGGAGGTGTTGACCTCCGCCTCGATGACGACGCGCTTCATGCCGCCGAGGAAGCCGCGCTTCTCCAGCAGCACGTGATACGTGAGCTGCCAGCGGTCGACGCCCAACGCCTGCGTCGCCTGCTGCAGCGCATCCTCGAGATTCCGTCCTTCGAAACGCTGGCTCATTCGCTGTCCTATGTGGTGGCGGGTGACGCCGGAGGATCCGGATGATCCTTCCACCACTTATTCATGATCAACTGCTGAATGATCGTCAAGATGTTCTGCACGAGCCAGTAGAGAACGAGCCCGCTCGGAAAGTCCTTGAACATGAAGCCGAAGATGAGCGGCATGAACAGGAACATCTTCCGCTGCATCGGGTCGCCGGTGGCCGGCGTGAGATAGGTCTGCAGGAACATCGTGGCCGTCATGAGGATCGGCAGCACGTACGTCGGATCCTTCTCCGAGAGGTCGCGGATCCAGAGAATCCACGGCGCGCCGCGCAGCTCGATGGCTCGCGAGAGCAGGTTGTAGAAGCCCCACAGAATCGGGAGCTGCAGCACGAGCGGCAGACAGCCGGCCATCGGATTGATGCCCTCTTTCTGATAGAGCTGCATCATCTCCATGTTCATCTTGTTGCGCTGCTCGGTGTCGGTGCGCGCCTTCTTGTACTTCGCCTTGATGGCCTCGATCTTCGGGCTGACGCGCTGCATCTTCTTCATCGAGACGTTGCTCTTGTGCTGCAGCGGGTAGAGCACCAGCTTGATGATCACCGTCAGCACGACGATGGCCCAGCCGAAGTTCATCGTGTACTGGTTGATCCAGGTCAGCGCGACGAGGAAGAAGCGCGCGATCATGCCGAACCAGCCGAGCTGCAGGGCGGCGTCGAAGCCGTAGGCGTCGAGGACCTTCGCCTCCTTCGGGCCGAAAAAGGCGTTGCCGGCCACCGAGCCGTCGTTGCTCGCGTTCACCGCGGCGAAGAAATCGGGACGCTTCTTCTTCGTGGCCGCATCGGTGTAAGAGCGGCGGATGAGCATCCCTTCCGCTCCGGTCGACGGGCGGACGACGGTGAGGAAGTAGTTGTCCTCGATGCCGATGTAGTCGACGTTCTCGAACTGCTGGAAGGCGTCACCCTTTTCGCGAGGCATGACGTCGAACGACCCTTCCGCCTGCACGACGCCGTTGCCGGTGATGACCGAGGCGGAGTCGACTTCCTCCGCGCCGATGTTGCGGATGCCGGGTCCGATCGACACGCGGTACGGCACCGGCGGCTGGATGTTGGTCGAGAAGTCGAAGAGGTACGGACGGGCCGGATCGAAGCGGAACGACTTGGTGATCGTGTGGCGTCCGTCGGAGTAGCGGTAGTCGATGACGCGCATGCCGCGGTCGGTGCGGTCGTTCACCGCGTAGAGCGCGGAGTTGAAGCGCGCGCTCATGGCCGGGTCACGCGACTCGACCATGAACGGGTAGTCGCTGCGGCCCGCCTCGCGGGTGCGGACGAGATCGACGAGCTGCGCCGGCACGTCCTTGCGCTTGTACTTTTTCAGCCTGAACGAGACGAGCTGCGCACCGCGGTTGGAGAAGACGGCGGTGAACTCGGGGCTGTCGATCGTGCTGGTCTGCACGGCGGACGCGGCGATCGGAGCGACTGCGGGAGGCGGCGCGATCACCGGAGCGGGAGCGTCCGGGTTGACCGGCTTGGCCGGAGTGGGCGCGGTGGTCGTCCGCGTCACGGGCGGCTTGGCCGGCTCCGGCTTTCTGGCCAGCTCCGGAAAGAACTTCGGCAGGAGCGCGCTCCAGAGTGCGAGGAGCGCGATCGAGATCACGACCGCAAGAAAAATTCGTTTTTCCATCTTCAGGGGACCGGGTCCCAACCTCCAGGATTGAACGGGTGGCAGCGCGCGAGACGCCGCGCGCCGAGCCAGACGCCGCGGAGCACGCCGTACTTCTCGATCGCGTGCATCGTATACACCGAACAGGTCGGCTCGAAGCGGCACATCGGCGGGAGCAAAGGGGAGATGAACCGCTTGTAGGCGCGGAGAGGCAACAGCGCTGCGCGTCTGGCGTTCATGACGTCACGACGCGCTCCAGCACGCGAGCGAGGTCGCGGCTGTAATCGTCGAACGACGCGCTGGCTGCGTTCGGCTTGACATTGACGACGATGTCGAACGACCGGGCGTCGAGGCCGAGCGGCTCGCGTTGCCGCCGGTAAGTCTCGCGCGTCCAGCGCTTCAGACGATTCCGAACGTTGGCCTTCCCGAGCTTCTTCGTGGCCGTGATGCCGATCCGCGAATGGGGCAGATCGTTGCCGGAGACGAAGAGCACTGCGTAGCGGGAGAAGACCTTCCGGCCCGATTCATAGACCCGGACGAACTCGCGACGCTTCGCCAGGCGTTTCTCTTTCGGCAGCGCCTCGGGCCGAGGACGTTGCACGATGGGAAGTACCGCAAGCGCTCGCTCAGACGGCGAGACGCTTGCGACCCTTACGACGACGGCGCGAAAGGACGGCCTGTCCGTCCTTGGTGCGCATGCGCACGAGAAACCCGTGCGTGCGCTTGCGGCGGCGGTTGTTCGGCTGAAAAGTACGCTTCGATGCCATTTAACCCTCTGAAAACGAAAGCGGTGAGTATAGAGACGGCGGAAAGGGCGGTCAACGACCACGCCGGCAGTCCGCAGGCCGAGCGCGCAAACGCCTGTGCGAGAGAGGGATATTCCAGAGAGCGCGCAAGCGGTTGCTGGTTGTCGGTTGCGGGTTGTCTGCGATTTCCGGCCTGGGCGTCATGGGCGCGAGAGCCACCGAGCGCTGCCCTACGAGCAACCACGAACCGGCAACAAACAACACCCTTTTTGCCCCTTCCCAAACCGACACCCTGTGCTAGACTCCGTCCCCCGATCCAGAGCCTGCGGAATTTCCACAGTTGTGGAAAAGCTGTGGAGACTCAAGGAGATAGCCCCGATTCCTTCCGATGAGCACGTGGAGCCAGGTACTCGCCCGTATCGAGCAAGTCGTTGATCGGACTGAGTATGCCACGTGGCTCGCCCCGACCCGGTTCGCCGGCCAGAAGGGCGACACCATTGACGTCGCAGTCCCTTCGCAACGCTATGTCGATGAGATCCGTGAGCGTTTCGGCGCTCAGATCCGCGGATTTCTGAACGAGATCTCACCCGAACGGGTGCAGATCCACTTCGTCATTGACGGCACTGCCTCGGACGACCTCGGCATGCAGGTGGCCCCGGCCAAGGAAGAGATCCCCGCCGCGGTCTTCAACCCGCGCTACCGCTTCGAGACCTTCGTCGTCGGCAACTCGAACCAGCTCGCCTACGCCGCCTCGAAGTCGATCGCCGAGAATCCGAGCGGCTCGTTCAATCCCCTCTTCATCTACGGAGGGGCGGGACTCGGCAAGACGCACCTGATCCAGGCCATCGGCCAGCAGCTCCGGGAGTCGCCGCGGCGGCTGAAGGTTGCCTACATGTCGGCCGACACGTTCGTGACGGAGCTCATCACCTCCATCCGCTACGACCGGATGCAGTCGTTCCGCGACCGCTACCGCTCCGTCGACGCACTCCTCCTCGACGACATCCAGTTCATCGCCGGCAAGGAGCGCACGCAGGAAGAGTTCTTTCACACCTTCAACGCCCTGTACGAGGCGCAGAAGCAGATCGTCTTCACCTCCGACCGTCCGCCGAAAGAGATCCCCACCCTCGAGGAGCGTCTCCGCTCCCGTTTCGAGTGGGGCCTCACGGCCGACATCCAGCCGCCCGACCTCGAGACGAAAGTGGCCATCCTCCGCAAGAAGGCGGAAGACAAAGGGATGGCCATCCCTCAGGAAGTGGCGCTCTTCGTAGCCGAGCGCGTGCGCTCGAACATCCGCGAGCTGGAAGGTCACCTCAACAAGATCGCGGCGTTCGCCTCGATGATCGGACGCCCGATCTCGATCGAGCTCGTGAAAGAGGCGCTGAAGGACGTTCTCTCGAAAGAGGACAAGCCGATCAACTCCACCGAGATCCTTCGCGTGGTGGCCGCGCACTACGGGCTGAAGGTCTCGGACCTCAAGCAGAAGTCGAACGCCAAGACGATCGCCTTCCCCCGCCAGGTGGCGATGTACCTCTGCAAGGAGCTGACGGACCTCTCCTATCCCGAGATCGGAAAGGTCTTCGCCGACAAGCACCACTCGACGGTCATGTACTCGGTCCAGCAGATCAAGAAGATGATCGACGCGGACGCCCAGTTCGCGCGCACCGTCGACGGCCTGGCCAAGCAGTTCCGATAGATTTCCGCGAGGCCTGCGGAAAGCTCCACCGAAATCATGAGGATGAAAACGACCGAAATGCGGAACGCCTCGCGCGCTGCGGAAAACGGCCCGATTTCCCTCAGGTTTCACCCCTTCCGTTCCGCAGGGCGGAAAGGGGAAGACTGCTATACTTTCGAACACTTTGCGCCTGCTGCTGCCGTTCTCCGCAGCAACTACTACTACCACTACAAAGAAAATAGAGTTGTACTGAAGGAAGAGACCACATGGAGCTGACCGTCGGAAAAGCGGATCTGCAGAAGGAACTCCAGCTGTGCCAGGGAGTCGTCGAGAAGCGCTCGACCATCCCCATTCTGTCGAACGTGCTGCTGCGCGCCGCCGACGGACGCCTGCAGATCGCCGCCACGGATCTCGACGTCACGATCCTGAGCTCCACCGCCGCCCGCATCACCACGCCCGGCGGCGTGACCATCGAAGCGAAGCGCCTGTTCGACGTCATCCGCTCCCTCCCCGACGACGACGTGCACATGACCATGCAAGAAAACAACTCGATGCTCATCGAGTCCGGCACGGCCAAGTTCCGCCTCCTCGGCCTTCCCGCCGAGGATTACCCGACCCTGCCGACGGTCAACGTGGGCGAAGGCTTCAGCATCCCGCTCGACGAGCTGAAGACGATGGTCGGCAAGGTGAAGTTCGCGATCACGCACGAGGAGACGCGCTTCCAGCTCAACGGCGCGCTCCTGAAAGTGCAGCCGAACAAACTGGAGATGGTCGCCACCGACGGCCACCGCATGGCACTGATCAACTTTCCGTCGGCGATCTCCGGCGGCAAGGGGAAAAAGGGCGGCGACCTCACGATCCTGATTCCGCGCAAGGCGCTCGACGAGATCCTGCGCCTCGAAGGTGCCGAGGACGGCACCGTGAAGTTCGGCGTCTCCGACAACCAGCTCTTCTTCGACGCCGGCGACCGCCGCCTCCTGGCGCGCATGATCGACGTCAACTTCCCGAACTACATGGAAGTGATCTCGCGCGACAACGACCGCCGCGTGATGGTCGACCGCGAGCGCCTGCTCTCGACGATCAAGCGCATCTCGCTCGTGGCCAACGAGCGCACCCGCGCGGTGCGGTTCGATTTCGCGCCGGGCAAGCTCACGGTGTCGTCGACGAATCCGGAGCTCGGCGACGCGCGCGAGACGGTTCCCATCGACTACGCCGGCACGCCGTTCTTCGTCGGGCTGAACGCCGCGTACGTGGTGGACTTCCTCAGCGCCACCGACACGCCGAGCGTGTCGCTCGACCTGAAGGACGAGAACAGCCAGTGCATCGGACGGCCCGCCACGCTGGCGGAAGATCTCCCGTACGACTACCTGTACGTGGTGATGCCGATGCGGCTTGCGTAGGACTCACTTTATCCTGAGGAGCAAAGCGACGAAGGATCTCGGTTCGCGTGAGATTCGGAGATCCCTCGCTGCGCTCGGGATAAACTGAAATTGATCCTCCGCTCCCTCACGACCCAGGCCTTCCGCAATCTCGCCGAAGCGGAGACCACGTTTCACGAGCACGCGAACATCCTCGTCGGCCGCAACGGGCAGGGGAAAACGAACCTGCTCGAGGCGATCTACTTTCTCGCCACCACCAAATCGTTTCGCACCGCGAAAGTCGGCAGCACGTTCCGCTTCGGCAGCCCGAGCGTCTTCGTCAGCGGCGTGCTGCATCGCGACGGTCTCGCGAAAACGCTCTCCGTTGGCCTGGAAACGGGGGAGACGAAACGGCGCGTGCTGATGATCAACGGCGAGAAGGTCACTCTTCCCGCCTACCTGCACGCCATGAGCGTCTTCGCGTACTCGTCGGCCCGGCTGGAAGTGATCCGCGGCACTCCCGAGGAACGCAGGCGCTTCATCGACCGCGGCATCGCCAGCCTCACGCCGGCGTATCTCGAACAGCTCACGCGCTACACGCGCGTGCTCAAGCAGCGCAATGCGCTGCTGAGTGAGATCGCGCAGCGGCGGCAGTCGCAGAACACGCTCGACGCCTGGGACAACGAGCTGATGGTTGCGGCGAACGTCGTCCATCGCGCGCGCGCCGCGTACGCGGCCGATCTGTCGAAGCTCTTCGGAGAGATCGTCCAGCGCCACGCCTATCACGTCACGAACGTGACCATGAGCTACAAGCCGAGCGTCACGGACGAGGTCGCAAAACATCGCCGGGAAGAGCTGCGCGCAAGGATGACTCTGGTCGGTCCGCAGCGCGACGTCATCGAGTTTCTCGTCGACGGCAGACCGGCGGCCGAGGTGCTGAGCGGCGGCGAGCAGAAGATGATCGTGCTCTTCCTGAAGTTTGCCAAGCTCGAGCTGTTCCGGCGGCGCCACGACGACGCGCCGCTGTTTCTCCTCGACGACGTCGACGCCGAGCTCGACCTAGAAATTCTGCAGTCTCTACTGTCGAACCTGCCGGTTTCTACGCAGGTCTTCGCGACCAGCGCCAAGGAGGCGTTTCTGGCCGCCT
>DASUSL010000361.1:0-2151 GCA_036375135.1 Thermoanaerobaculia bacterium | reverse complement strand
CATGGTCGATCGCTACCCGCCGGAGATCAACAACGAGGGATGGCCGCGCATCGTGCGCAAGGTCGCGGAGAACGGCGGCTTCGCGGTCGGGGACATCGACTTCGTGATCTTCACGCAGGTGCGCAAGCCGACCATCGAGCTCGTGATGGCGGACCTCGGCCTGCCGATGGAGAAGACGCACACGGTCATGGAGCGCTGGGGCTACACCGGCTCCGCGTGCATCCCGATGGCGCTGCACGACGCGCTGGAGCGGAAGAAGATCAAGCCCGGCGATCTCGTGGTGATGGTCGGCTCCGGCGTCGGCTACAACCAGGCCGCCGCGGCGTTCCGCATGCCCGAAGCCGAGGCGCGCCTCTTTGGAAATTAAGTCGCTCTCCGAGTTCGTCAGGACGACGCGCGCCGCGCTCGTCGCCGCCGGCTTCGTCCGCCACGAGCGCGACGGCAACGTGTGGTTCGAAAACGTAGGACAGGCTTCAGCCTGTCCCGGGCAGGCTGAAGCCTGCCCTGCGTTGGTGTTCATTCACGGCGCGAACGACCACGCCGGCACCTGGTTCGCCGTCGCTCCCGCGCTCGCGCAGCGATACCGCGTCATCATCCCCGACCTCGCCGGCCACGGCGAAAGCGAGCCGCGGACGGGACCGATCCCGCTCTCACTCGTCGTCTCGAAACTCGAAGCGCTCCTCGCCAACGAGCGCGACCTCACCGTCGCCGGCAACTCCCTCGGCGGGTGGGTGGCGCTTCTCTACACGCTGCGCAACCGCGAGCGCGTGTCGCGCCTCGTGCTCGAGTCGTCGGGCGGCCTGAATCGTCCGCTGGCCGTGCCGCTCGTGGCGCGCACGCGCGAGGAGGCGCTGACCATCCTCCGCGCCGTGCACGGGCCCGCGTACGACGCGCCGGAGTGGGTGATCGAGTCGCTGCTCGCGCGCGCCACCGAGTCGCCGATGCTGCGCCTGACCGAGTTGCTCGAGCACGACGTCGAGCCGCGCCTCGGCGAAATCGACGTCCCCACCACGCTCATCGTGGGCGCCGACGACGGCGTCGTCACCCGCGACTACAGCGACGCGCTGCGCGACCGGATCCCCAACGCGACCCTGCGCGTCATCGAAGGCGCCGCACACATCCCGCACCTGCAACAGCCGGGGAGGTTCCTCGAATGTTTGACCTCGATCTCCTGACCGAGCGCGCCCGCGTCACCCCCGACAAGCTCGCCGTGGTGTCGATCGAAACCGGCGAGCGCCTGACCTACGCGCAATTGAACGAGCGCGCCGAGCGCGCCGCCGAAATATTGCGCGCGGTGCTGGAGCCACGCGACCGCTTCGGCCTCCTCGCGTACAACAGCATCGAATTTCTCGAGCTCTTCTTCGCCGCGGGAAAAGCAAACGTCATCGTCGTGCCGCTGTCCACCCGCGCCACGCAACACGAGCTCGAACACATCGCCAGCGACTGCGGCATGAAGGCGCTGTTTTATGGCCCCGAATTCGAAGCGATCGACGTGGGCGTAACGAGATACGCGACAAACGTAGGGCAGGCTTCAGCCTGCCCGGGACAGGCTGAAGCCTGTCCTACGTTTGAAGCCTGTCCTACGTCTGAAGCCCGTCCTGCGTCTGCAGAGGACACGTACGCTCTCCTCTACACCTCCGGCACCACCGGCAAACCCAAAGGCGTCATGATCCCGAAGCGCCAGCTCTACTGGAACGGCTACAACACCGCCGTCAACTGGGGCCTGCGCGAGGACGACGTCAGTCCCGTCTTCACCCCGCTCTACCACGCCGGCGGCATCGCCGCGTTCCTCATCCCGATCTTCTGCATGGGCGGCACGATCATCCTGCACAAAGGCTTCGACGTGAACGAAGTCTGGACCACCATTGAGCGAGAGCGCTGCACCGTCGTCCTCGGCGTCCCCACCATCTGGAAGCTGCTCATGGACGCGCCGCAGTTCCCCAGCGTCAACCTCGAAAACGTGCGCTGGTTCATCTCCGGAGGCGCGCCGCTGCCGCAATACATCATCGACGCGTATCAGCAGCGCGGCGTCGTCTTCAAACAGGGCTATGGCATGACCGAGGTCGGCGTGAACTGCTTCACCATGACCGTCGACGAATCGTTCAGAAAGCCCGGCTCCATCGGCCGCCCGATGCTCTTCACGGAAGTGAA
>DASUSL010000360.1:0-27392 GCA_036375135.1 Thermoanaerobaculia bacterium | reverse complement strand
GAACGTACGACAGGCTTCAGCCTGTCCAAACGTGCCACGAAGCGAAGAACGCGCGGCCGCACGAGGGCGGGCCGCAGAATGTGGGGCGGGCTTCAGCCCGCCCGAGCGTGCCACGAAGCGAAGAACGTGCGGCCGCACGAGGGCGGGCAGGCTGAAGCCTGCCCTACGTTGGGCGCGCCTCTCGCGAGACGTGTGCCGAACGTACGACAGGCTTCAGCCTGTCCAAAGCGTGCCACGAAGCGCAGAACGCGCGGCCGCACGAGGGCGGGCAGAATGTGGGGCGGGCTTCAGCCCGCCGGCCGACGGGCTGAAGCCCGTCACCACATTCACAAATGCACATTCACAAGTGCGTGATCTCGACGTCCCCCCACGCATCGCGCAGGTACTCCGCGGCGATGCGGCGGTGGCAGTGCGTGGCTTTCGCCTCGCTGCACAGCAGCACCGCGCGGCGATCGAACAGAGAACGCGACAGCGCCGACTCGACGCGCCGCTCGCGCAGCAGCGCGGCGTAGGCGCGCTCGTACTCCTCCCACGACATCTTCCCGCCGCGCACCGCCTTGAGGTCCTCGTCGCGCGGCGCGAGCAGGAGCTCGTGCACGTAGTCGGCGTTGCAGAGCTCGCGCAGGAAGAACTCCAGATCCTTCTTCTTCGCGAACCCCGCGAGCTGCGAGACGTTGTTCAGCCGCACGTCGATGAGACGCTCGATCTTCGCGCGCCGCAGGCGGCCGAAAAAGTTCGCGGCCGAGGTCCCGGTGAAGCCGATCGTGAAGAGCTCGATCATCGCGAGATCAGTCTCCCGCAGCGCCAGTGCAGATAGTTCACCAGGATCCAGAAGCGCTTGAAGGCCGGATTGCGCGTCTGCCTGTGGTGATAGCGGTAGTAGATCTGCTGCGCGATCACCGAGAGGCGAAAGAGTCCGTAGACCTCGTAGAACGTCCAGTTCTCCGGCTGCATCCCCCGTTTCGACGAGTAGTACTCCACGACCTCGGCGCGCGTGAGCATGCCCGGCGTGTGCGTCGGCTGCCGCCGCGTCGAGCGGCGGAGAAAGTCGTCGTCGGCCTGGACCCAGTACGCGAGCGCGTTGCCCAGGTCCATCCACGGATCGCCGAGCGTGGCCAGCTCCCAGTCCAGCACACCGATGATGCGCGTCGGGTCGGCGCGGTCGAGGACCACGTTGTCGAAGCGAAAGTCGTTGTGCGTGATGCAGATCGTTTCCGACGCCGGGATGTTCGCCGCGAGCCATTCCATGACCCGCGTCCCGCGCGGCACGTTCCACGTGCGCGCGTTGCGATAGCGCTCGTTCCATCCCTCGATCTGGCGGCGCACGTAGCCCGCGCCTTTCGCGAGATTCGTCAGCCCCGCGGAGACGTAGTCGACCTCGTGCAGGGCGATGAGTGTGTCCAGGAATCGGAAGCAGAGCGCGCGCACCCGATCCGGCGGCAGCTCCACGCCGAGGTTGCGGCGCGGGATGATGCCGTCCAGGCGCTGCATCACGTAGTACTCCTCCTCGGCGTTGTACGCGATCATCTCCGGCACGTACGGGAACACCGGCCGCAGCGCCTGCTGCAGGCGGAACTCGCGTCCCATGTCGTGCGCCGACTTTGCCTTCGTGCCGGCGGGGGGCCTGCGCAGAATGAGGTCGTGGGAGTCGTACTGCAGGCGATAGGTCCAGTTCGACGCGCCGCCGGAGAACTGCGTCACGCGCGGAGTGCCGCGCAGCCCGGCGATCTGCGACTTCAGCCACGCGTCGACGCGCGGCAGGTCGAGCTCTTCGCCGGGACGGATGGCGCCCTCGTTCATTTGTACTTGCGCACCTCGTTGCGGGCGATCACGCCGAGGTGCACCTCGTCGGGGCCGTCGGCAATGCGCAGCGAGCGGGCGAGGGAGAAGATCGACGTCAGCGGCACGTCCTGCGACACGCCGGCGCCGCCGAAGAGCTGCACGGCATCGTCGACCACGCGCTGCAGCACGTTCGGCGCGACGACCTTGATCGCGGAGATCTCGGTCATGGCCTTCGCCGCGCCGCCGTTGTCGATGCGCCACGCGGCGTACAGCGTGAGCAGGCGCGCCTGGTCGATGTCGATGCGGTGCCGCGCGATGCGCTCGCGGTTGCCGCCGAGGTCGAGGAGCGGCTTGCCGAACGCGACGCGGGATAGGCCGCGTGTGACCATCAGCTTCAGCGTGCGCTCCGCGGCGCCGATGGCGCGCATGCAGTGATGGATGCGGCCCGGTCCGAGGCGCCCCTGCGCGATCTCGAAGCCGCGGCCGAAGCCGGCGATGAGGTTCGACAGCGGCACGCGCACGTTCGTGAACGTGATCTCGCCGTGGCCGTACGGCTCGTCGTACTCGCCGAACGCGGGGAGCATGCGCTCGATCTTCACGCCGGGCGTGTTCAGCGGCACGAGGACCATGCTCTGCTGATGATGGCGGTCGTGCTCCGGATTCGAGCGCCCCATGAAGATGGCGACGCGCGCGCGCGGATGCCCGAGGCCGGTCGACCACCACTTGCGCCCGTTCAGCACGAGCTCGTCGCCGTCCTGTTCGATCGACGCGCTGATGTTCGTCGCGTCGCTGGAGGCGACGTCGGGCTCGGTCATGCAGAAGACCGAGCGGATCTCGCCGCGCAGCAGCGGCGCGAGCCACTCGCTCTTCTGCTGCTCGCTGCCGTAGAGGTGCAGCACTTCCATGTTGCCGGTGTCGGGCGCGTTGCAGTTGAAGATCTCCGGCGCCAGCGCGCTGTGCCCCATCGCCTCGGCCAGCGGCGCGTAGTCGAGCACGGGGAGCTCGATGAAGAAGTTCCACAGCCCTTCCGCGCGCGCTTCGTCCTTGAGACGCTCGACGACGGGCGACTCGCTCCACGTCGTCCAGTCGGGACCGCGGCGCGCGTCGCGGAGCACGTCCGCCTCGACCGGAGTGATGCGCTCGCCGATGAAGGTGCGGACGCGGCGGAGAAGCTCGTCGGTACGGGGGGACAATGCGAAGTGCATTTTCTTGGTGCTCCGTTTGCGAAAGCGGGGACAGCAGTGATCCCGATTCTGGAGGCTAACGTGAGGAAGAACAAGCATTTGGCAGCAACCGTCGCAGCGGCACTGGCCGTGGCGACGCTTGCGGGAACGTCCGCTTTCGCGGAAACCCGTCATCGACAGGAGACGCAGCGCAGCGGCAACGCACGCGAGACCGTGCGCCGCGAGCGTTCGGCGCGCGCACAGGAAAGCGTGCGGAGTGACGAATCGCGAAACAGCCGGCGACGCGAGTCGGCGGAGCGCAGCGAGGCCTCGCGACGCCCGTCCAACTTCCGCCCCGAGACGCCGCGCGAGACCTACCGCCGCGACACGACCTCGCGCAACCGCGAGACCTATCGCCGCAACGAGTCCTCCTCGCGCGGCGGCGAGACCTATCGCCGCAATGACTCTTCCTCGCGTGGCGAAACGTATCGCCGGAACGAGTCCTCCTCGCGTGGTGAGACCTATCGCCGCGGCGACTCGCGCGGTGGCCGCAGCAACGACTCGTGGCGCAACAACGACAACAACCACCGCGGCTACAACAACCGCGGCTACAACAACCGCGGCCACAACAGCGGCCGTCCCTACTACCACCGCGGCCCGGTGACGCGTTACTCGCGTTACGGCGGCGGCTATCGCGTCTGGGTCGGCGGCGCGCCGTATCCGTTCTACGTGCCGCTCTCGCACTGGCGCCACGACCGCTTCCGCGTCGGCCTGGTGATCAACCTCGGCGGCTGGTACCGCGACGGCTACTACGACTACTACGACGGCTACGACTACCGCGCCACCTCGCGCGGCGATCTGCGCGGCGTGGTGGAGAGCGTCGACTACCGCCGCGACACGTTCGTCGTCCGCAACGAGGCCTCGGGCAGCTTCGTCACCGTCGTCGCCCGCGACCGCCGCGCCCGCGACGTCCGCCCCGGCGACTACGTGGAGCTCTCGGGATCCTGGACGCGCGGGGGTCTCTTCAGCGCGTACGACGTGGATTACATCGATCGCGATTACAGCGAGCGGTACTGAAGTGTGCTGAACGCAGGACAGGCTTCAGCCTGTCCATCTCGTGGGGCAGGCTGAAGCCTGCCCTACGTTTTTACAGCTTCAGGTCGCGGAATGCCTTCGGCACGTCCGCCACATACCGCACCTTCTCACCGGTCCTCGGGTGCACGAACCCGAGGACCTTCGCGTGCAGCGCCAGGCGCCGCAGCTCCGGGTCGTTCCCCTTGCCGTACATCGTGTCGCCGACGATCGGGTGTCCGGCGTGTGCGAGCTGCACGCGGATCTGATTGCGGCGTCCGGTCTCCAGCGTCACCTCGAGCATCGAGTAGCGTTTGCCCGAGGCGATGGTGCGGTAGTGCGTGATCGCCTCTTTCCCCTGCGCCGCGCTCTCCACGACGCGCACGCGCAGGTCGCGGTCCTCGGAGAGATACGACCGGAACGTCCCCGACGGCGGCACGAGCTTCCCGTACACGACCGCCACGTAGACGCGCTCGATGTCGTGCTTCGCGAACAGCTCCTGCAGCCGGTCGCGCACGTGCGCGTTCTTCGCGAAGACCAGCACGCCCGACGTGTCACGGTCGAGGCGATGCACGTGGATCACGCGCGTGTACGCGTTCAGCAGCGCCTCCGCATTCTCGTGGCGCACCTCGTCGGTGGGGACGCTCAGCAGGTGCGCGGCCTTGTCGACCACGATCAGGTCGGCATCTTCGTACACGATGCGGATGCGCGGATCGAGGCGCACGTTGTGTCCGGCCACGCCGACGTCGTCGGACGGCGTCAGCTCGCGTTTCGCGTCGCGCTCGGGCTGGCCGTTCACGCGCACGCGGTCACTCTTGAGCATGCCACGCAGCGTGGTCTTGGACGAGTCGGGAAAGAGCTCCTGCAGTTTGTCGAGCAGTGTCGGCATGTTGCGCGCAGGATAAACTTTCCGCCATGACGCTGCCTCCCTGCTACGTCCCTCTCGACGATGAAGACGCTCCCTTCGAACCGACGAGACGCGGCTTCCTGATCGGCTCCGCGGTCGTCACCGCCAGCGCGTTCGTGACGCCGCTCCTGGCCGAGGAGCCGAAGGCGGTGAAGGACGCGAACGCGGTCAAGTTCGCGCTCGACGTGAACGGCAAGGTGAAGGAGCTGGAGCTCGATCCGCGCACCACGCTCCTCGACGCGCTGCGCGAGCATCTCGACCTCACCGGAGCGAAGAAAGGATGCGATCAGGGGGCGTGCGGCGCGTGCACCGTGCTGATCGACGGCCGCCGCGTCAACTCCTGCCTCACGCTCGCGGTCATGCACAGCGGGAAGAAGATCGTCACCATCGAAGGGCTGTCGAACGGCAACGCACTGCACCCCGTGCAGGCCGCGTTCATCAAGCACGACGGCTTCCAGTGCGGCTACTGCACGCCGGGACAGATCTGCTCCGCGGTCGCGCTCATCCGCGAAGGACACACCAAGTCCGACGACGAGATCCGCGAGTGGATGAGCGGCAACATCTGCCGCTGCGGCGCCTACGTGAACATCGTCGAGGCGGTGAAGGAGGCGGCCAATGCGCGCGTGTGACAAACAATGTGGAGCGGGCTTCAGCCCGCCAATGTGGAGCGGGCTTCAGCCCGCTCGGGGGCGGCGGGCTGAAGCCCGCCCCACATCAGTCCATGCGCTTCAGGATGGCAGGAGGGGCTGATGCGTCCATTTGATTACGCCCGCGCCGCGTCCGAGGCCGCCGCGATCAAAGCCGGTGCAAACGCGAAGACGAAGTTCATCGCCGGCGGCACGAACCTCGTCGACCTGATGAAGAACGACGTCGAGCAGCCCGCGCACGTCGTCGACCTCAACGGCCTCGGCATGAACAGAGTCGAGCGCGTGGCGGGCGGTGTGCGCATCGGCGCGCTGGTGCGCATGAGCGATGCCGCCGCCCATCCGGAGATCGCGCAGAACTTCCCCGTCATCGCGCAGGCGTTGCTGCTCTCCGCGTCGCCGCAGCTCCGCAACGCCGCCTCTCTCGGCGGCAATCTCATGCAGCGCGTGCGCTGTCCCTACTTTCGCGAGCTGACCTGGACGCCGTGCAACAAGCGCGAGCCGGGCAGCGGCTGTTCGGCGAAGGACGGCGACAACCGCATGCAGGCCATCCTCGGCACCTCCGACGCCTGCATCGCCACGCATCCGAGCGACTTCGCGGTGGCGCTGGCGGCGCTCGACGGCGTGCTCACCATTCGCGGCGCGAAAGGGGAGCGGCAGGTCATGGCCACCGACTTCCACCTCCTCCCGCGCGACACGCCGCATCTCGAGCACGACCTGAAGGCGGGAGAGCTCATCACCTCGATCTACATTCCCGACGCGCCGCATGCGAAGCGTTCCGCGTATCTGAAGATCCGCGACCGCGCCTCGTACGAGTTCGCCCTCACCTCGGCCGCGGTCGGACTCGACGTCAGCGGCGGCGTCATTCGCTCCGCGCGCGTGGCGCTGGGCGGCGTCGGCACGAAGCCGTGGCGCTCGCGCGACGCGGAGTCGGTGCTCGAAGGGAAGCCGGCGAACGAAGAGTCGTTCCGCGCCGCGGCGGAGGAAGCGATGCGCAGCGCGCGCGGCTGGGGCCACAACGACTTCAAGATCGAGCTCGGGAAGCGCACGCTCGTGCGCGCGCTGACCGACCTCGCCGCTCCATTCATCGGCGGAGGTGCGGCATGATCGGCGAAGGGCGCGATCGCAGCGACGGCCGTCCCAAAGTGACGGGGCAGGCGCGGTACGCCGCGGAGAACAACCTCGACCAGCTCGTGCACGCGGTGGTGGTGATGTCGACCATCCCCGCCGGCACGATCACCGCCATCGACACCACGGCCGCGAAGAAGGCGCCGGGCGTGCTGACCGTGATGTCGCACCTCAACGCGCCGAAGCTCAACTTCCCGAGCAGCGCCGGCGGCGGCCGCAGCGAGACCGGCGGGCCGACGCGCAGCCCGAGCGGCGGCGGCGCGGCTCCCGGCGGTCCGCCCGCGGGCAACTTCGCCGAGCCGAAGCTGATCCCGTTCCAGAGCAACGCCGTGCATTACACGGGACAGCAGATCGCCGTCGTCGTCGCCGACACGCTCGAGCACGCGACGCACGCCGCGTCGCTGGTCAAGGTCACCTACGACAAGGCGGCGCCGCGCACCGACATGCAGGCCCTGCGCGCGGAGGCGATCGTCAAGCCGCCCGGGCCGCAGAGCCAGCCGTTCACGAAGGGCGATCCGCAGGCCGCGTTCGCGAGCGCGCCGGTGAAGGTCGACGAGACCTACCGCACGCCGTACCAGCATCACAACATGCTGGAGGCGCACTCACTCGTCGCCGCGTGGGACGGCGAGCAGCTCACGCTGCACGACTCCGCGCAGAACATCTTCGCCACGCGGCAGACGCTGTCGCGCGCGTTCGAGGTGCCGCTGCAGAACGTGCGCGTGCTCTCGCCGTACGTCGGCGGCGCGTTCGGCGCGAAAGGCTCGGCGTGGCCGCACGTGCTGATCGGCGTGATGGCCGCGCGCGCGGTGAAGCGTCCGGTGAAGCTCTGGCTGCCGCGGCGCCAGCTCTTCTTCACGAACGGCCACCGTCCCGAGACCGAGCAGCGCGTGGCCCTCGGCGCGACGCAGGACGGCAAGCTCGTCTCGATCATCCACGACTGCATCTGCCAGGGGAACGCGGTCAACGACTACAACGAGCGCTCCACGCGCCCCACGCGCACGCTCTACGCGACGCCGAACATGTACGCCGTGCACAAGGTCGTGGAGCTGAACGTCTCCAGCGGCACGTACATGCGCGCGCCGGGCGAGAACCCGGGCGCCTTCGCGCTCGAGTCGGCGCTCGACGAGCTCGCGTACAAACTGAACGTCGATCCCGTCGAGCTGCGGCTGATCAACCACGCCGACGTGAACCCGAGCGACGGCAAGCCGTGGTCGTCGAAGTCGCTCAAGGAGTGCTACGCGCGCGGCGCGGAGCGCTTCGGCTGGACGCAGCGCAAGCGCGAGCCGCGCGCGATGCGCGACGGCCGCACGCTGATCGGCTACGGCATGGCCACCGCCACCTATCCCGCGCACCGCGCTCCCGCCTCCGCGAAAGCGGTGCTGAACGCGGACGGCAGCGTGGTCGTCTCCAGCGGCTCGCACGAGATGGGCTGCGGCACGGCCACGGTGATGGAGCAGGTGGCGGCGGAGGCGCTCGGGATCTCCCCGGACCGCGTGCGCTTCCTCTACGGCGACACGACGCTCCCCACGGCGCCGATCTCGGCCGGCTCGATGACCGCGTCGAGCGTCGGCGCGGCGGTGCACGAAGTCGCGATCGCGCTGAAGAAACGCATGGCCGAGACGACCGAGCGCCCGCTCGAAGTGCGCGTCGACTCGAAGCCCGAGGACAGCGCGCAGCAATACTCGATGCACGCCTTCGGCGCGCACTTTGTCGAAGTCGGTGTCGACCAGGACCTCGGCGTCGTGCGCGTGCGGCGCATGGTCTCCGCGTTCGCCGCGGGCAAAGTGCTCAACGCCAAGACCGCGCGCAGCCAGTACCTCGGCGGCATCGTGCAGGGCATCAGCGCCGCGCTCATGGAGCAGACGCATTTCGACAAGCGTCCGTCCGTCGCGTCGTTCACCAACGTGAACTTCGGCGAGTACCTCGTCCCGGTGAACGCCGACATCCGCAACCTCGACATCCTCTTCGTCGAGGAGCACGACCCGCACGTCAACCCGATCGGCGCGAAAGGGATCGGCGAGATCGGCATCGTCGGCGTCGCGCCCGCCATCGCCAACGCGGTCTACCACGCCACCGGCAAGAGAATCCGCGACCTCCCCATCACCCTCGAGAAGTTGTTATAGGAGTGCGGCGGCACAGCCGCCGCTTTTGTACCGGACCCGCGACGCTGGTGCACGCTTACCAAAGCGGTGCCTCGTCGCGTGCTTCACCAACGTGAACTTCGGCGACTTTAGGAGTGCGGCGGCACGGCCGCCGCTTTTGTACCGACCCGCGACGCTGGTGCCCACTTACCAAAGCGGTGGCTCGTCGCGTCGTTCACCACCGTGAACTTCGGCGACTTCAGGAGTGCGGCGGCACGGCCGCCGCTTTTGTACCGGACGCGCGACGCTGGTGCACGTTACCAAAGCGGTGGCTCGTCGCCACCGCACTCCTAAAAGTCCACCCCTTCGGCCATCATGAGGCCGGAGGCCTCGTCGATCAGGGAGAGGATCGCCTTCGTGCCGTCGGGGGAGATGGCGAACGTCTCCGCCTCGGCGACGATGAGCGGACGGCGCGTGTTCGTCGTGTCGGCGCCCGGCCGGAACTCCTGGGCGAAGAGGGCCACGTGCCCGCTCGCGTCGAGAGAGCGGAAGGCGACGGTGTGTGACGTGCCGATCCACTGCGCGCGCAACGCGTTCACGCCGGAGAGTCCGTCCGCGAGCGTGAAGACCTCGCGGTCGGCCACGCGCACCACGCGGATCTGGCTCGACTCGCCGGGAAGCTGATAGACAACGTATTGACCATCGGCCGAGACCACCGGATGCACCGTCTCGCCGGCCACGATCAGCTCCGCGCCCGTGCCGTCGCGGCGGATGCGCCACAGCCCGTCGTGCTTCGGGTTCGTGGAGTCGTAGTAGATCCAGTCGGCGCTCGCGGCGAGCGACGGGTTCTCCGCGTCGACGCCGTCCTTCGTCACCTGATGCGGGCTCGCGCCGTCCATCGACGCGGTCCAGACCTCGAAGTGGCCGCCGCGGTTGGAGCTCCAGATCAGCGCATCCGATGCGGGCTGCGGGTCCCAGTCCACCGAGGAGTGATCGGTGAGGCGGCGGGTACGTCCGCTGTCGAGCGTCACTTCCCACAGGTCGACGTTGCCGCCGCGATCGGAGGCGAAGACGATGCTCGTGCCGCCGCGCGCGTACGCGGGCTGGCGGTCGACGCTCATGCCGCGCGTGAGCCAGCGCGTCACGCCGCCGCTCAGCGTCACTTCCTGCAGGCTCTGCCGCGTCACATCCTCGGTGAAGACGATGCGGCCGCCCGGCGCGACGTCGACCGTGTCCGCCGCGCTGTGCGGATTGCGCAGCAGCACGCGCGTGCCGCCGCCGTCGATCTCGTGGCGCACGATGACGCTGCTGCCGCGGCGCCGCGGCAGTCCCACCGCGGCCAGTCCTTCCAGCTCCGCGTACACCAGAGCGTCGCCGCTCTTCGTCCATGCCGCGCCGGAAAGGAGTCCGTGCGGATTGGGACGCGAGAGCGTGCGCTGCGCGCCCGACTCCGCGTTGATCAGCATGATCGAGCCGGGGGTCGTGCCGCGCGGACGCACGTTCACGGCGATCCAGCGCTGGTCCGGCGACCACCGCGGCGCGGTCAGCTCGGCCTCGGCCGACGCCGCGAGCTCGCGCACCGCACCGCCGCCGACGGGAGCGATACACACCGTCGAAGCACGGCCCAATGTGGAGACGGGCTTCAGCCCGTCCGTGCGGCCCGAAGGCCGCACCACATCCCGGATGAAGGCGATGCGCTGGCCGTCCGCCGCCCAGTCGCCGTCGAACGCGTTGTCGACCAGCTTGCGCGGATCGCCGCCGACCACGCCGACGCGGTACAGCGCATTCGCGCGCGTGAACAGCAGCGCCGAGCCGTCGGGACTGAAGCGCGGCGCGGAGTCGTCGGGCCCCGCGGTCACCGGCGCCTCCGTGCCGTCGGCGAGCTGCTTGAGCCAGATGCGCCGCGTGCCGTCGCGCGCGGAGACGTACGCGATCAGTTTGCCGTCGGGCGACGCGGCAGGGGAGGAGTCGCGGCCGGACCACGTCAGCGTGACCAGGCGCGGCGGCTCGGGCTCGGGTCTGTCTCTGCCGAAATAGGCCGCGGCGGCGATGGCCGCGGCCATCAGCACCAGGAAGACGATCTTCGTCGCTCGCCCTTCATCCTGACCTTCGAGCCGCCGCGCGGGGACGGTGGACTTGGCGGAGGTGTGGACGTTCTTCGCCGCCGCCTCGAGTGCGAAGGCGAGGTCTTTCGCCGATGCGAAGCGCTGCGCCGGATCTTTCTCCAGGCAGCGGCGCACGATGTCCTGCACGGCGTCGGGGACGCCGGTCAGCTCGGGCGGGTCGTCGACGAGGATGGAGTTCATCGTCTCGACCGCGGAGCGCGCGCGGAACGGCACGTTGCCGGTCAGCATCTCGAAGAGGACGATGCCGAGGGAGAAGATGTCGGAGCGCGCGTCGAGGGCGGTGCCGCGCACCTGCTCGGGCGACATGTAGTGCGCGGTGCCCATGACGATGCCCGGCTCGGTGCGCACGGCGGTCGACGAGTCGCCGCCCATCGGCGGCGTGGTGGCCAGCCCGAAGTCGAGGATCTTCAGCAATTCGCCTTCGGTGATGAAGACGTTCTCCGGCTTGAGGTCGCGGTGGATCACGCCTTTCGCGTGCGCGGCCGCGAGTCCCTCCGCGATCTGCGCGCCCCACAGCAGCGCCTTGCGGATGCTCAGGCGGTTCTCGAGTCGCTCGCGCAGCGTTTCTCCTTCGAGGAGCTCCATGACCAGGTACGGCGAGATCGCGCCGGACTGATGCAGCTCGCCGACGTCGTACAGCGCGCAGAGATGCGGATGGCTGAGCGACGACAGCGCGCGCGCTTCCCGCTCGAAGCGGAGCCGTACCTGCGGATCGGTCCAGCGATGCTGGGGCAGGACTTTGATCGCCACCTTGCGGTCGAGGCGCGTGTCGGTGGCGCGGAAGACGTGGCCCATTCCGCCCGCGCCGATCTCGGCGTCGATGCGATACGGACCCAGTCGCGCTCCCGTTTCGAGGGGCATGTCAGCGGGGCTCGTCCCACCATTTGGAGAGGTTCTGCGTGGCCACGCGCGGGCGCTCGGAGTAATGCGAGGTGTCGTTGAAGAGCATGAGCCGGACCTGCGCGGGATTGCGGAAGTCGAGGACGTTCAGGCACGCCGGCGCCTGATCGAGCCGGTCGCGGTAGCCGCGCTCGTCGAACCCGATCAGACTGCTCAGCAGCAGGCGGATGGTGGCCTTGTGCGAGACCACGAGCACGCGCTGTCCGGCGTGCGACGTGACGATGCGCCGCAACACCGGCAAGGCGCGCGCGAGCACCGCCACTCCCGACTCGCCCCCTTCGGGCGCGAAGGTGAACGGGTCTTCCTCCCACGCCGCGTACTCGTCGGCGTAGCGCTCTTCCACTTCGCGCCGCGTCAGCCCTTCCCACCGCCCGTGACTGATCTCCTCCAGTCCGCCGGTCGTGACCGGCGCAATGCCGCATCGCCCTCCGATGATCTGCGCCGTCTCGACGGCGCGGGAAAGGGTCGAGCAATACGCCGCGTCGATCCCCTGCCGCTGCAACCGCTCCCCCAGCCGCGCCGCCTGCCACCGCCCGTCTTCCGACAGGTCGACGCCCACGGCCCCGGAGAACCGGTCTTCAGCGGTGAGTTGCGTCGCCCCGTGGCGGACGAGGTAAATGCGGGTGGGCTGCATGGAGCGCGTTCATTGTAGATCGCGCATTCCACGCCACAACTCCCGCACGTCGTCGGGAAGATCGTCGATGCGCTCGTCGACCGTGGAGACGACCGCTGCATCGGCCGCGAGCAGGGCATGGACGTCCCACAGATCCTGCGGTCCTCCGGCGAAGAGCTTGAGGAGGACGAGGTCCGCGGTCTGCACGACGGGAAAATCGAGCACTGTTTCGGCGCGCTCGATGACAGCCCGTTGCCATTTGTACTTGCCGACTACGACGTCGACCCTCTCGTTCGCAGCGACGAGTCGTACGACGCCGGCAAGCGGATCGGTGAGGTCTCCGCGATGTACGGTAGCCGTGGCGTTCTCGAGGTCACTCCAGAACTCCGCAGCCAGCACGGTGCGATCCGTGGTGAGGAAATCAGTGTCGAGAGAGGAGCGGAGCATGCCGCGCAACGCCATGGCGCGGGCGCCGATCAACGCGAATGAGATACCGCGCTCCCCGAGATATCGCGCGACCGTTGCACCCGTCATTCGCTCATACACCGTGACTTGCGGCGTCCATCCTGCCGCTGCTTCCGGATGCTCGAGATCGCTTCTTCGCGCGAAAGGCCGCTTGCGGCCATGAAGTCAGCGAGACCTTCTTCGCCGAGGCGTGCCGAAAGCGCGAGCCGCTCCTGCGGCGTCATCCGCATCACCTCTTCGCGCTGCTCGCGCCGCACGTCCTCGGCCACTGGCGATCGCATGCGCCGAGTATAGCGACGATGCAAATGCCGGTTGCTACGGCTTGCCGAATGCGATGCCTTTGTAGACCCACCCGCAGGCCACGACCGCGTCCTGCACCGGCGCTTTGATTTCCGAGGTCTTGAAGAAGTACTGGTACTGCCGTCCGACCGACAGATCTTCTTTGAATCCGTACGAAGTGCCGAACTGGACGCTCGTGCTCTGACCCTTGAATCCACTCGCGGAAACCGACAGCGAGGGCACTCCGGCGCGCCATTCCACCTCGTACTCCCGATCCTGCGCGCGCACGTGTTTTTTCGCGTCGTCGATTTTCAGGAAGATCCGGAAGACCTTGGTCAGGCCGGCCCTGGCGAAGATCTCGTACCAGCGCGCGTCCACGATCTTCCACTCCGCGATGAGATCGACGCCTTCGGCGGCGCCATCGACGATGCGCCACGGTGCCGTGTCACGGTCGAGCGCCTGCAGGCGATCGAGGACCTCGCGAGCAGGCAGGACTGCTACGCCGGCAGCGGGCCGTCTGGTCGAGGTCAGGAAGTCGAACATGACGGCGAGGGTAGCAGACCGTCAGTCGTCGAAGCTGCCGAGGTGGGAGGGGACGCGGTCCTTGACCTGCCAGGCGTCGCCGTTGAGGAGGATGTTCGCCGAGGAGTAGACCTGCCATTGCGTGCCGCGCTTCACGCAGATCACGTCGTGCTCGTAGCCGCCGCGGTTCTTCACTTCCAGCTTGTCCTGCACGTCCTTCGAGAAGTAGCGCAGGGCGCGCATGTGCGTCGTACGCTCGGCGCCTTCGTAGTCGGCGCTGGCCGCGCGGAACTTGAGGATGCCGGGCGGGTGGAGCGGCATCGAGTTGCCGTCGGCGTCGTGGTAGAAGCGGTTCACTCCGTTGACGTCGCGCACTTCCAGCGCGCAGCCGTTCATCGGGAACGTGACGACGAGCGTGCCGTCGGGAAGGCCGGTCGGCACGTCGCAGTAGCGCGCGGCGCGGTCGCCGTACGGGATGTAATAGTCGCCCGCGCCGTCCTGCACCGTGATCTGGTAGATGCTCGTCTGCCGGAACTGATCGCACGAGAGCGCGCACGCGCCGCCGATGTCGTCGAGGAGCGCGCCGCCGCGGACGACGAAGCCCCACGCGGCGATCGCCGTCTTCGGATTCGCGCGGAGGGTGGCCAGCACCGCAGCACCGGGCCGCATTACCGCAACACCTCCCGCACCACCTCCGCCACGTCGCGCTTCTTCCCATCCACCTCGTAGTTGAGGCGGCGCATGGCGGCGTCGTCGATGGTGTCGCGGAGCGAGTCGAGGGCGGCGGAGGCGCCGCTGCAGCGCTCGTCGAGGTCGCGGCGGCGGACGACCACGGCGTCGTACGGCGGGAAGTAGCGGCGGTCGTCTTCGAGAATCACCAGACCGAGGGGCTCGATGAGTCCGTCCGTGGAGTTGCCGGCGATGAGGTCGACTTCGCCGTTCGCGACGGCTTTGTACGTGAGGCCGAGGTCCATCGTGCGCGGCCGGGTGGCGATGCGCAGTCCGTACGCCTGCTGCAGCCCGGTCCAGCCGTCGGGGCGCTCGGTGAACTCGTAGCCGAAGCCGGGGCGCACGGTGGCGGCGATCTTCGCCAGGTCGGAGATGGTGCGCAGGCCGCTGTCCTTGCGCACGATCATGGCGAAGGTGTTGTTGAAGCCGAGCGGCGGCGACCAGTCCAGGCCGCGCTTCGCGTATTCGCTCTGCACGATTGCGTTCACCCGCGCGCGGTCGTTCATCGACGGCTGCTTGAGGATGGCGGTGAGTGCGGTGCCGGAGTACTCGACGTACGCGTCGATCGCGCCGGAGCGGATCGCGGAGTCGCAGACGAACGTGCCGCCCATGTTCAGGCGCCGCTCGACCTTGCATCCGGCGCCTTCGAGCTTCTGCGCCAGCAGCTCGCCGAGGATCACCGACTCGGTGAAGTTCTTCGAGCCGACGACGATGGGCTTCTGTTCACGCGAACAGGCGGCCAAGAGCAATGCGATGATCAATAAACGTTTCATGCTTCTCCCCTCCGCCGTGCGAGATGCCGTTCCAGAAGCGTGAGCACGAAGTCGGCGACGAGTGCGAGCGCCGCCGCGGGCAGCGCGCCGGAGAGGATCAGGCGCGTGTCGACCATGGCCACGCCGCGGAAGATGAGCGTTCCCAGTCCGCCGCCGCCGACCGCCGCCGCAATCGTCGCGACGCCGATCGCCGTCACGGCGGCGATGCGGATCCCCGCGACGATGGCCGGCGTCGCCAGAGGCAGCTCGATCTGCCAGAGCAACTGACGATCGGTCATGCCGAGGGCGGTGGCGGCTTCGCGCACGTGCGGGTCGACGCGCTGCAGGCCGACCAGCGTGGAGCGCACGATCGGCAGGAGGGAGTAGAGCACCAGCGCCACGATGGCCGGCCGCATGCCGATGCCGCCGAGGAACGGCAGCGGGATGAGGAAGCCGAACATGGCCAGCGAGGGGATGGTCTGCACGGCGTCGGTGATGCGCAGCGCGACGCCGCCCGCGCCGCGGCGGCGATGGGCGAGCGTGCCGAGGGGCACGCCCGCGGCGATGGCGATCGTCACGGCGATGACGACGATCAGCAGGTGCTCGCCCGTGAGTCGCAGCAGGTTCATGAGGTGGGGTGGGCTTCAGCCCGCCGATGCCACGAATCTTCTCACGAGCGGATGCTCGTGCTCGGGCAGGGCGGCGGAGGTCGTGTCGGCGACGATGCGGCCGGCCTCGAAGACGACGATGCGGCCGGCGATGCGCAGCGCCTCGCGCACGTCGTGCGTGACGAAGACGAGCGTGGTGTCTTTCGTCGTCTCGAGGAGCAGCGACTGCAGCTCGGCGCGGATGAGCGGATCGAGCGCGGAGAACGGCTCGTCGCAGAGCAGGATCCGCGGCGCGACGATCATGGCCCGCGCGATGGCCACGCGCTGCTGCTCGCCGCCGGAGAGCATGCGCGGCCAGCGCTCGCCGAAGCGCTCCATGTCGAGCTGGCGCAGCAGCGCCGCCGCGGCGTCGCGCGTGCGCGCCTCGTCCCAGCCGAGGAGGCGCGGGACGGTGGCGATGTTGTCGAAGACGGTGCGGTGCGGGAAGAGCGCGGGGTGCTGCATGACGTAGCCGATGCCGCGGCGCAGCGCGACGAGGTCCTGCCGCGCCAGCGGCGCGCCGTCGATGAGCATCGTGCCGCTCGACGGCGTGACCAGGCCGTTGATCAGCTTCAGCGCGGTGGTCTTGCCGGCCCCGCTGCGGCCGAGGTAGGCGACGCGCTCGCCGCGGGCGATGGTGAGCGAGACGCGGTCGAGCAGCACTGCGCCGTTCGCGGCCGTGACGGAGACGTCGCGGTATTCGACGGCGCTCACGCGGCCGAGAGTATCAGTGAAACGGATTCATGGGTGACGGCACTACTCATCAAGAGCAGAGGAGAAGTCGTCATGAAGTTCCTTTCGGCAATCGCGTTGTTTCTCGTCCTCAGTGTGTCCGCATTCGGTGAGCCCGTCGCCGAGTTGCACGTCATGAACTACGAATCGGATTACGGCGACGGCTGCTGCTGGCAGCTCTGGCTCGACCAGTGGCACGGCATGCCGGGCAACATGATGTACGTCGACGCGGTGATGACCACGCCCGGAGCGACCATCACGGCGGTGAACGGCCCGTCGGGCGCGCCGGCGGCGGTGGTGCAGTCGGCGACGACGGCGCGCTGGTACTTCGCCGCGCCGAACGGCCTGGTCGGCGGAGCGATCGTCACGATCTGCTTCAAGAATGTCCCGGCGGGAGGCGTGGCGCTGACGCTGACCGGCTACGACAGCGCCGGCAACACCCAACTGCCACTTCAGCAGACCACGGTCACTCTGGCGGAGTGGGGCGACTGCGACGTGATGCCCGACCTCTGGATGCGCGACACCGACGCGCCCGATCCGGTGGATACGGGCATCGAGCCGAACACGATCTCGCCCGCGTTCCACATCAGCCAGGACATCTGGATCCGCAACAACGCGGATGCGGTGGTGGGTGCGAATCCCGGCAACGACACGCCGCTGCCGGCCGACCACGCGTATGCGAACGAGCATCAGCATCAGAATCCCGTCTACTCCGGTCCGGGCACGAACCGCTACGTCTACGTGAAGGTGCGCAATCGCGGCACCGGCGCGAGCTCCGCCTCGGCGCTGCGCGTCTACTGGGCCGATGCCAGCACGGGCCTCGGATGGCCGGGCACGGGCATCTGGAACGAGATCGATTGCGTGCCCGGGAGTGGCGGCGTCGATCCGTGTCCGCTGCCGTCGATCGGCGCGGGGAAGGACTACGTCGCGCAACTGCCGTGGGTGCCGCCGAATCCGGCGGGCTTCGGCGGCAGCCGTCACGTCTGCCTGATCGCGCGCATCGAGACGTACTCGTTTCCGCCATACGGCATGACCGTTCCGGAAGGGGCGGTGCTGTGGCAGAACGTGGCGAACAACAACAACATCGTCTGGAAGAACGTGACGGTCCTCGGCGGTGCGACGTCGTCCGGCAAGGTGATCGTGCGCAACGTGCTCGATCGCGAGGTCGCGCTGACGCTCCGCTTCGCGGTGCCGGAGCGCGAGGCAAAGAATCCGTTCACCCGCCACGGCGAGATCACCATCGACCTCGGCGAGGCGCTGATGGCGAAGTGGAAGGCGGCGGGCGGGCGCATGGTGGGATTCGAGGTGACGGGGCCGACGACGATCCGCATCACCGATCCGCTGCGCGCGCAGTTGACCGGGTTGCCGTTCCGCGCGGGCGAACAGCAGACGATCTCCGTGCGGATGCAGCTTCGCCGCGACGCGAAGCTCGCGCCGGGAACGACGTTCACGTTCGACGTCACGCAACTCGCATCGGGCGCGGCGACCGGAGGGGAGCGCTACGTGTTCACTGTGCCGGGGCGGAAGGTGCGGGGGGCGGCGTCGACGCGATGAGCGCACGCGCTTCGGCCGAGCGGAACGGCTCGAGCGCCGTCCTGAAATAGGTGCGGTCGGGGAATCGCTGGATCGCGCGGGCGATGACGGGCAGGGCGGCTTCGTCCTGCCACCGTGACGTGCTGCCGCGTGGACTTCAGCCAGAACAGTTCGAAGTCGAGGTCGTACCTGCCGGGCGGCACGTCGAAGAACGTGTAGCGTCCGCCGGCGTCGGTGATGGTCTCGGCGCGGGTGCCGAGACGGACGACGCAGCCCGGCAGCGGCTCGCCGTCGTCGATGGGGACGGTGCCCTGCACGGTGGCGGCGACGAGCAGCAGCGCGGCCAGCATCAGCGCTGCTCGTCGCGCGCGCGCTCGTATTCGGCGCGCAGGTCGTCGCTGATGAATTTCATGGCGATGGCGTCGGCGTCGCGGGAGCCGAAGCTCACGAGCGCGAGCGCCATCATCGAGGCCTGGTCGGGGAAGCGGCGCAGCGTGTCCTCGATGAGCGCGAGCGAGGAGCGATCGCGCAGCTCGACCATGCCGAGGAGGCCGGTCCACACGGCCTCCTCGTCGTGCGACTGGAGCGCCCGGCGCAGGAGGTCGCGCGCGCGCCGGTCTTTGGCGATGGCCATGAGCGCGTCGTGGGACGCGGACCAGATCTCCGGGGCGTGGCCGTTGGCGTCGCACCACTGCAGGAATTCGGGCGAGTAGCGGTGGCCGACGCGCGGGAAGCGCAGGAAGATGCTCGCACGCGCGAACAGCTCGTTCCAGACGTCGCCATCGTCGAGGAGCGCGGCGCCGATCTGATGGCGCTCGTCGAACGAGACCGCGTGCGCGTAACGCGTCCGCAGCAGCGCGCGTGCGGAGCGGTCGCCGGCGGCGGCGGCTTCGAGCAATGTCTCGTTCAGATCGCGATCGGCGCAGCGCGGCATGTCGTATGGCGCCGCCGGCGCCTCCTCGCCGCACCGCGGGCCGCAGGCGATGGTGATGGCCTCGGCCCCCTCCCGCATCTCCAGGACCTGCGGCGCGACGGCGCCGGTGTGCGCGCGCTGCACCGCGGGCTCGAAGCCGGCGAGCTCATGACGAAAGTCGTACGTCCCTTCGCGCACCCCTTCGAACGTGTAGCGCCCGCCGGCGTCCGTGACCGCGGTGCGCGTGAGCGTGCCGTTCGAGAGCGTCACCGTCACGCCGGGCAGTGGGCCGCCCGTGCTGTCGATGACGAGCGACGAGACGGTCACGAGCGCGGCCAGGAGGAAGTTCATGGTTGCTCCCGGAGCAGCGCGCGCAACTCGTCGTACTCGGCGCGCCGCCTCTCGTCGAGATGCTCGTGCGCGACTGCATCGGCGGCGCGGGAGCCGAAGCCGATGAGGGCGAAGGCGAGCGAATCGGCGTCGTCTTCGGAGAAGCGCCGGAGCGCTCGCTGGATGGCGGGGATCGCGGCCTGATGGCGCTGGTACGCGAGCCCGGTGACGGCAATCTCCACGAGCTGAGGACTGTCCGTGTCGAGCGCTTCGAGCAGGAGCGCGCGTGCGCTGCGATGCGCCGCGATCGTGGCGAGGCCACTGTACGAGCTCCACCAGTGATCCTCGGCCGGTAGTTGCCGCTCCGCGCACCACGCGAGGTACTCCGGCGCCTCGCCGTCCGGGAAGCGCACGCAGACCGCGGCGCGTGCGAGGAGCTCGTCCCGCACCGGCGCGTCGTCGAGCAGCACGGCGGCAATGACGTCGCGCTCCTGCAGCGAGACGGTCTGCGCGTAGCGCGTGCGGAGCAGCTCGAGCGCGGAGCGGTCGCCATTCGCGGCCGCCTCGATGGCGATGCGGTTCTGTTCCTGCTCGCTGCAGAGCGGCAGGTCCCAAGGCGTCGCCGGCGGCTCCGGGCTGCACGCGCTCACGCCGCAACCGGCGATGACGGATCGCAGCGTCGGCTCCAGTTGCACGGGTGGAACGTCATCGCCCGCGCGGACGCGCTGTTCCTCCGTGCGGAAGCCGTCCAGCTCGTAGCGCAGCTCGCAGGAGCCTGCCTCGCCGCCGCTGAACGAGTAGCGGCCGTGCTCATTCGTGACGGCCGTGCGCGCCATCGTGCCGCGGGTCAGCGTCACGGTCACGCCCGGCAGCGCGTCGCCCTCGTGCCGGACCGTGCCGGTCACCGTCACCCATGCCGCGAGCAGCAGCGTCAGCATGGAGCGAGCGTAGTCCCGCGGGTGCGCCGCGACTGTGAACAAAAGCAAAAACGCCGGTGCGGCGCAGAGGCCGTCATTCCATCAAAAAGGCATCGGAGCTGCAGCGCATCGCGGCACGGCCAACGCGGCCGTAAAGGAGACCCAATGCACCCATTTTTCCGAGTCATGCTGTTGTCGTTGTGCGCATCGATCGCGTCGGCGCAGGAGCTGCCGCGTGTGTTTCTCGACACGACGTACGCGCCGCCGTCCGGCAGCGTCATCCCCGTGAATGCGGGCGGCAGCTTCCAGGCGGCGCTCAATGACGCGCAGCCCGGCGACATCATCGAGTTGCAGGCGGGCGCCACCTTCACCGGCAACTTCACGCTGCCGAACAAGAGCGGCACGGGCTGGATCTACATCCGCTCGTCGGCGCTCGCCAGCCTCCCCGCGCCCGGCACGCGCGTCACGCCGTCGCACGCTTCGCTCATGCCGAAGCTGGTCACGAACAACTCCGCGCCGGTGCTCACGACCGCGTCCGCGGCGCATCACTACCGCTTCGCCGGCATCGAGATCGCCAGCACGGCGTCGCTGACGTACAACGTGATCTCGCTGGAAGCGAGCCCGCAGACCAGCACCTCGCAGGTGCCGACCGACCTCGTCTTCGACCGCTGCTACATCCATGGCAACGCGACCGGCAACATCCGCCGCGGCATCGCGCTCAACAGCGCGCGCACCGCGGTCATCGACTCGTACCTGTCGCAGTTTCACGAGGTCGGCGCCGACTCGCAGGCCATCGGCGGATGGAACGGACCCGGGCCGTACAAGATCGTGAACAACTACCTCGAGGGCGCCGGCGAGAACCTCCTCATCGGCGGCGCCGACCCCGGCATCTCCGGCCTCGTGCCGGCGGACGTCGAAGTGCGGCGCAACCACTTCTTCAAGCCGATGAGCTGGAAGGTCGGCGATCCGACGTACGCCGGCATCCACTGGTCGGTCAAGAACATCTTCGAACTGAAGAATGCCCGCCGCGTGCTCGTCGAGGGCAACGTCATGGAGAACAACTGGGTCGACGGGCAGGCCGGCATGGCCGTGCTCTTCACCGTGCGCAACCAGGACGGCAACTGCTCCTGGTGCGTGGTGGAGGACGTCACGTTCCAGAAGAACATCCTGCGCAACACCGTCGGCGGCTTCAACGTCAGCGGCACCGACGACAACTACGTCAGCCAGCAGACCGCGCGCATCCTCATCCGCGACAACGTCGTCTACGGCGTCAGCGGTCGCACGTTCCAACTGCTCAACGTCGGCAGCGCGGGGCGTCCCGGCGGCATCCTCGACGTGGTCCTCGACCACAACACGACGCGCGCCGGCAGCGCGGTGGTCATCTTCGGCGACTCGTCGGTCACGGACGACAAGCATCAGAACCCGATCCTCCGCAACAACCTCTTCGAGCGCGGCACCTACGGCATCTTCGGCGGCAACGTCGGCGAGGGGACGCCGGCGTTCAACACGTACACGGCCAACTACACGTTCGCGAAGAACGTGATCGTCGGCGCGCCGTCGAGCATCTACCCGTCGCAGAGCTGCGCGCCCGCGACGACGTGTTATCCGGCGACGCTCGACGACGTCGGCTTCGTCGACTGGCGCAACAACGACTACCGGCTGGCGTCGACGAGCCCGTACAACGACGCCGGCACGGACGGCAAAGACATCGGCGCCGACGTCGACGCGGTCAACACCGCCACCGCCGGCGCGATCAGCGGGCAGTGGGGAAGCTCGACGCCGACCCAGTCGCCCTACACCGGCTCTCCCTTCGCCGTCCCCGGCACCTTCGAAGCAGAGAACTTCGACCTCGGCGGCGAAGGCGTCGCCTATCACGACCTCGGCACTGGCAACGCCGGCGGCGTGTACCGCACCAGCGAAGACGTCGACATCTACACGCCGGCCTCCGGCACCAACGCCAGCGGACACGCGGTCAACAACATCCAGACCGGCGAGTGGCTGGAGTACACGATCAACGCCGCGAGCGCGGGGACGTACATGCTGCAGTTGCACGTCAGCAGTCAGTACACGACCAGCCGCTTCCACGTGGAGATCGACGGCGTCGACGTCACGGGCTCTCTGACCGTACCGAACACCAGCTGGTGGGGAACGTACGCGTGGGTGGGCAAAGGAGTGACGCTGACCGCTGGCCAGCACGTGCTGCGCGTGCACGCCGAGCAGGAGTACTTCAACCTCGACGCCATCCGCATCATCACGCAGTCGCCGTACAGCGGCACCGCGCTCGCGGTGCCGGGCACGATCGAGGCGGAGGACTTCGACCGCGGCGGTGAGGGAAGCGCGTATCACGACGTCGTCGCCGGCAACGCGGGCGGGCAGTACCGCACGAGCGAAGACGTCGACATCCTCGCCGCCTCGTCCGGCAGCAACGCCACGGGTGGCTACGTGGTCAACAACATCCAGAGCGGCGAGTGGCTGGAGTACACGATCCACGTGCCGGTCGCGGGAACGTACAACCTCGAGCTGCACGTCAGCAGCGAGTGGACGACCAGCCGCTTCCACGTCGAGGTCGATGGCACCGACGTCACCGGCCCGATCACCGTCCCGAGCACGGGATGGTGGGGGACGTTCGCGTGGTACGGGAAAGCGGGCGTGAGTCTCACGGCGGGCAACCACGTCCTGCGCGTGCATGCCGAGCAGGAGTACTTCAACCTGAACGCGGTGCGGGTCACGCAGTAGCGGCCAAACAAAAACGCCGTCCCCGGTTCGGGGACGGCGTTGTGCTTGGATCGGATGGTAGTCCCCAGCGGACTCGAACCGCTGACCTCTACCGTGTCAAGGTAGCGCTCTAACCAACTGAGCTAGGGGACTGTGTTTCGATCGTTGGTAGGCGCTAGCGGACTCGAACCGCTGACCCCCACCGTGTGAAGGTGATGCTCTACCGACTGAGCTAAGCGCCTACGATCTTTCCATCGTGAACGATCGGAAACCTGTCAACGAACCGGCCGCGGGGGCTATTCCGCGGCGGGGCGATGAAGATAGCCGACCGGGGCGGGCGCGTCAACCGAGGAGAGCTGGCGGTCGTGCAGGCGCGAGAGCGTGAGCTGCGCGGCAATGCTGCCGAGGAGTGCCAGGGCCATGTCTTTCTGCGTGTCCCAGACGTCGCCCTGTGTGCCGAGGAAGGAGTCGCCTTTCGAGCCGGACAGCGCGGCGACGATCCACTCGAGCAGCTCGTACGCGGCGCTGATGCCGAGGCAGAACGCGACGACGGTGGAGAAGAGCCAGCCGCGCCCGCGCACCACGTTGCGGCGGATGAGGATCTCGCGCGCGACGATGGCGGGGACGAAGCCCTGCGCGAAGTGGCCGATGCGGTCGTAGTGGTTGCGCGCGAAGCCGAACGCGTCGCGCATCCAGAAGCCGAAGGGAACGAGCGCGTAGGTGTAATGCCCGCCGATGACGAGGATCAGCGCGTGGAGGAAGAGGAGGAGGTAGAGGAGCGGCGTGAGCGCGAACCGCCTGCGTGTGGCGATGAGCAGCACCGCGCCGATGACCGCGGGGAACACTTCCAGCACCCAGGTGAACCAGTCGTGCGGCCGGACGGCGGACCAGGCGAGGGCGATGGCGAAGAGCGCGAGGAGGGCGGTGCGGAGTCGCAAAGTGTCAAAGCCTCAGAGTCTCAACGATATCCGCTTTGCGACTTTGCGGCTTTGAGACTTTGCGACTCCTGATCGGCCTACTTCTTCTTCGACGACTTCTTCGAAGAGCTGCTCTTCTTCGACGATGAAGCCTTCTTCGAGGACGAAGCCTTCTTCGACGACGACGAAGTCTTCTTCGAGGAGCTCGACGCCTTCTTCGACGACGACGCCTTCTTCGCTCCGCCCTTCTTCGACGACGAGGATGACGAAGCCTTCTTCGAAGTCGACGAAGCCTTCTTCGACGATCCCGAGGACGAAGACGCCTTCTTCGACGGCACCTTGCCGCCTTCGCGGCGCGCTTCCGAGAGGCCGATGGCGATGGCCTGTTTACGGCTCGTCACCTTCTTGCCCGAGCCGCTCTTCAGCGTCCCGCGTTTGTATTTGTGCATCTCGGTTTCCACTTTGTCCGATGCTTTCTTCCCGTACTTTGCTGCCATGCAGAAATCCTCCTGCACAGAATGTTGTGCAAGCAGCGGGCCCGTGCGTTAGCGAATCACCACGGACATCGGCGCGAGCACGCGCGCGCCGCGGCGCTTCACGCGCACGTCGAGCGGATGCGTGTCGCGCTTCAGCGACTCGGACGCGCGCAGCGTCAGCTCATAGTGGCCGGTGAGTGTGCGTTGCAGACGCTCGACGGCGAGGCCGGGGAAGAGATGCGTCTTCGCGTAGAAGCCGCCCGTCTCCGCGGCCGCGGCCTGCAGCCCCACTTCGAGGTCGTGATAGTCGGCGTACGACGTGTCGAGCGCGAAGATGCTCACACGCGCGGCGTCGAGCGCGTGCCGCGCGGCCTTCCAGTCGCGCTTCATGCGCACGCCGTACGGACTGCGCTCGCCGAGTCCCCATCCCATCAGCAGCAGCGACTTCGTTCCCGGCACCTGCTTCAGCGCGTGCGCGACGAGCAGCAGCGCGGTCTCCGAATGCGCGGCGCGGCGCATCGCGTCGCGGCTGAGATGCGGCGCGAGCGACGGCTCCGGCACCGCCGGCGGCGGCCCGGGATGGTCGATGGAGATCGTATCGGTGAGCGCCTCGACGACCCGCTGCTTGTCGCTGGTGAGGTCGAGGCGGAACTTGAGGTGCGAGTCGAAGGAGAAGACGGCCACGCGATCCTCCGGCGCGAACGCCGCGATCATGTCGTCGGCGTAGCGGAGGAAGTTGAGCTGGCCGTGCGTGCGGGTCGGGTGGCGGGCGAAGTCGGTCTGGACGAAGAGGACGATGGTGCGGCCCGACGCAGGACGGGCTTCAGCCTGTCCCTCGGTTGCGGCGAGCGCGGCACGGGCTGAAGCCCGTGATACATCCGGCACCCACTCGACCGATTCGACGATCGCGCGTTTGCCGGCGATGCGCACGTCAAAGTCGGCGGGCGCCAGATCCACCACCGGCTCGCCCGCGTCGTTGGTCACGCGCAGGTCGACCAGCACGCGCTCCACGTTGATCGTTTCCTGCACCTGCGCGGCGAGAGCGGCGGAGAGCAGGAGCGCGAGCATCGTCCGAGAATACAATCCGCCGTATGCGTCTGAAAGCTCTCCTGCTGATTGTTGTCGCTTCGTTGCCGCTCTTCGCGGCGGACTTTGACTTCGGCCGCACCATGCGCGTCGACTACTTCCACACCTCCACGCCGAAGGGCGACGAGATCGTGGCGCTGCAGGGCGTCCTCAACGACGGCCCCTGGCCCGGCTCGCGCACCCGTCTCGTCGACACGTCGAACCTCGGCAAGTACTACTTCGAGGTCATCGACCGCGAGACCAACCAGGTCATCTACTCGCGCGGCTTCGCCTCGGTCTACGGCGAGTACGAGACCACGCCCGAGGCCAAAGAGCGCGCGGCCACGTTCCACGAGTCGCTGCGCTTCCCGTGGCCGTCGAAGCCGGTGCAGGTGCGGCTCAGCAAGCGCGACGCGCAGAACGCGTTTCAGCAGGTCTGGTCGACGGTCGTCGATCCGGCCTCGCGCTTCGTCAATCCCTCCGCCGGACGTCCGGCCGGCAAGGTGTGGTCGTACCTCGACAACGGCTCGCCGGCGACGAAGGTCGACCTCCTGATCATCGGCGAGGGATACACCGAGGCGGAGATGCCGAAGCTGCGGCGCGACGTCGAGCGCCTGGCCGGCAAGCTGTTCGCCACGGAGCCGTTCAAGTCCCGCAAGAGCGACTTCAACGTGCGCGTGCTGGAGCTGCCGGCGTCGAAGAGCGGCGTGCACCGTCCGCGCACACGCGACGACCGCCGCACCGTGACCGGCGTCGAGTACAACATCTTCGACTCCGAGCGCTACGTGCTCACCCTCGACAACAAAGCGATGCGCGACGCGGCCTCGGCCGCGCCGTACGACTTCATCGAGATCCTGGTGAACGAGAAGCAGTACGGCGGCGGCGGGATCTTCAACGATCAGGCGACGTCGTCGGTCGACTCCGCGTTCTCCGAATACGTCTTCGTCCACGAGTTCGGCCATCACTTCGCCGGCCTGGGCGACGAGTACTACACGTCGCAGGTGGCCTACGAAACGGGCGGCACGGATCACCCCGAGCCGTGGGAGCCGAACATCACCGCCAACGGCGCGCGTCCGAAGTGGATGGAGATGGTCACGCCCGGCACGCCGCTGCCGACGCCGTGGAACAAGGAGGCGTTCGAGAAGCAGCAGCGCGAGTACCAGGCCGAGCGCGCGAAGCTGCGCAATGCGAACGTGCCGGAATCGGAGATGGACGCGCTCTTCCGCCGCGAGCAGGCCATCGAGACGAAGATGCTGGCCGAGGAAAAGTACGCGAACAAGGTGGGCGCGTTCGAGGGTGCGTCGTACGAGGCCACGGGGCTGTACCGGCCGGAGGCGGACTGCATCATGTTCACGCGGAACGAGGTCGGCTTCTGCGACGTCTGCACGCGCGCCATCCACCGCATCATCGACATGCACACGAAGTAGATGGCGCTGACGTTCGTAGTCGGCACCGCGCGGGACGTGTTCGGAGCGGGACTCGGCGCCGCCATCGGCGCGGTGCTGCCCACTCCCGGCGGGACGGAGCCGTACCGCTCCGATCCCGTCGACGCCGCCGGCTGGCGCGCGTTGCAGACGCGCGTGATGCGGGCGCTGGATGCCGCGCCGCAGATCACGACCGTCGATGCGTACCAGGCCGTGTACGTGCCGGGCGCCGAGGGTGTGTCGCACGTGGCCGTGGCCAACCTCGCGGACCCGTTGCAGGTGGGCAGTCTCGATGCGCTGCTCGCGGAGCTGCAGCAGTTCGCCGCCGCGGCGTCGCTGCCGACGGATGACGTGGAGCTGATGTCGCTCGCCGCGCAACTGCTGGAGAGCGACGAGGTGAACCTCGAGCTCGAAACGTACGTGCAGTTGATGCTCACGGCGAAGCAGGCCTTCGCGCGCCGCCAGGCGCTCTGGGTCGTAGTCTAGGAGTGCGGTGGCGACAGCCGCCGCTTTGGTAAGCGAGCCAGGCGCCGCTCCGTTGCACCATTCCCCAAGCGGCGG